>CAYZWG010000059.1:0-16836 GCA_964481605.1 uncultured Planctomycetaceae bacterium
GGCACGAGCATCTGTCCCACGGTCCCGGCCAGCCGGTCGTGTCCGACTTGCGACAGGTGCAGCCCGTCGATGGTGGCGCCCGGCGTGGCGAGCACGCCGGTGAGCACGCGTTTGGGAATCAGCGCGGCGTGGTACTTGGCGGCCAGGGCGCGCTGGGCCCGGCCCAACCGGTTGGCCAGCGGCACCAGCGGCAACTCGAACATTGCCAGCCGCCGGTTATCCCTGGCCAGTTTCGCCAGCAGCCGATCGAGATCGCGCCGAAACGTGCGGCCATCGGCACCGCTGAGCAGATCGTTGCCGCCGATCTCCACCAGCACGACGCTACGGCCATCGCCAATCCGCTTGGCCTGCTCGATCGCGCTGGCGACGGTCGCTCCCGGCTGGGCCAGGTTGACCACCTTGAGCCCCGTACGGTCGGCCAGCACCTCGGGCCAGTTTCGCTCGCGGGTGCCGGCCCCGGCGCTGATCGAATCGCCCAGCACGTAGATGGTTTCCCCGGGCTGGACGGGAATCCGCGGCCGGAAGTGATAGGGCAACTCCAGCAGGAAAAGCAGCAGGCAGACCAGGCCCAGCAGGCCGGTGGCCACGGCGGCTGCACGGCGAGGTGGCCGGCCGCCCGGGCGGAAATCCTGCAACCCCAGCGCCGCCAGCAGGCAGACCGCCCAGAGGGCATAGGCCCAAGGGCTTGCGGGCGTGGCCGAGAGCACGACCAGCACGGCGCCGACCAGCGAGGTCACGGCCAGCACGGCCCTCCAGCGGCGCCGTGCGGCACGCAATCGCAACCCCATCCCCCCGCCGCAAACGGCCATGCCGAAAAAAAAGGCGCCGCCGCTGGAGATGGAAAGCAAGAAAGGATTCATCGGCTCAACCCAGGGGCCAATCGCTCAGGGCGATCGTCGGTCATCGTCCAGGGCTCGATCCGGGAGGTGGTAGAGACGGGGCGGCATTCGGCGCGGGTCTCGGTGTTCGGCGCGGGTCTCCCGACCCCGCCGCCGGCCCAACCGGGCTTTCTCGGCGGGGTCGGGAGACCCGCGCCGAGCGCTGCGTTGCCTAACCGCGGTTTTCGGGATAGATCACCAGCTCGACGCGGCGGTTCCGCGCCCGGCCGGCCTCGGTGGCGTTGGAAACCACCGGATGATTCAACCCGTGGCCCACCACGAAAAGCTGCTTCGGCTCCAGCCGGGTCTGGTTGGCCAGCACCTCGTAGACGGCCCCGGCCTGGGCCGTGGCAAGCTGCATGGCGTTGTGCACCTGGTAGTTTTGCACGGGGGTGGAGTCGGTGTGGCCCTCGATGCCGATCATCTGCCGGGGATAGTTCCTCAGGATTTCTTCCGCCACCGTGGTGATGATCCGGCCGGCGCCGGGCCGAAACTGGCTCGTGCCGTATCCGAAAAGCTGGTCCGCCGGCAACTCGATCCGAATCACGTCGCCGTCGCGGCGGACGTGGACACCCGCCAGGTTGATCGTCGGCAACGTGGCCAAGAGGCTGTTGTTGGGCTGAATCGCCACGCCCCGCTGCCGCTGGAGCGAGGCATTCAGCGCGCGGGTCTTGTCGGCCTCTTCGCGAACTTGGGCCAACTGGCTGGTGATGCTGGCCAACTGGTTGCGGAGCAGCTTGATCTGATCCTGGGCAACGCGATCCTGCTCCTTGGTCTGCTGCCGGGCCTGGGCCAGCAGCTTCTGCAGTTCCTGGTTGTCGCGGTCCAGGGCTGCCGCCCGGCCTTGCAACTCCTGGTTCTGGCGAGCCATCGTCATCTGCTGCTGCCGGAGTTGCTCCACGTTGCCCTTGAGCAACGTATTGCTGTTGGCGCAGCCGCCCATGCCCAACAGCACCAGAGCGACCAGTTGCGTCGTACCCGCGCGACGCATGACGAAATACTCCGAGAGGAACGATCGTCCCGGGACGGACCCTCCGCGTGGGCGGCCGCCGGGGCTCGCCGGGCGCGCGCCCGGGGCCCACACAAAGCGGGCGGATGGTAGCAAGTGCCCTGGGGGGGAGCAAGGGCAGTTTCTCGCTAAGGCGGGAAAGACGGAACGGGTGGGAGGTCCGAAAAATACGGGGCAAATGGGGCGACTGTGGCCACCCGCAATCACGGGCCCCGCCGGCACCCCGGTCGCTTCATTGGCCGGACGGGCCCTCCTCCGGGCGATTCTCTAGCAGGGGAAGCTCGACGCAAACGCGGGTTCCCTGGCCGGGCGCCGTCTCGATCGTTGCCTGGCCCCCGAACAGGTGGGCTCGCTCGCGGATGCCTTGCAGTCCGAACCGGTCTTCTTCCACGTTTTGCGAATCAAAGCCGACCCCCCAGTCGCGAACTTCCACGCGAACCCGGTCGCCTTCGACGGCCAGCTCGACGCGAACCTTTTCGCTCCGGCTGTGCTGAGAGGCATTGGTGAGGCTTTCCTGGACGATCCGAAAGAGGGCCGCCTGCAAGGGCGACGCCAGCCGCTGGAGGCGGCCGTGATGCTGGAATTCGATCCGCGGCTCGCCGCTGTCGTGGCGTTCGCTGATGAGATACTCGATGGCGGCCACGATTCCAAACTCGTCGAGGACCGGCGGTCGCAGACCGCCGATCAATCGCCGTGCCTCGGCCAACCCGGCCTCAAGCAGCCGCGTCGCGGCGACGTAACTCTGGTGGGCCCGCTCGGGATGCCGGTCGCGAAGCTGGTCGAACGCCTGGAACTGCATCAACGCGCCGGTCAACTGCTGGGCCAGTTCGTCGTGAATTTCGTAGGCGACCAATCGACGCTCCCGCTCCTGAAAATCGAGCAGCCGCCGGAGCAATCCCTCTTCTTTCTGCAACGCCTGCTCGGCGCGTTTGCGATCGGTAATGTTGCGCGTTGCCACCACCACGCCTTGAAACCCGCCGTCCTTCGACTTTCTGGGGGAAATCAGGGCGGAGAACCAGGCGGTTTGACCGGAAACCTCCAGCGAGTAGTCGAATCGCTGCGAAATGCCCGTGGCGCGGATCGCGGTGACCGCCGCTTCGAGTTGCCCGGAGACGTCGGGCGGCAATACCTGCTGAAACGGCTTGCCCAGAAACCGCTCCGGCGGCAGGAGCAGCTCCTTTTCCGGGGATTGCTGGGGATAGTCGACAAATACCCCGTTTTCGTCCAGCACGAATAGTAAATCATCCATCGACGCGAGCGTGTTTTTCAGCGTCTGTTGGCTCTCCCACAGCGCCTCCTCCACGCGCTGGCGTTCCAGCACCGAGGCGAAAAGCTCACCCGCGACGCGGAGAAGGGCGATACTGTCGTCCGACCACGTCTTCTCCGCCCGCACCGCGTCGAAGCCGACGAAGCCGATCAGCACTCCGCCGCAAGTCATGGGGACGGCGACCAGCGATTGAATCTGCTGGGCTTGGAGCAGTTCCCGCTCCGCGGTTGCCCGAGCAGGAAGGTCGGCGATCCGGGGAATGTGGATTGTCTCCAGCCGGCGGAGCTTCTCCATCCACCAGGGGCAGGCCTCCACGGGCAACCCTTGCAGGTTATCGATCTGCGGCTCGATCCCCTCGGCACACCATTCGTGCGTATTGTCCAGTGCGGCTTCTTCCTCCCAGAGCCGGAAAACGTAGCTTCGGTCGGCCCCCATCAGGCAGCCGATCTCCTTCAAGCTCTGATTGATGCCGCGATCGATCTCGTTCAGAGGCAGGTTGATGAATTCGGTCGACAGCCTGCAAATCAGTTCCTCGAACTCCAGTCGATACCGCAGCACCCGCTCCATCCGTTTCCGCTCGGCCAGGTTGCGAACGAAGGCGCAAACATACTCCTTACGCTGGTCGGTGAAGAAGGCAGCCGATATCTCCACGGGAAAGACGCCGCCGCTCTTGGTGCGGTGAAGCGATTCGAAGCAACGGCGGCCGTCCCGCCTCAGTCCCTTCCAGAATTCTCCCCAGTTCTCCGCAGGGAAACGTGGATCGATGTCGTGCACCCGCATCGAGAGCAACTCTTCGCGCGAGTATTCCAGCCGGCTGCACGCGGCGTCGTTGATGTAGACCAAGCGGGCGTCCGAACTCACCACGAACACCGGCACGCCACAATGATCCAGTGCCAAAAGGATCAATCGCGGAGGCATCGTGCTCGGGCCCGACTCCGCGGCAGGTGTATCCCTCGACTTCCGCTCCTTCGCGGCCATGGATGCAATCCCCGTCGCTCATGTTCACCCTGCCCCAACGTCCACCATTTTCGATCAAGGAACCCCATCAACAACCCGACAGAAAGCCAGGCAGGGCGAGCCTCGCCCTGGGGGAAACGAATCCCGGATGAACCCCCGACCCCCGCGAGATCAAGGTTTCAACCGGCCAATGTCAGGCGCAGCCTACCGCGCCGCCATCCCTCACACAATGCCCGAGACCCCGCCGTCGCTGGTGGGCGAGCTGGCCCAGAGAGCCTCGCTCGCCGGAGGCCGCGCCTGGGCCCCCACCCCCGCCGGGTAAATGCCGTAGAATCGCTTGATGTAGTGGCGGTGCCAGCGCGAGGACGTGTGAGGCTGCCAGCCCCAGCGGGCCATCATCCGCCGCGAGATCCGCCCGTTGGAAACTTCGCACAACAGCGCGTCGGTACGCTTCAGCCGGGCGATCTCGTCCAGTGCCCGGGCCGCGGCCAGGAACGTTCCATACCGCGTTCCCTGCCAGGTGACGACGTACTTGACGGTGAGGAAATTGGGGAACCGGAGTGGCTGGTCGTAGTAGAGCAGGCAGCGATCGGCGGGGCCGCGGCGGCGGTGGGTCCACCAGTCCCCGAGGTGAATTCCCGGGAGGGAAACCAGTTTGGGACAAAGCCTTAGGACGATCCGGTCGAGCCGCCCGTCTGCCGTCTCGATGCGGCCGTAGCGCCGCCGACGGAGCAGGTCGGCCCCGGATGCCAGCTCGGTGACGGCCGGAAGGAACAGAGACATGGAGAGGCCGAAGAATAATGAGGTGGTGCGGTGCGACTACGGAAATTGTAGCTTGCAGAGCGAGGCGGCGGGCGGCCCGCCGCCTCGCTGCGGGCGTGTCGCCCATGGATTGCTCGGACTATCCGGCGATTCGCCGCCACAGGGAGAGCATCCCCCCCATCATAGCCAAGCCCACCAGCACCACCAGCGGCACAAACACGCCCAGCGCGAAGATCGGCAAGGCCCAGTCCCAGACCGCCGCCCAGCGGACGATCACCACAGCCGTGGCCAGACAGAGAAACGGGCCGTAGGGAATTTCCGGCTGCCGGTGCAACAGGAGGCTCGCCAGCCCTACCACGAGGCCGGCGAAGGGGGCCAGGAAGAAGATAATCAGGCAGGCCTGCCAGCCCAGCAGGGTGCCGATCATCGCCATCAGGGTGACGTCGCCAAAGCCCATCGCTTCGCGGCCCAGGGCGGCGGTGCCGATGATCCGCACCAGCCAGATGATCCCGCCGCCGGCCGCCATTCCCACCAGGGCCGTCAGCAGCCCTTGCCAGTGCGGGCCGCCGCCCCACCAGACCGCCGCCACGGCCACCGATCCGGCCAGGCCCAGGGCGGCGATCCGCCGCGTGCTCCGATCGCGGAGCAGCCGGGCCAGCGACAATTGCAATGCCCGTCGCCAGCCGTGCCGCGAGTACCAGGTTCGCGGCGCCAGCGCCACGCACCACAGCCACCAGCAACCCAGGCCCACCAGCAGCGGCCCCCACAGCGGGGCCCCACCCAGCCGCTGGGGCCACGCCGCCGGCGAACTGAGCCGGAGGAAGTCGCAGGGGATCAGTCCCAGCGGCCCCCCCGGCCCCGACAGCGGCATCGGCCGGGCGACGTCGGGCAAGAGCACCCACGGGAAGACGGCCACCGCCACCAGCCCGAAGAGCGTGCCCGGCAGCGTGATCGTGTCGGGAATGATCTTCTCGTCGGCGTCGATCAACGAGCCCGCCAGCATCAACAGCATCAGCACGAGGTGGCAGGCATACTGGGCGTGCAGCACGGCCGCCGTGGGCGGGGCGACGCCCGGGGCGACCAGGGCCTGGCGTCCCACTTCCCACCAGTAAAGCCCCGGTGTGGCCGCCGCCATAACCACTTCCACCAGCATCGGCCGCAGCCAGAAGGCGGTCCCGTGGATCGACGCCTCGCGACGAAGTCCCAGCCAGCCGAGGATGGGAATTCGGTCCGAGTCGCGTCGGGGCGCCGCTTCCGCCGCCCCTGCCGACCAGGGACTGATGGGGCGAGGGTGCCAGGCCAGCCGGTATACCGCCCAGTTGACCAGGCCACCCAGCAGGGCTCCCAGGATTGCCAACAGGGTCAGCCGCAACGGGAAGGGGACGCCGAGGGCCAGCAGGATCGTCACGCCGTCTCCTCTTGCTCAGGGGGCCAGTTCGAGCGAAGCGAGAATTTCCTCCGTGATCGCCTCGGGCGTCTTGCCCTCGGTGTCGACCTCCAGGTGGGCCGCCTCCCGATAGGTCGGCGCCCGCTGGGCGAGCAAGGCGAGAATCTCATCCAGCGGCCCCCGCTCGGTGAGGTTGGGCCGCCGCGCGGCCGTGGTGGCGTCACCCGACATGCGGGCGTGAATCGTCCGGGCCGTGGCCGTCAGCCAGACCACCTTGCCGCCGCGGCGCATCGCCCGGCGGGTCGCTTCTCGCATCGGCGCCCCGCCCCCGGCGGCAATCACCAGCCGGTCGCGGCCGCATAGTTCGGCTGTCACCCGGGCTTCGATGTCGCGAAACACCGGCTCGCCGTCTTGGGCAAAAATCTCGGCGATCGACTTGCCGGCCACCCGCTCCACCTCCACGTCGGCGTCGATCCAGTCCCAGCCCAGCCGTCCGGCCAGCAGCCGGGCCAAGGTCGTCTTGCCGGTGGCGCGATATCCGATCAGGGTGAGGTTCATCTTCGTGCCAATCTGCAGCCGGGCAGGGCAACGTTCGGCGCGGGTCTGGCGACCCCGCCGGGTAGCACCGGTTCTTGAACCGGTGTGGTTTCATTCCTGGGTAGCACCGGTTCTTGAACCGGTGTGGTTTCATTCCTGGGTAGCACCGGTTCTTGAACCGGTGTGGCTGGTGCCACAAGAGGTCAGGGCAAATCACTCCGCCCGCCGAATAGGAACACTGCCTGAGCCTCGCCACCCGCTCCCTGACCTCTTGCCGGCTGCCGCCGGCCCAGGTTCAAGAACCTGGGCTACCCGCTTCATTCAACGGTATCGGGGCAAGCCCGGTGCCGGCCACCACGGCACCATCAAACCTTTGCCGCCGCGGTGGCCCGCTTGATCACCTCGCGCATCAACTCTGCCGGACCCTCCCGGCCGGTAAAGTGCTCAAACTGGAGACAGGCCTGGCGGACGAACATGTCCACGCCGGTCACCACGGTGCAGCTTCGCTGCCGGGCGTGCTTCACCAGGAGCGTGTTCTCCGGGTTGTAGACGGCGTCGAAGACCGCCATCGACGGCCGCAGGTAGTGCTCGTCGAAAGGGGTCTGGTCGACGTTGGGGTGCATTCCCAGGGGCGTGCAGTTAAGCAGCATGTCGGCCGTCACGGCGTGGCGGCCTTTCCAGGGGACCGAACGGCATTTCAACCGTTGGGCCAGTTCCGTGGCCCGGGAGGGCTCGCCGTCGGTGAGCACCACCTCGGCCCCGCGGCGGACCAGGCCGAAGGCGACCGCATGGCCCACTCCGCCGGAACCCAGCACCAGGGCCGTCCTTGCCTGGAAAGGCTGCTCTCGCCCCTTCACGCCCAGGGCCTCCTCCAGGCTCTTCATGGCCGCCGGGCAGTCCGTGTTGTAGCCGCGTCGTTGGGCGTCGTGGAAGACCACCGTGTTGGTGGCGCCGATACCCCGCACCGCCTCGTCCACGTCGTCGAGGTACTCAATCACCGCCTCCTTGTGCGGGATGGTCACGCTCAAGCCCCGGATCCCCAACCCGGCGGCATCCTCCGTGATGAATTGCCCCAGGTGTTCGCCCGGCACGCGGAGGGGGAGGTAAACCCGGTTCATCTTCAGCCGGGCGAAAGCGGCGTTGTGGATCAGGGGGCTGAGGCTGTGTCCCACCGGATCGGCAATCACGCCGTAGACGTCCGTCTCGCCGTCGATCTGGTCGTAGCGGTAGACCCGGCTCATCTCGTCAAAGCTGAGTTGGCCGGGCGCCAGGGCCCCTTCGTGCGACGACGAGGCGTAGGTCAGGGGCGAGCCGAACCGGCCGGCCAGAATCCGCGAGGGGATGCCCATCTCGCCCATGCAGAAGCCCACAGTGGGAATCTCCGCCTCCCTCACCAGCCGCAGCATCCGCAGGTTGTCGTGGGGGTTGTTCGCCTGGGTGCAAATCTTGATGATGTCCGGATCGAGCGAGCAGATGCGGCGGTGGATCGCCTCCAGGTCGGGGGGCGTCTCCGTGAAGTCGTGCAGGCTGATGATCCGCTTCGTTTTTCCAAAACGGGGAATCTCCGCCGCAATGTCCTCCTCCAGGTCGACGTAATCGGCCCCTTCGGCCACCGCCGCCCGCAACAGCACCAGCCGCTGCTGCTCGCTTTGGGTCCAGCGGCCGCCGTCGCGCTGGCGGCGGCAGGTGACCACCACGGGGCCGGGCCGATCCTTCAACAACAGCTTGATACCCACCGGGCCGTTGATGTAGTCGGTCCGCAACTCGACCAGCTCGGCCCCTTCTTCCACCAGGTGGCGGTGCTCGGCGGTGACGTGACGGTGACGGCCTCGGGCGATGCTGACGCAGATCATGGCTGGGGCTACGGCAACGGGGAAACTGGCGATTGCAGGCCATCGGCCACGGACGCGGGAGACTGCCGACAGCGCTATTCTACTTCCACGGCGCCGCTTCGCACAAGCCACCCACAACCCCACACGTCGCGAGTTCCGCCTTCTTGACGGTCACACATTTAGGCAAGGGTCAACGGCCGTGGCGAACCTCGCCGCGGCCGGCCCCGTGGGAAAGCAGGAAACCTGCCGCCTGGGGTTCGGCTTCTTCGTTGCGGTGGGGCGGGCGGGCCGAAACCACGATCTGGCGAAAGCGTTCCAGCAGGTTGCCGTAGGCCGTGTCGCCGGATAGATCGTGCTCCTCTTCCAGGTCGTGGAGAAAATCGTAAAGCTCCTCCTTGCCCGTGCCGTACTCCCGAATGTATTGCATCCCTTCGCCGAACAGGGCCTCGATGGGGCCGCTCGCGTTTCTCTGCCACGGCGGCAGGTAGTCGCGCATTTCCACCGAGGCGTGCGTCGGCCGGCGGACCGCCCCGGGAGTCGCCGAGCCGTCGCACAAGGGGGCGAACGAGTCGCCCGGAAACGCCTCCTCCTCCAGCCCCAGCATTTCCAACATCGAGGCGGGCAGGTCGCGAAGGTTCACGATCGGCGCCACCCGCCTGCCCTCCCCGGAGCGATCCGGAAACCGAATCAACAGGGGCACGTGCAGAAGCGGGCGGTAGAGACTGTTCCAGTGAAACAGCAGCCCGTGCTCCCCAAACTGCTCCCCATGGTCCGCGGTGATCACCAGCAGCGTGTTCCGCAACAGGCCCTCTCGTTCGAGCGTCGACAGGAGCGAGTCGATCTCCGCGTCGAGCCGGCGAATGCGGGCCTCGTAGGCCCGCCGGGCAACCGCGATGTCTTGCGGGGGGACGTTTTGCACGAACAGGGCCGCCCGCCGCCAGTTGGCCAGTTTTGCCTTCTGCGCGTCCGAAAGGGGTTGTCCATCCGCACCCACGGGACCCTCCGGGAGGAAGGGATCGTGGGCGTCGTAATAGTTCAAGAAGGCGAAAAACGGCCGCTTGCGGGGACGCCGCCGGAGCCAGTCGAGAAACTCCGAGTTCACCGTGGAGGCCGACTTGCGCCCCAGCTCGTCATACAGCCGCAGCGCTCGCTTCACCCGGGGGGCGTCGAGCAAGTGCCGGGCCAGCCAGGAATTGTAGGCAAGTTCACCCCAATTGATCGTGCCGTCCTGCCAGTGGATAAACCCCCGGGCCAGGCCGGTGTAGCGGTGGCAAAAGCGGATGTTGCCCACGAAACCGGCCGTGGCGTAGCCCCGCCGCCGAAGCACCTCGGCCAGGGTGGGAAAGCCGGTCCCCAGGGGCACCGTCTGGTCGCAGCCGTGCTGGTCGGGGTAAAGGCCGGTGAACATGCTGGCGTGGGACGGCAGGGTCCAGGGGGCGGGTGAAACCGCGTTTTCAAACACCACGCTCTCTTTCGCCCAGCGCGTCAGCGCCGGGGTGGTCGGCCGCGGGCAACCGTACAGGCCCAGGCTTTTCGCCCGCACCGTATCCATCACGATCAACAGCACGTTGGGGGCATCCGGCGAAGCCGGCCCCAGGGCATCGAGCGATCGCCGGTCGGCCCATCTTCCCAGGCCGATCACGCCCACGGCGAGCACCACCAGCGCGGCCAGCAGGACGCCGCCGCTGGTGGCTACCAGGCGGTGAAACCGGTCCGGCCGGGCGGTGGCCCATCGCGCGGCCCACACCGCCAATCCCAGCGCCAAGAGCAAGGTCGCCCACACGCTCAGACCAAGCCCGAGAATTTGAGACACATAGGCCACCAGCACCAGGGCAAACCAGAAGCCGAGAAAGACGACGGCCCCTCGCAGCCAAGGGATGCGGGGAAAACACGCCGCCAACACCCCGAACACAACTCCCAGCGGGGCAAACAGCAGCAGGTTCGCCAGGATCGACATCCAGAGGTAGTGACCGCTGAGGAACCAGAGCGGCTGGATTCCCAACAGCCGCTCTAAGGAGAGTCCCGCCATTTCCACAAAGCCCGCGCACAGCCCGAACCACAGCCCCAAGAGGACGTAGCCGAAAGGCCCAGCCCACGGCCGCGGCGGTTGCCTTGGGTCGTTTTCCGTCGCGGCGGAAGGCGTCCGCTCAAGGGGCGAGCGTTCTTGCCGGCGCCGATTCATCAGATATACCCCAGTCCGCTCAGGCGTTGCCGGATGGTTTCCTCGTCGGCCGCCGTGATCGCCGCAACGACCGGGGGAGCCGCGTCCTCGGTGGAAAGAAACGACTTGCCTTGCATCTCGGGAAGGGCATCGTAGCCGCCCAACTCCAGCAGCGTGGGAGCCACGTCGAGCAAATGAAGGTCCGACAACTCGCCCCGGGCGGCCAGGCCCGGGACCGCCAAGATAAACGCGCCGTGCTGGGCGTGGTTGCAATCGTCCGGACCCGTATCGTTTTCCTCCACGTGAATGCCGGGGTATCCCACTCCGCCCACCGAACGCCAATACAGGTCGCCCAGGTGGACGATCAGGTCGGGGGGGTGATTGTGCTGCCGGCGGTAGATCTGTTCGGGCTTGAAGGCCCGGGTTCCCAGCCGGTTGCCCTGCTCATCCACGGTAGCCTCGAAGCGGGCCTTGACCTCGTCGCGAAACTTCTCGTAGTCGCCCGGCTCGATCGTTCCCCGCGGCTCCCGGCCCTTGACATTGAGAAACACGCGGGCGTAATAGCCGCCCTCGCCCCACACCTGGGTGCGATCCCAGTCGATGTCGAGCTGCCTCAGGGGGGTGACCTGGCGGGGGTATTCGTGCACCGCCAGCAGTCCTTCGCGGATCAACCACTCGTTGACGCAGAAGCCGCCGTCGAGCCGCTTGGCCCCATGGTCGGAGACCACCAGTACGGCCGTTTCCGCGTCGAGCGATTCCAGCAGCCGGCCCACCTCCTCGTCCAGCAGGCGATAGTAGTCGCGGATCACGTGCTGGTAGGGATTGCCGGGGACGTGGCGGCGGTGGGCCGGGTCGTGATACTTCCAAAACCCGTGCTGGACGCGGTCCAGGCCGATCTCCACGAATTGGAAATAGTCCCAATCGCCGCGCTGGAGGAAATGGCGCACCACGGCGAAGTGTTTTCGCGTCATGCCGAAAATCTCCTCCTTGAGCCAGTCCTTGTTTTCCGTGCGGAATCCCCGCACGTCGACCGGGTAGGGCCCCACCAGCTCGGCGATCCGGGAGCCGATTTCGGCGGGGTGCGTGTAAGAGCGGTGCTGCGTGTCCGGGGTGAGGAAGCAGCCCACCGAGAGGCCGCTCGTCTTGCGGGGTGGGTAGTTGGGCGGCACGCCGATCACGTGGGCCCGCTTTCCCTCCCGGGCAACCTGGTCCCAGATCGCCAGTTGGCGGATATCCCCCGAGTTGACCACCCGCATTTCGTCGTAGGAATGGTCGCGGCGGTTGCGGAAGCCGTACACGCCCAGCGACCCCGGGTCCTGCCCGGTGGACATGCACATCCAGGCGGGCACGGTGATGGGCGGGACCACGCTCTCCAGCCGTCCGTAGCAGCCGTGTTCCATCAGCCGGCGAAAGTTGACCAGCCGCTCGTCGGAAAAGAGGATTTCCCCGGCGGCACAATCCAGACCGATGACCAGGATTTTCATCACAGCAGAGATTCTCCTTCCATTGCGGCCCCGCCGGGGACCCCCAGGGCGTCGAGGATCGTGGGCGCCATGTCGACCAGGCGGGGCGCATCGGTCCGGTAGGACCGGTTCATCAGCAGCACGCCCGGCGTCAGTTGGGGGTCGATCATGTGGTCGCCCGCCCAGCAGCGGCGATTGTCTTCGAACAGTTGCTCGCCCACCCCGCCCAGGGCCGAGCCCCAGGAGGTGCGGTATCCCCGCGCGTAGTTCACCAGCACGTCGGGCGCTTCGTCGGTGCGGGGACCGCGATAGACCCGTTGGCGGGGCATCGCGCCGCGCACGGCGAGCGTGCCGAGCGGGGGATCGGCCAGGCCGCCCAACTCCTTGGCGATCGATTGCCGCAGGCGTGGAGCCTCCGCCGGGGGAACAATTCCACCCGCTTCCCGGCCCTCCAGGTTGAGGTAGATGCCGCTCAAGCCCAGGGCGTAGGCCCTGCTGCGGCCCCAGTCCACCTGGGAGAGCGTCTCGCCCGAGGTCTTGCTCGAGGTCTCGCCCGAGGTCTTGCTCAAGGTCTCGCCCGGCCGGGCCCCGTCGCGCAACACCAAGAGCCCCTTCCGGTGAAGCCACGTGTTGAGGTTCACCCCTCGCCGAAAGCTTCCGCAGCCATGATCCGAAAGCACCACCAGCAGCGTTTCCTCGTCGGCATACCGCATCGCCTTGCCCACGGCTTCATCGGCGACGCGGTACTGCTGTTCGATGGCCCGTTCGTATCCTGCCGGCCGGGCCCGATCGCGATTGGCCGGATGATCCGGTTCGCGGAACCGCCAGAACATGTGGCCAACCCGGTCCGGGGTATCGTAAAGGCAGTAAAACAGCCCCTCGTCGAACCGGTCCAACTCGTGGAGCATCATCCGCTCCCGCTCGCGCCACACGCCGTCGCACTGGTCGAGGAAGGCCGCTTCGTCGATCCGTCCGTTCTCCAGCCCCGCGTGGTCCTCGACCATGCCCGTGGTATAAAACGTCCCCACCGAATCGGCCAGCCGTCCGGCGTAGTCCGCCGGGGTGCTGATGGCGAAGGGGGGCGCGTGGGGGTCGAAATTGACCGGCGAGGCATACAGTTCCACCGCCGGCTCCAGGCGAACCAGGTGGAAACGGACCATGCCCCGCACCGACTGGAGCATTCCCAGCTTGAACTTCACCTTCAGCCAGTCGCTCCAGCACCCCTGGCGAATCTCCAGGGCCGGCGGCCGGCCGCCGCAGCCAAGCAGCAGCCGCCGCGACGCCCAATCGACCTCGAGGGTGATGGGGAGCCTTTCCGGCGACCGGGTCTTGGGGTTCAGCGGCCCCGGCAGATGCCCAGCATAGGTGCTGCCCCCTCGCGGCTGGAGGGCAACCAGGCTTTCGCTCCGGCCGGCCGCGGCGCCGGCGTCCGAGGTGAAAAAACTGGGAGTGCCCAGGCTGCCCCGGACGTCGGGCACTCCCATCCCGGAGAGCATTCGCCCGCGGATCGAATCGGGCGGATAGGTGCAGGGGAACCGCAGGATGGTCGACGGCAGCCCGGCCGCCGAAAGCACCTCCCAGATCGCCTTGCCGCCGCGGAGGTTGACCACCTTGGGCGGAACGAACGGATTCTTTTGCTCGTAGCGATGAAACGCCAGGTCCAGGCCGTAGGTGTCGGGATTGCGACGCACGAAGTCGAAAATCCCGTGCCCTCCGGGATTCACTCCCGTGGCAAACGACGACCAGGCCACGGGGGTCTGGGCCGGACAGGTCGTGGCGATACGCGACATCCCGCCCTGCCGCCCAAGCTCCGCCAGGCGGGGTAGCTCGCCCGCCGCCAGCATGGGCTCCACGATGGACGGTTCCATCCCGTCCAGGCCGATCACGATCACTCGCTTGATGGGTCTCACGGCTTCCAGGTTTCGTACGGATCGGCGGGCGCAGGGGGCGCGCCGCCGGCGGGAAACGATCCAGGGGGGGATGGCTGGCAATGTCCGGGCTCAACCGTCTTCGGGCGGCGAAGCCGGGGCATCCTCCTGCGGCCGGAGCCGCCGAAACGGCCTCAACACCAGGCGGCGGATCATCCCGCCAAACATCAGCAGCGCCCCGCCGATCGCCGCCAGCGCCGAGGTGACCGGAATGACCGTTTCGGGACCGATATAGGCGAAAACAACGGAGTCCATTTTGTCCCTTCTCCTTGCTCACGAGTTTCGGTTGCGGAAAGTCGGCAGCGCACGAATGTCTCTTTCCGCCAGGGAAGCCAACCGGATGGGTAAGCCGCAAACGACACGCTCCCGACCGAGACGCCGTAGCCGGAGCCGAGGAAGAGTCGGGAAAAGCAGACGGCAAGCCAAGAAAACGTGGGTTCCTGCCGGGGGCTTGTCAAATGAATTTGCTCCCCAGGCCGGCCCTATTCGACGCGGCCGGACGCGGCCTTTCCCTTTGAACTGCCGCACCCGGACGACAAGGGGGGAGAATTGCACGGGTCTGGCGAGAATGCCGCTCGTGCCGAATCCGCGGCCTTCAGGTCCGCTTGAACTGCTTGTCGAGCTGCTGGCGGCTGAAGATCAACGCCGTGGGCCGCCCGTGAGGACAATGGTGGGTGTCGTGGACCAGATGGCGCTGCGCCAGCAGCGCGGCGATCTCCTCCGGCTCCAACCGGTCGCCGGCCTTCACGGCCGCCTTGCAGGCAACCGAATGGAGCAACTCGTCGAGCATGTCCCGCGGCTCCAGCCCGGTCGCGCCGGCCAGCAATCGCTCCAGCAGCCCGTGCAGCACCTCGGCCGGATTGAGGTTGGCCAGCATGGCCGGATAGCTCGATACGATCACCGTGTCGCCGCCGAAGGGCTCGATCTTCAGGCCCAGCCGTGCCAGCAACTCCCGCTGCTCCAGCGCCGTGGCCGCCTCGGTGGGGCTGAGGTCGACCGGCTCGGGCACCAACAGGGCCTGGGCCTCGATCGGCCCGGCGGCCACCCGGGCGCGGAGTTGCTCGTAGAGCACCCGCTCGTGCAAGGCGTGCTGGTCGATCACCATCACGCCGTCGTCGCTCTCGGCAACCAGGTAGCGGTTATGGACCTGGAGGGCCTTCGGCGGCGGATGAGGCGAACAGGGCGAGCCGGGTTGGTCACGACCCGGGTCGACCCGGACCATCACTGGTTCGGCTCCCCGCGAGTCGCCCCGGCCCGCCGCGGGCCAGGCCCGGTCCAGCCGGGTCACCTCCAGCGGTCCGCCGCCCGGGCTCTCCGCGGGCGGGCCGGGCGGATGGTCCCCCGAGGGTTGCCAGGCGGCCACTTCCCCCTTGGCCCAATCGACCACCCGCTGCCGCAGTTGGGCCGCCTGCTGCTGGTCGTGGGCACCGCTGGGGTCGTCCTCCCCGGGATCGCCGACACGGGTGTCGAGGTTGCTGGAGAGGAACTTCGTCCGCAGCGTGGAAAGCAGTTGGCTGTAGATTCGGCCCGAGTCCTGGAAGCGAACCTCCAGCTTGGTGGGGTGGACGTTGACGTCGACCATCTCCGGCGGCACCCGCAACGAGAGGACCGCGATGGGATACCGCCCGGAAAGCAGCAGCCCGCGATAGGCCTCGCCCAGGGCGTGCTGCAAGGCCCGATCGCGGATGTGCCGGCCGTTCAGGAAAACGTACTGCATGCGGTTGTTGCTGCGGCTCTGGCTGGGATGGGCCACGTAGCCCGAAAGCTGCACCGAACGGTCCGTGCTCTGGACCGCGATCAGGTTCTCGGCGATCTGGCGGCCCAGCAGCCGCCCGATCCGGTCGCACCAATTCGGGGTTGCCGGCAGATCGTGCATCAGCCGGTCGTTGTGCCGCAGGGTGAAGTGAATCTGGGGCGCGGCCAGGGCGATCCGTGTGAAGGCCTCGCTGATGTGGCCCAATTCCGTCTGCGTCGAGCGGAGAAACTTCCGCCGTACCGGCATGTTGTAGAAGAGGTTGGCCACCTCGACCGCCGTGCCCACCGGGCAGCCGCAAGGGGTCGCCGCGGAGGCCTGCCCGCCCACCACTTCCATCCCCGCCCCGCTGGGCGAGTCGGGCGTGCGGCTGCGGATGCCCAGGCGGCTTACCTCGCCGATCGAGGCCAGCGCCTCGCCCCGGAACCCCAGCGTGCCGACGCGAAAGAGATCGTCCGCCTCGGCGATCTTGCTGGTGGCGTGGCTGGCCACCGCCAGGGGCAGCTCGTCGGGCAGGATGCCGGCGCCGTTGTCGACCACCCGGATCAACTCCGACCCGCCCCCCCGGATCGTCACGTCAATCCGCCCGGCGCCCGCGTCGACGGCGTTTTCCATCAGCTCCTTGACCACGCTGGCCGGACGCTCGATCACCTCCCCGGCGGCAATCTTGTTGACCAGGCTTTGCGAAAGTCGGCGAATCGTGGGCATCGGTGCCTCGCAGCGGTCGGTTCATTTCCATTCTCTCGTTCCCAAGCTCCCGCTTGGGAACGCACTTCCGCGTTTTCTCTCGGACCCAAGCTCCAGCTTGGGGCCGCAATTCCGCGTTTTCCCTCGGACCCAAGCTCCCGCTTGGGGCCGCACTCAGCGCGAAGCTCTGCTTCGCCGGCCGCGATGCGAGGCTC
>CAYZWG010000059.1:16936-18660 GCA_964481605.1 uncultured Planctomycetaceae bacterium
TGCGAGGCTCCGCACCAGGCAGCGGTTCCCAAGCCGGAGCTTGGGAACCAGACTCTCGGACCCAAGCTCCAGCTTGGGGCCGCACTCAGCGCGAAGCTCTGCTTCGCCGGCCGCGATGCGAGGCTCCGCACCAGGCAGCGGTTCCCAAGCCGGAGCTTGGGAACCAGACTCGTCTCTCGGAACCAGGCTCGTTTCTATTCTCTCGGCTCCAGGCTCATCCGGACGTTTCCTCCTCGTTTTCCAGGCGAACGTCCACGCTGGCGCGATGCGCCGTAAGCCCCTCCACCGTGGCCAGCACCCGCACGTCCGGCGCCAGTCGCCGCATTCCCTCGCGAGTGAAATGGAGGATGCTGCCGGGGCGGAGGAAGTCGTTCGACGACAGCCCCCCGGCGAACCGGGCCGTGCCGCTGGTGGGCAGCACGTGGGACGGGCCGGCGGCGTAGTCGCCCAGGGCCACCGGCGTGTGGTTGCCCAGGAAAATCGCCCCCGCGTGGCGTATTTCCTTCACCAGTTCCTCGGCGTCCTCGGTGGCGATGTGGAGGTGCTCGGGGGCGATCTCGTCGGCCAGGCGGCAGGCCTGGTGGGCGTCCCCGGCGAGAATCACCGCGCCGAAATCCTCCAGGCACTGCCTGGCCAACTCACCCCGCTCGACCCGCCCAAGCTGCTCGCCCAGCGCGGTCACGGCCGCCTCCAGGGCCGGCTCGTCCCAGCCGATGAGCACGCTGGCCCCCGGGGCGTGCTCCGCCTGGGCGATCAGGTCGTAGGCCGTGTAGAGCGGGTTGGTGGAGCGGTCCACGATCACCACAACTTCGCTGGGGCCGGCGATGGCGTCGATGTCGACGTCGCCGTAGACCCGTTGCTTGGCCAGGGCCACGAACAGGTTGCCCGGCCCCACGATCTTGTCCACCCGGGGGATTCCTTCCACGCCGTAGGCCAGCGCGGCCACCGCCTGGGCTCCGCCCATCCGGTAGACCTCGCCGATCCCCAACTCGTGGCAGGTGGCCAACAGGTTGGGGTTGAACGCGCCGAACGGCGTGGGCGGGGCCACCACCGCCAGTTGGCCCACCCCCGCCACTTGGGCCGGCACGGCGGTCATCAACACGGTGGAAGGGTAGGCGGCCGCTCCGCCCGGCACGCAAATGCCCACCCGATCCAGCGGCAGATACCGCTCGACCAGGTATCCCCCCGGCCGCTCGACCCGCACGTCCCGGTGGAGGATCGCCCGCTGGAAGTCGACAATGTTGGCGCGGACCCGGCGGACCGCCTCCAGCAGCCCGGGATCGGCCCCGGCGTGAGCCCGGGCCAGCTCGTCCTCCGGCACGCGGATCGTCCGGGCCGTCAGTTTCGCCCCGTCGATCCGGCGGCCATAATCGAGCACCGCCTCAAGACCCTTTTCTTCCACATCGCCGCAGATTTGTCGCACGACGTCGAAAGGGGCCAGCGGCTGGCCGAAAATCTCCATCGTCCGCCGCCGGCCCTGGGCACTGACCACGTCGCCACGAGGACTCAGCCGGCGTCGCAGTTCGGCCATCTCGGCCCGAACGTTCTCACTTCGGGCGTCGATCCGGCGGATATTCAGTCTGGGCGAGTTCATCGGTTGTGCAAGAGCCTCGATGGAAAGATATGGCCCCCCATTAGGGCCAATACCGTTGAATTCGTTTCTGTCGCGGAAAGGTGGGAGGGCGAGGCTCCCGCTCCCGCCGGGAAATCAGGGTGAATGCCGC
>CAYZWG010000060.1:0-18519 GCA_964481605.1 uncultured Planctomycetaceae bacterium
GGACCTCTCTCGATCGGGCTCCGGGGCCAGTGGGCCTTCTTGCCTGGTTTTCCTGTCCTTGCCAGATATTTTCGGACTTTTGCAAACTCCTCCCCTCTCCCTCTGGGAGAGGGGTCGGGGGTGAGGGGTGAGAGAAGGCACGCAAGCAAGGCAAGACATTCTTCCGCCCATCGCCCTCACCCTAACCCTCTCCCGCAGGGAGAGGGGACAAAAAAACCCTCTCCCGGAGGGAGAGGGGACCTTGTGTCGCCATGCTGCAAAAGTCCAGTTATTTCTTGAAATCTGTACGAATGTGACGTTGACAGACGTACACTATTCGCTAGAATGAGAATAGTCATCGGGGCAGCCGTCCAAAGGAAGTCCCTTTTGTGTGAACCAGCCCACAGATCAGCCGACCCCGGTTACCTACCATGTGGCAAGCTCACGCCACCGGGTCCGGCCCCGCAACCCGGCCCGTCGAGAACCCGCGGCAACCTTTCAAGGAGGATCACCCCATGCGAGGCGAAACGATCTTGCAAGTCGAGGAACTCCGCCCGGCACCGTGCCGCCCGTCGGCCGACCGCGAGGGCGGCGTCTGCTTGATGGCCGACTGCATCGCGGAACTGTTGGCCTACTATCAGCCGCTGGGCGGCGGGACCCAGGTTGTCCGGCCGCGTGAGCCAGCCGCCGCCTGCTGAAGGCCCGCCCGCGGCGTGCGAGTCGTGTTTTTCCGCGGTTTCCGCAACCGCAATCCCACGTGTCATGGAGGACCCACCATGCTCGTTCTCACTCGAAAGCGAAGCCAACGCGTCACCATCGACGGTCGGATCACGGTCACCGTGCTGGAGATCCGCGGCAACCGGGTTCGGCTGGGTATCGAGGCCCCCCGCGAGGTGCCCGTCAAGCGGCTCGAGCTTCTCCGCCCCGGCGCGGCCAGACAGCCGGTGGCCGGTTTTCAGGGGACCCGTGACAGCGGTTTGCAGGTTCGTTGACCTGTTGGAGGGAATACGCCAGACTGAACCCCGGGGTGCAACCACGGCCGGCCGGCGGAGAGCCTGGGCGATGACGACCTACGAGCACGCCATGCTGGGCGTCACGGGTGTGCTGGCCGCCGGCCTGCACCGCCGCGAGGGCTGGCCCCTGGTGGCTACCGCGGCCGTGGCGGCCGTGCTGCCCGACTGGGACGGCCTGTCGATGCTCTTCGGCGTCGAGGTCTTCGATCATGTCCATCGCGCCGCGGGCCACAACCTGCTGGCCGCCTCCCTGCTGGGGGCCTGCGTGGCCGGAATCGAGTATCGCTACCGCTTGATGGTCCGGGGCGCCGCGCTGGTGGGGCGGTTTGTCGAGGGCATTCCGGCCGGCGACCGAGCCGACGGTTGCAGTCACCCGCCGCGGCAACGCAGGCTGGCCGTCTGGTTGGCGGTGGGTGTGGCCGCCGGCTGGAGCCACCTGGGGGCCGATCTGCTCTTTTCCGGCCACCGCGAGTATTCCGACTGGGGTCTGAAGCTCCTCTGGCCCTTCTCCGACCGTGCCTGGGCCTACCCGCTCATCTACTGGGGCGACGTCGTCCCCACGCTGATTTTCGCCGCCGGCATGTTCGCCATGCTCGGCTTTCGTCGGCGCGTACAGCCGGTCGCCGTATCGACCCTGCTGGTGCTGGCGGCGTACATTGGGCTGCGGGGTTTTCTGCGGGCGTGACACCGCCGAGAGAGTCGGTAGGCCGGGTCGCGACCCGGCGTTGATCGGGCAAGATACCGCGCGGCAGCCGAACGGTCGTTCGTTCTACCATGCCGGGTCGCGACCCGGCCTACGGACCACACCACGGCGATTTCGGCGGGGTCGGGAGACCCGCGCCGAGCGCTGCTAGCGCGCTCGCCAGTGCGATTACCCCTTGTACTTCGCCCAATAGTCCGGCATCAACTCTTGCACCTTGGCCTCCAGTTCCTCGTCGCTGATGGCGGTCATGCGGCCGTCTTTCTCGTACTGGTCCATCACCCAGCGGGCGACCTTGTGGCACTTGATCTTGCTGATCCGCTGGTCGCCCTTGAGGCCGAAGAACTCGTTCACCCAGAGCGCCACCCCGTCCACGCCCGACTTGTCGGTCAAGGCCACCCGGGGCGGGCGGTTCAACAGCGCGGTGGTGTCGAAGACGTTGTAAATCCGCTCGTCCTGCCGCAGGCCGCCGGCGTGGATACCGGCCCGGGTGGTGTTGAAGGCCTTGCCCACGAAGGGGTAGTTGTCGGGAATGGGGAAGCCGATCGACTGCATGTAGGCGGCCAGTTCGGTAATCACCTCGGTCTGAATCCCGGAGCGGTCGCCCTTCAGGGCGATGTACTCGAGCACCGCGCCCTCCAGCGGCGGGTTACCCGTCCGCTCGCCGTAGCCGAAGAGGGTGGCGTTGGCCGCATCGCAGCCGTAGAGCCAGGCGGTGGCGGCGTTGATGTGGACCTTGTGGAAGTCGTTGTGGCCGTGCCATTCCAGCCGGCTGCTGGGCACGCCCACCACCTGGTTGAGCATGTAGATCAGCTTGGGAATGCTCCGCGGCAATTCCACGCCGGGGAAGCTGATGCCGAACCCCATCGTATCGCAGAGGCGAATCTTCACCGACAGTTCGTCGGGCACCTGCTCGCTCATCCGCATCAGCCGCTCGGCGAAGGGGAGCACGAACCCTTCGATGTCGGCGCGGGTGATGTCCTCGAAGTGGCAGCGCGGCCGCACGCCCGCCTCGAAGGCGGCGTCGACCACCTCGCAGTAGGCGTCCATGCACTGCTTGCGGCTCTTGAACTTGAGCTTATGAAAGATGTGGTAGTCGGAGGAACTGGTCAACATGCCGGTTTCCTTGAGGCCCGCCTCCTTGACCAGGCGGAAATCGCCCTTGACGGCGCGAATCCAGCCGGTGCACTCGGGATACGCATGTCCCAGTTCGCGGCACCGATCAAGCGTTGCCCTGTCGTTCTGGGTGTAAAGGAAAAACTCCGTCTGCCGGATCACGCCGCGGGGGCCACCCAGCTTCGACATCAGGTCGTAGATGTGGACCATCTGGTCGATGGTGTAAGGGGGCCGGGCCTGCTGGCCGTCGCGGAAGGTGGTGTCGGTGATGTGGAAGTCCCGCGTCACCCGGTCCTGGGGATCGAACTCGATTTGCCGGCCGTCGATCGTCTCGATCAGCGGGCCGTCAAACTTGATCCGCGGCGGCAGGCTGTAATCGAACGTCTCCTCCAGCAGGTTGGGTTCGGTCGTGTCAACCAGCGGAAACGATTTCTTCGCATCAGGCATGATCGGCTCCTTTTGAGAACTCCAGCGGGGGGGCGCAGCAGCGACGGTCGCCGCCATCTAGCCCGTCCGGGCGGTTGCCTTAGACGTCCACGCCCTGTTCCCGACAGACCTTGGTGATAAACTCGACCGCGTCGCCCACCGTGGCCACGGAAAACGCCTCGTCCTCGTCCATCTCGATCCCGAATTCTTCTTCAAACATCGCCACCAACTCGACCGACTGGACGCTCTCGGCACCGAGGTCGGTGGTGAACGCGCTTTCCGGTTTGATTTCGCCGGGCTCGACCTGCAACACGCGAGCGGTTATCGCAAGGACTCGTTCTTCGACCGTCGCCATGAGAGAAGTCTCCTCCTGGATGTGCTGAAAAGGGCTCTAAGGTGCCCCCGGCATGTTCTTTTGAATCCATCGGTAGTAGTCCAACATGGTCAGTCGGCTGGCCGCCGCGGTGTCCAGAAAGAAGCGGGCGTCGCGGTGCAACTGCAGCGCGCTGGCCGTATTCATCGCGGTCACCGGCCCTTCGATCGCCCCGGCCACGGCTTCGGCCTTGGCCTGGCCGCTGGCCAGAAGCATGATCTGCTTGGCCTCCAGGATCGTGCCCACGCCCATCGTGATCGCGTAAACGGGCACGTCCTCCGGCCGGTCGAAAAACCGGGAATTGTCGTCGATGGTCTGCTTGGCGAGGGTTTTGATTCGGGTCCGCGAGCCGAGCGAACTGGACGGCTCGTTGAAGGCGATGTGTCCGTCCGAGCCGATTCCCAGCACCTGAAGATCGATCCCCCCGCATTGCACGATCCGTTGCTCGTACCACTGGCAAAAGGCCTCGTAGTTGTCGGTCGTGCCCGAGGGAATGTAGTTGTTCTGGGGGGCGATGTTGATATGCTTGAAGAGATTCTCGTGCATGAAGTAGTGGTAGCTCTGGGGATGATCCTTGGTCAGCCCCACGTACTCGTCCAGGTTGAAGGTGGTCACCTGGGAAAAATCGAGCCCCTCGTCGCGGTGCAGGCGGATCAATTCCTTGTACAGCCCCAGGGGCGTCGAACCGGTGGCCAACCCCAGCACGGCGTTGGGCTTGCTGTTGAGCACCTTGGCGACCAGTTGGGCCGCCGCCCGGCTGACCCCTTCATACGTGTCGCTGACGATGACTTCCATGATGGGTCTCTCCTGCTGCTGGCCGCGGAGTGCCGTGGCCGGATGCTTCGCCCGAATCGCGCAACGGCGAGTAGAACTTCGAGAAATCGTGAACCCGTCAGTTTTGTGGCTGGCTCGGCAAATGTCAAGCGGGTGGCCCTGATAGCTCGCCTATCAGGGCGGCGGCGGTGCAAGAGGCACCTGTTCGGCGCGGGTCTGCTGACCCCGCTCCACCCGCGTGGGCGCAGTCCGGCACCGCCGCAAGGCTCGCCTCTCGTGCCTGCGGCACCCCGATAGCAGAGCTATCGCGGCCACCCGCAGAGCTATCGGGACCACCCGCGGACGGCCGGGCCCCGGCGGCGTCGCAAGCTGGGCAAGATGTGCCGATTTTTTCGGCGTTTTTGGCTCAGGCCGACTCGGCACCGCGTCCACCGGCGGCCACCGTCGCTCATTGGGTCGAGCGGTACACCTCGATCGTCGACAGCGTGGGGCAAGCCAGGCACTGAACCAGGCGGACGCGGAGTTGGTCGGCCGTCACGCGGGGCGTGCGGAGGATGCGTCGCGGGCCGATCGTGGCTCCCTGGCCGATCTGCCGCCAATGGCCCTCGACGCGGGCGTCGACGGCGAAGGCCGCGACGCGCTGGCCCAGCGGAATGTGCTCTTGCAGCCGAACCCGGTCGAAGGCCACCGGTTGGCCCAAGTCGACCGTCAGCGTCGCCTGGCGAACGTCGTCGTCGGCAGCCCAATAGGTCGAGCGGTCCCCGTCGGTCAACAGACCGGGGCCGAAACGCTGGGACTGGCCGCGGACGTTGTCGGCGGTTGCCGGTTTGCCGCGGGCCAGGTCGGTGGCGAAGGTCCGGCGCAACACGCGGCCGAACTCGGCCAGCCGCCGGGCGTCGGTTTCGTGAATCCGGCCGCGGCGGTCGGGCGGCACGTTCAACAGCAGGTTGCAGCCCAGCCCCACGCTGTGGTAGTAGATATCCAGCAAGGCGTCGATCGACTTGACCTGGTCGTTTTGCGACGCGTGAAAGAACCAGCCCGGCCGGATGGAGACGTCGCACTCGGCGGGCACCCAGTCGGTGCCGCCGCGGTCGCCGTGCAGAAGCGATTCGCGTTGGGAGATACCGGGCAAGCGGCCCTCGCGGTTGAAGGTGGCCCAATTGACGTCCTCGCCGAACCCCCGCTCGTTTCCCACCCAGCGGATATCGGGCCCGCCGTCGCTGAAGCGGATGCAGTTGGGCTGAAGCCGGCGGACCAGCCGCCAGGTGGTGGGCCAGTCGTAATAGGTGGCGCGGTCGATCCGCCGGGTTTCGTTGGCCCCGCCATAGTAGCCGTCGCCGCCGTTGGCCCCGTCGTACCAGGTCTCGAAGATCGTGCCGTAGTTGGTCAACAGTTCGCGGGTTTGGTTGCGGTAGTATTCGACGTAGGCGGGCCGGGCATACTGGGCGTGGTTGCGATCCCAGGGGGAGAGATAGACGCCGAACTTCAGCCCGTGGCGCCGGCAGGCGTCGGCCGTCTCGCGCACCACGTCGCCGTGGCCGTCTTTCCAGGGCGAGTTCTTCACCGAGTGCTCGGTGTATTGGCTGGGCCAGAGGCAGAAGCCGTCGTGGTGCTTGGCGGTGAGAATCAGCGCGGTCATGCCCGACTGCTTGGCCACCCGGGCCCACTGATCGGCGTCCAGATCGGTGGGGTTGAACACCTGGGGCGATTCCGCTCCGGTTCCCCATTCGCGGTCGGTGAACGTGTTGACCGTGAAATGAAGGAAGCCGTAGTATTCCAACTTGTGCCAGGCAAGGTGCTGTGGGCTGGGGACGGCGCCGAAAGGCTTCGGCGGCGGAACCGCGTCGGCCGGGCCTTGGGCCGGAGCCCAGGCAGAAAAGAAGAAAACGCTCAGCACGATCGCCAGGCCGCAAGGGATTCGGTTCATCGGCGCACCGGGACGAGAGAGTAAGATGTCGGGTTCTCGGCAAGCGAAAGCCACCATAGCGGCCGGCCGCGGGGATTGCAACAAGTCGCTGGGAGTGCGTGCGGGGAGAGCAGCGGGCTTGGGAGAGTCGCGGTTCGTTGTCGAAACGTTTTCCCCAGGGCTCGGGCTGCGGTATACTGGCGTCGGATTCGGTTTTCCAAGCGGTCCAAGCGATTTCACCCAGACCCCTTCCGGGAGTTGACGCCATGCCAGCCTTCTCAATCCCCGCCCGCGCAGGCCGGGGCCTGTTTCTCGCCGCCGCGTGGTGTCTTTTCGCCTCGGCAAGCCCGCTGGCGGCCGACCCCACGGACGCCTCACCGCCGCAGGCGCTGGCCCGCAAGATTCTCCACGCCACCGGCACCAGGGGTGGGCTGGTGGTCCACCTGGGCTGTGGTGACGGGCGACTGACCGCGGCGCTGGGCGCCGACCCGCGGTGCGTGGTACAGGGCCTCGACGCCGACCCGGCCCGGGTGGAGGCGGCCCGGCGTCACGTTCGTTCCCTGGGGCTCTATGGCAGGGTCTCCGTGCAGAGGTTCCGGGGCAGCCGGCTTCCCTACGCGGACAACCTCGTCAACCTGCTCGTGGTGGAAGACCCGGAAGCGGTGGCCGGCGACGAACTGCTGCGGGTGTTGGCCCCGCTGGGGACGGCCTATGTGCGGAAGGGAGCGCAGTGGACCAAGATCACCAAGCCCTGGCCGCAGTCGATCGACCAGTGGACCCATTTCCTCCACGGCCCCGACAACAACGCCGTGGCCCGGGACAGCCTGGTCGGTCCGCCGCGGCGAATGCGCTGGACGGCCGGACCGCTCTGGTGCCGCAGCCACGAGATCGACTCCAGCATCAGCGCGTTGGTTTCCGCCCGGGGCCGCTTGTTCTACATTCACGACGAGGGGTTGATCGGCATTACCGACCAGTGGCTGCCGCAGACCTGGTCGCTGGTGGCTCGCGACGCCTTCAACGGGATGCCCTTGTGGAAACGTCCGGTGGGGCCGTGGGGATGGCGGCAGTGGAAGTACGAAAAGCTGGCCGGCAAGGACTGGACGCAGCTTTTTGGCGAGCGGGCGAGAATACCCGTCACGCTCACCCGGCGGCTGGTGGCGGACGGCCGGCGGGTTTATGTCACCTTGGGCTATGACGCGCCGCTGTCGATCCTCGATGCGGCCACGGGCGAGACGATCCACACGGTGGCCGGCACGGAGGGGACCGACGAGATTCTCGCCGCCGGCGACACCCTGGTCCTCTGCATCCGCGACCTCCAGGGCCAGCGGGCCAAGCGGCGGGGCGAACCGGTGGCCAACGCGGTGGTGGCAGTCGAGGCGACCAGCGGCAAGGTGCTCTGGAAACGTCCCGCCCCGGGCATCGCCCCGCTCTCCCTGGCGGTGGCCGGCAACGCCGTTTTCTATCACACCCGAAAGAAGGCCGTCTCGCTCGGACTTGCCGACGGCTCGCCCCGCTGGAGTGTGCCCACGACCACGGGCGGCGGCACCCTGGTGGTTCACGAGGACGTGGTGCTGATCTCCAACGCCAAACGCATGGCCGCCTTCTCGACCGCCGACGGCCGGCAGCTCTGGACCTACCAAGGCAACGCCGCCCGAGGCGCCTCCTCGGCCGATCTGTTCGTCATCGGCGACCTGGTTTGGCGAGGGATGACCGACACGGGCATCGACCTTCACACGGGCAAGGTGGCCAAGCAGATCAAGGTGGCCAACCTTCGCAGCGGGCCGCACCACCACCGCTGCTACCGCAACAAGGCGACCCAGCGCTACCTGATGAGCGCCAAGGAGGGGATCGAGTCGCTCGATCTCCGCGACGGCAACCATTCCCGCGACAACTGGGTCCGCGGCGTCTGCAAGCTGGGGATCATGCCCTCGAACGGGTTGATCTACAGCCCGCCCGACCAGTGTTTCTGCGAGCCGGGGGTGAAGCTGCTGGGTTTTTCGGCCCTGGCGGCGGCCGATCCGCACCAGCCGCGCGAGGACCCGGTCGAGGGGCGGTTGGAGCGCGGTCCCGCTTATGAAAAACCGCTTCCGCCCTCGGCCACCCTTGCGTCTTCGGACGCCTGGCCGACTTATCGCCACGATGCCGCTCGCAGCGGCTCGACCTCCACGCCCGTGGCGGCCGAACCGAAGCCGCTCTGGCAGGTTGAACTCGGCTCTCGCCTCACGCCCCCGGTGGTTGCCGGCGGAAAGCTGCTGGTGGGGTCGGTCGACCGGCACACGGTCCACGCCTTCGATTCCCGCGACGGCGCGGCGCTCTGGAGCTACACCGCCGGAGGACGGGTCGACTCGCCGCCCACGATCCACCGGGGGCTGGTGCTGTTCGGCTCGGCCGACGGCTGGGTCTATTGTCTCCGCCTGGACGACGGACAACTCGTGTGGCGATTCCGCGCCGCTCCGCGGCGGAAACTGATCGGCGCCTTTGGCCAGGTCGAATCGGCCTGGCCGGTCCACGGCAGCGTGCTGGCCAGCGGCGGCGTGGTCTACTGCGCCGCCGGTCGATCCTCCTATCTCGACGGCGGTATCCGTCTCTACGGGCTCGATCCGGCCAGCGGCAAGCTCCTCTGCCGCGGCCTGGTGGAAGGACCCTACGCCGACCTGGAGAAAGGCCCGGGGCAGACGTTCTACACCGACGGGGCGCTGGTCGATATCCTCTCCAGCGACGGCCAAAGCGTTTACATGCGCCAGGTCCAACTCGACATGAAGCTCCACGAGCAGCATTCGCCCTACCTGACCAGCCTGGGCAACAAGGCGATGGGACTGCACCTCGTCTGTACCTCGGGCTTCCTGGACGATTCCGGCTTCAACCGCATCTTCTGGATGTATAGCAAGGTCTGGCCCGGCTTCTACATCGCCAACCAGGCCCCCAAGACCGGGCAGATGCTGGTGTTCGACGACCGCTCGACCTACGGCGTGAAGATGTTTACGCATCGCAACCGTCACAGCCCGATGTTCTTTCCCGCCACCGACGGCTTGCTCCTGTTTGCCGACGACAACCAGAACGAGCCGTTTCTCAAGGATGCCGACGACACGAGCGAGCCGATCCGCTGGCTGCCGCAGTCGAGCTACAACAGCAGCCGGGGTATCCGCGATCTTTCGGCCGTGGCCGCCGGGCAAGACAAGGGCGTGGGGTTCACGCGAATCAAGCCGCCGCTCTGGTCCACCTGGATCGCGGTGCGGGTGCGGGGGATGGTGCTGGCCGGCCGGACGCTCTTCGTGGCCGGCCCGCCCGACGTACTCGATCCGGACGATCCGCTGGCCGCCTACCAGGGCCGCAAGGGTGCCCGCCTGTTGGCCGTTTCGGCCGCGGAGGGAAAGAAACTCAGCGAGCTGAAGCTCAAGAGCGAGCCGGTTTTCGACGGGCTGATCGCCGCCGGCGGGCGGCTCTACCTCAGTACGCGGGACGGCCGGGTGGAGTGTTTTGGCCGGTGAGAGAACGTAGGCCGGATCACGATCCGGCAATGCTGGGACAGCCCGGGATGCCGGATCGCGATCCGGCCTACGGAACTCGGTTTCAAGCTCCAGCGCCAATCTCGGTCCCAAGCTCCTGCTTGGGACCGCACTTCCGCGAAGCTCTGCTTCGCCCGACCAAACCCCAAACCTTCGCACCACGGGTTCCCAAGCTGGAGCTTGGGAACCAGAACGTAAGAGCCCGTCCTCAATCTCGGTTTCAAGCTCCAGCCCTAATCTCGGTCCCAAGCTCCAGCTTGGGACCGCACTTCCGCGAAGCTCTGCTTCGCCCGACCAAACCCCAAGCCTTCGCGCCACGGGTTCCCAAGCCGGAGCTTGGGAACCAGAACGTAGGCCTTCGCACCACGGGTTCCCAAGCTGGAGCTTGGGAACCAGAACATAGGCCGGCTCACGCATCTTCCCGCACGCTGAACTCCAGCTTCCAGCGCTTGTCGCTTACGGTGCTTGCGCACCATAGCTCCAGCATCCCCAGTTCGGTCAGCTTGGCCTCGAAGCGGACCGGCACATAGCCCTCCTCGACCGACTCGTCGGCCGGCAATTCCGCCTCGATCGAATCGGTCTCGACCAGCTCGTCTTCGCTCCAGGCGTTGAGCATGTCGCCGGGCGCGTCGGTCTTGCGAACGGCCGAGCTGAAGAAGCGGAAGTGGGCCGGCTCGCCTACCACCAGCCCGATCTCCTCGCCGGGAACCTCCGTCTCGGTGCCCTCTTCCATTCCCATCGGCACCGCGCAGAGCGCCCAGAGCGGCCGCGGCGCCCCGGGAATGGCGGGTCCGGCCGTCTCGATCCCCACGTAGTAGCTTCGTGCCGTACCGCCGCGAATTCGCACGCCCCCCTGCTGTTTGGCCCAGCCGTAGTAGGCCGCGCCCCGGGCCACGGCGAAATCAAGATCGTGCTCCCCTTCCAACAAGGTCGGCCGCTGTTGGTCGCCAAACCAACCCCCCAGCACCTCCAGCAACCGATCCCTCAACACGGGAGCCTTGAACACGCCGCCGCTCAACAGCACGCGGGTGGGCCGGGCGGGCGCGTCGCCGTCGCCGTGGGCCTGCAAGAACGCCGCCAGGTGGCGGGTCACGGCCGTGTCCGCCTCGAACGGCAGCCCGATTTCCCGAAAGCCCGAGACCCGCCGTCGCGCCGGCCGATCAGTCACCTGGCAGGGGGGGAAAAACCCATCCACCAGGAGGTCGGCCGCCGCTTGCCGCTGGACTTCCACGGAGACGGCGCCGCCGACCAGCCGACTGCCCCGCCCCAGCACGGAGACTGCGTGGGTGGCGGGGCCGTCAGCAACCAGCAGGGCCTCCTTGGCGGCCCGGCAGGAGTGCCACAAGGCCACCGACTGCCACGGATCGAGCTCGACGCCCTGCTGGGCAAACTTCGCCGCCACCCAGTGGGCCAGGGCCAGGTCCATGTTGTCGCCGCCCACCAGCAGGTGGTTGCCCACAGCGATCCGTTCCAGCACCAGGCCGCCGCCGGCTTCAGCCGCCCCCACCAGTGTCAGGTCGGTGGTCCCGCCGCCCACGTCGCAGACCAGCAGTTGATCGCCCACGCCCAAAATCTTTCGCCAGCGGTCCCCCGTGGCCGCCAGCCAGGCGTAGACGGCCGCCTGGGGCTCTTCCAGCAGCACCAGCGCGTCGGGCAACCCAGCGGCCAAGGCGGCCTCGCGGGTGAGTTCCCGGGCCGAGGCGTCGAACGAGGCGGGCACCGTCAGCACCACTTGTTGCTCGCCCACCGGCGCGTGGGGAAAGGCCGCCTCCCAGGCCGCCGCCAAGTGTTCCAGGTAGCGTTGCGACGCGGCCACCGGCGAAATCTTGGGCACCTCCCGCGAGGCGTTCCAGGGCAGGATCGCCGCACGCCGGTCTACTCGCCAGTGGCACAACCACGACTTGGCCGCGGCCACGGTTCGGTCGGGCACCTCGGCCGCCTGCCGCCGGGCATATTCGCCCACGGCAAACTCCCGACCGCCGGCCCAGGGCAGATCGAGGGTGCCGCCGGCCTGGTGCGCGGCGGCCAGGTAGACGAACGACGACAAGCTGCCGCGCGAGTCGACCGTGCCGGCATCGACCAACTGGGGAATCGGCAACAGTTCGACCCGCGGCCGCTCTGTGTTTAGCGGGGCGTACGCGAGCACGCAGTTGGTCGTGCCCAGGTCGATTCCCAGCACGTATTGGGCTGCCATCTTGCTGCTCCTGGACCGCGCGGCGCGGGAGCAATCGACCGCCTGCCCCCGGTGCCGCGCTGGGATCACTTCAATTCGACCTCGGCCGGGGCCACCACCCGGGCCGCCGCGTCGTCGCCGGTCCACTGGGGCAAGCGGCAGGCGGTCGCCCGCCAGCCGTGGTGGGCCAGCACGCCGCGAAAGGGCGGCTCGCCGGCCACGTTGCCGGTGAGCCGGTAGCACGCCGAGTCGAACCCGGCGGGCACCTCGACCTCGGCCCGTTCGGCCTCGTCCAAGAGCGGCCGCACGGCAAACATCCGTTCCACCACCGCCTGCAAATCCCGGTGGACGTCCCTGGCGACGGCCCCCACCTGGGCGTCCGCGTAGCCGTCGAGCGATTCCTTCACAAAGTCGATCAACCGTGCCTCCCGCTGTAGCGCGGCCAGTAGCGTGAGGGCCTCGCTGCGGGTTGGTGTTTTCGGCGGGGCGGTCCGCCGGGGCTCGGGCGGAGCCGCCTCCTCGCCGCCACCCAGCGCGCGGGCGACCCGGCCGGCCGCGGCGCCGTCGAACAAGATCAGGAAAAACGCTCGTATTGCCAGCAGGATTCGTCCCACGTCTCCACCTCACGGCCAGGGAATGCGCTGAACCGATGTGACACACGGCACCGTGCAAGCCGTTCAGTACAACGGCCGCGGGCGCGTGTTGTCAAGCCGGGGTGCGAAGCGTTCGGCGCGGGTCCACTCGTTCGGCGCGGGTCCACTCGCTCGGCGCGGGTCTCCTGACCCCGCCGAAAGAGGACCGATGGTCTCCCAATCGCCCCGGCTGTCACCACTTGGGAGGCCGGCACCTCGGCGTTTTCGGCGGGGTCGGGAGACCCGTGCCGAACCCTATTTGGGAGACCCGCGCCGAACGCCCGGCTCGGCGGGAGCCTCGCCCTCCCATCGTGCCGCTAGAGCCGATCGGCCGCCACGTAGCAAACCAGGGAGTGGGCCGGCAACGTCAAGCGGCCGTGGGGCGGAGGCGGCGGGCCGTCGAGATTCGGATAAACGTCCGCCGGTGGAGCGGCCGCCGTGTCGACAAACAGGCGCCAGGGAAGGTCCCGGGCCGGTGGAGGAAAAGCAAAGTCCTGCGGCTGCGGCCCGCCGTGGCAGAACATCAGCAGGTGATGGTTTGGTCCCGGCGTGCTCGGCGAGGGCAACGCGGCGGCGAGCAGGCATTCCAGGCTGTGGAGGTCGCCCGACCAGTTGACGGCACCGCCGGTGGGGTTGAACCAATGGATGTCGGGCAGCCCGCCGGGGCGGACCGGCTGGCCGGTGAGGAAATCTGTCCGCCGCACGCTCGGCTGGGACCGGCGAAAGGCGATCAGGGCCTTGCAAAATCGGATCAGGGGCTCGTTCTTGCGGACCAGCTTCCAGTCGAACCAGGAGATCACGTTATCCTGGCAATAGGCGTTGTTGTTGCCTCGCTGGGTGCGGCGGAATTCGTCGCCGCCGAGGATCATCGGCACGCCCTGGCTGAGCAACAGGGTGGCCAGCATGTTCTTGATCTGCCGCCGGCGGACGGCCTTGATGGTTTTCTTTCGGGTGGGACCTTCCACGCCGTAGTTGCAACTGTAACTGTGGTTGTCTCCGTCGCGGTTGTCCTCGCCGTTGTCCTCGTTGTGTTTCTGGTTGTAGCTGACCAGGTCGTTCAGTGGGAACCCGTCGTGGGAGGTGACGAAGTTGATGCTATGGTAGGGCCGCCGGCCGCCGGGCTGGTAGAGGTCGCTGGAACCGGCCAGCCGGGTGGCCAGGGGGCCGACCATGTCGGGGTCACCCCGCCAGAACCGCCGCACGTCGTCGCGATACTTGCCGTTCCATTCGGCCCACCGCAGGTTGCCGAAGGTGCCCACCTGGTAGGCTCCGGCGGCGTCCCAGGCCTCGGCGATGATCTTCGTGTCGGCCAGCAGGGGGTCCTCGGCGATTGCCTCCACCACGGGCGGATTGCCCAGCAGGCGGCCCTCCCGGTCCCGGCTCAAGATCGACGCCAGGTCGAAGCGGAAGCCGTCGATGTGGTAGTTGTGGACCCAGTGGCGGAGACAATTGAAGATCAGCTCGCGGACGATGGGATGGTTGCCGTTGAGGGTATTGCCGCAACCGGTGTAGTTCTTGTAGTGTTCGCCCCCGTTCTCCAGCATGTAGTAGACGCGGTTCTCCAACCCCTTGAAGCTCAAGGTCGGGCCCTCGTGGTTGCCCTCCGCGGTGTGGTTGAAGACCACGTCCAGGATCACCTCGATTTCGGCCTGGTGCAGCGCGCGGACCATCTCCTTGAACTCGCGGACCTGGCTGCCCGGCTCCTCGCCCACGGCGTAGCCGCGATGGGGTGCGAAAAACGCCATGGGGTCGTAGCCCCAATAATGGACCCGCTGGGGCTTGCGGCCAAACGGATCGAGAATGGGGAACTCGTGCACGGGCATCAATTCCACCGCGGTCACGCCCAGCGACTGGAGGTAGGGGATTTTTTCAATCAGCCCGAGGTAGGTTCCGGGATGCTTCACCCCGCTCGACTTGGATCGGGTCAAGCCGCGGACGTGGACCTCGTAGATCACCGTTTCCGAGAGATCGCGGCGCAAATGGCGATCGCCCCGCCAGTCGAACTCGTCGTCGATCACCACGCACTTGGGCGGCCGGATAAGGCCGTCCTCCGACTTCAAGAAACGACCCGCCAGGGCCCTGGCATAGGGATCGATCAGCCGTGCGCGGCCGTCGAAACGCTGTCCCCGCCGGGGGTCGAAAGGCCCGTCCGCCTGCAAATGGTAGAGTTGGCCCGGTCCCATGCCCGGCACGAACACGCTCCAAATATCGCCCCAGCGGTTCAGCCCCGGGTCGAAAGCGATCGTTTCCGTGGGTTCCGGATCGTCGACCCGATCGTAAAGCAGAACCCGCATCGCCGTGGCCGATCGGCTCATCACCACGAACTGCACGCCGTCGTCGTGCACGATCGCCCCGTAAGGCAGCGGGTGGGTGAATTTCAGTGCCGGATAACGGTCAAACACGAGCGCAGGGTCCGAGATTTGTCCGGAGACGATGCTGACGTTGCCAGGATACCACTGATTGAAGTCTAGCGCCATATTTGGGTAAGCGTCGGAAAAATCACAGGTTGTCGGGTCTGGGTAAAGCACGACGCCCGAGGGGGGGATTGTCCACGGGTCTAATGGTTATTCTTCGGCCCCGGCGAGCCGGAAATAGAGTCCAACGGGGGGAGTATGCGAGAGATCGCCCAAACCTCGCAAAAGGCCCCGGAAAAAGGGCCCCTGCCCCGGCAGCATCGATTCCGCCCGGCCCCCGTCTCCGGCGAGCGTTCGGCGGGTCTCCTGACCCCGCCTCCGTTCGGCGCGGGTCTCCTGACCCCGCCGACGTGCCCCGGCACTCCGACACGCCGCAATCCTCGCCTCCCGTGCCCACGGCACCCCGATAGCGGAGCTATCGGGGCCACCCGTGGGAGCCTCGCCCTCCCAACCGCAATGTTCGGCGGGGTCGGGAGACCCGCGCCGAACGCCAAACGCCATGAAAAGAGCGGACGGCGCACCAACCGCGCCGCCCGCCCTATCCGGCTAACCCGTACAGATGCCCCGGCCCACCCGCTCCATGCGGCGGCTGCGGGCGACGGCTACTCTTCCTCCTCCTTGAACACTTCATGGCACTCGTCGCAGCTTTGGGTGAGGTCCACTTTCAGTTTCTTGACGGCATCCTCATCCAGATCGTGAATCGCCTTGTTCAAGGCTCCCGCCGTGTCGCGCATGCGGGCACAATACTGATACCATTTTCCCACCTCACCCGGCTTTTCGGTCTCGTCGGCGTTGGCCATCGCGCCCTGCGCGATCACCGCCAGCACCGCGGCGTAGCCACCGACTTCCTCCACCGACTTCTTGAAGCGGCCGCGGCGCAAGTAGCGTCCCATCCGGCTGTTGATCAAGGGAACCTGTTTCATCAGCGCCTCCAGCGAAGCCACCTTCTCCCACTTCAGCGTGGGTGGGTCGTCGGAAGGCTTGAGCGCGGCCTTGAGGGCCTCCACCCCGGCCCTGGCCGTGGCGAAGTCTTTGGCGGCGGCCAGTTCCTGGGATGCCTTCACCATCGCGGCCGCGGCAGCCTTGTAGTCGTTGTCCTGGTCGTGAAGTCCCAGCGCCAAGGCAATCAGGGCCATCGTATTCGCGTCCTTGAGGACTTTCTCTTGCGAATCCTTGTATTCCTCTTCGCTCTGGACCGCCGCTTCCAGCCGCTTCATGTAATACTCCACCTGGCCCGCCAAGTCCGCGGCGGGTGCAAAATGGGAGACCGGCGGGGCGGCCGGCAACTCGGCCGCGGCCAGACCGCTCGCGGCCGTGACGGCGATCACGGCGATCGTTGCCAGAAACATCGACTTCATACGTTACTCCTTTCCGGTGCTCAATAGTTTCTGTTGCGGAAAGGCGATATTCGTTCGCACACCGGCAGCACGAGGCTCCCGCTCCCGCCGGGAAATCACGGTGAATGCCGCTGGCTCGGCGGGAGCGGGAGCCTCGCGCTGCCGCAACAGAAACTCAATAGGGGCCACTTCTTCTTCGATCCGCCCGCCCGTTCTCCAGTCTGGTAATTCACCGCGGGCTTGTCAACATTTTCCCGAGTTGCCGTAGGGCCGGCAAAAGCGCAAAAAAACAGGCGACAGCACGACGGGGGGAGTCGGCTGCCGCCCATTTTGAGTGTGACTCACCTTGGGTGGCCCGTGCAAAGACTGTCGCCTCAAGATGCCAGGGCCATCTCCGTTCCGTTACCAAGGACGCCGCTATCAACTCGCCGAACTCAGCAGGCTGGCGACGCCGTTCAGGTAGGAATTCTCCGCGGCATGGGGGGGAAAGTGAAGCCGCGGGGAGGGCAAGTCATTCCTTTCCAGTTTCCTCGGCCGCAGCGGGGTTGTCAAGGCGGTGTTGAAATTATTTTCTCGATCGCCCGGCAAAAGGCTCCGCTGCCGGCCGGCCACTTTCTTTCCCGCCGCACCGACCCTAGAATGGGTCTCTTCCCCATCGGCTCGTGGTCCACCGGGCAGGGTTTCTCTCTCCCCTGCGGGAAAGGGGGACCGCCCCGTTTTCGTCCCGCGAGCGTGACCCGACGGACCCAGTCGGACTCGCCACCACCGCGTGGTTGCCCCGATTGCCATGGCCAAACCAACCTACAAGGACGCCGGCGTCGATCTGGAGAAGTATGCCGACGCCATGGCCAGGCTTCCGCGGCTGATCGCGCGGACCAACACGCCCCGCGTGCTCAAGTTGGAGGGTGGTTTTGCCGGGCTGTTTGAACTGGACTTTCCCGGCCAGCTTTTCGCCCGCCGCTACAAGTCCCCCGTATTGGTGGCATGTACCGACGGCGTGGGCACGAAGCTCAAGATCGCTTCGATGACCGGCGTGCACAACACGGTGGGGATCGACCTGGTGGCGATGTGCGTCAACGACGCGATCTGCTGTGGGGCCGAGCCGCTGCTTTTCCTCGACTACGTCGCCCTGCCCAAGGACGACCCGGGCATGTTGGAGCAGCTTGTGGAGGGGATTTCCGAGGGATGCCTCCAGTCGGACTGTGCCCTGTTGGGCGGCGAAACGGCGATCCTGCCCGACCTCTACGCTCCGGGAGACTATGATCTGGCCGGCTTTTGCGTGGGGGCGGTCGAGCGGACCGGGGTGATTGACGGCCGGGCCATCGTGCCCGAGGACCAGGTCGTGGGCGTGGCCTCCAGTGGGCTGCATTCCAACGGCTTCAGCCTGGTGCGAAAGGTGGTCTTCGAAATCGCCGGCCTGGACACCGGCGACCAGGTGGAGGAACTCGGCACGACCGTGGGCGAGGCCCTGCTGAGGCCAACCCGCATCTATGTTCGGGCAATCCGCAAGGTGCTCGGCCATTACAAGGTCAAGAGCGTCGTCCACGGCATCGCCCACAATACGGGCGGCGGCCTGCACGAGAACCTGGGGCGAGTGGTTCCGCCGGGCGTGCAAATCAAGATCACTCGCGGGAGCTGGCCGGTGCCGCCGGTGTTCGCGTGGATTCAGCGTCTGGGCGGCGTTGACGACGCCGAGATGCACCGGGTGTTCAACATGGGCGTGGGCCTGGTGCTGGTGGTCCGCCCGTTCTTTGCCGAGAGCATCCGCGATCAATTGGCCGAACTGGGCCTGGAAAGCTGGGTCATCGGCCGGGCGGAAGAAGGGCCGCAAGGCGTCGTTTGGAGCGAGTAGGGCCGGCCCCCACGCGGCGGGGTCGGGAGACCCGCGCCGAACGTGCCGGCCGAAACGTGGCCGGCGTCGCGAAGTGCGGCAATCGGCCCTACGGCAACGGCACTCACGCGGCGGGGTCGGGAGACCCGCGCCGAACGCACCGGCCGGCACAGCCGGCCCTACTTTTCGACGCCGCATCAAAGACGCGTGGCCGGGGGCAACCCCGGCCACGCACCTCGATGAGTCCAGCAATGGGCACGCATCCGCGCCGCGTGCGGGTTACTTCTGGACTTTTGCAAACTCCTCCCCTCTCCCTCTGGGAGAGGGGCCGGGGGTGAG
>CAYZWG010000061.1:0-10743 GCA_964481605.1 uncultured Planctomycetaceae bacterium
GGACCGGTTCACCTGCCCAATCCGTGAAGGTGGCCGTGTTCGGGCCCGGGGTCTCCGCGGTCGAGCGTTTCGACGCCGGCCGGCCGGGCAGGGTGGTGCTGGGGACGGCTTTTTTCTTCCAGCAGTCCGATCGTCCAGGCGATGGCCAGGCCGGCCAACAGCGCGGCGGAGAGCTTGCCCCGGTCGTGGGTGTGGAACTGGAGTTCCGGCAAGAGGTCGCTCATCGAGATACAGAGGAACGTCCCCGCCGAAAAGGCCAGCGCATAGGCCAGCAGGTTGCTTTCCGAATGCGCCTGCCCCAGGCCGAGATAGAACAGCACCACGCCCAGCGGAACCACCAGGGCGAACAGCCCGTTGACGACGTGTCGGGCCAGGGTCGACCAGCCGCCCACGGCCATCAGCGCGCTGATCGTCATGGCGTCGAACGGCTTGTGGAGGAAGATCACCAGGAAGGTCCCCAGGCCGGCCGCCGCCACCGTTTCCACCCCCTGGGTGTCGGCCTGCACGCTGGCCGCCAGGGCGATTCCGGCAAACACGGTATGCAGCGAAAGCCCCACCACGGCACCGCCCCAGGTGAGCCGGTGGGCGTCGCTACCGAAGTGGGGGCCGTTCTCGTCCTGGTGCGCGTGGGGCGCGTCGCCGTGGGCTGGTTCGCCCTGCTCGGCGACCTGCGGCACCTCGTGGTGATGGAAGCAGAAGAAGCGTTCCACGAAGAACATCACCAGAAAACCGCCCAACGCCCAGGCGAAAACGGTTTCCACCGCGTCGGGCGCCTCCAGCACGGCATGGGGTAAAAGGTGCAACAGACCCACCCCCAGCATCACCCCCGCCACCAGGCTCACCGCCACCTGCATCCGTGCGTGGGTCAGCCGGATCAAGAGCGGAATCCATCCTCCCGCCAACGACGACAGGAGGATGCACGCGCAATAGATCACCAACAGGACGACGGGCGACATTCCGATGTTTTTCTGCCTGATTGGTTGGACAGCGTCACTTCGGGCTTCTCCCCGCCGGCCCTGTGCCGGTGGGGAACGGGTTTGAGAACTACACGCCCACACGCGTGTGCCCCGCCCAGGCGAAGTCACTGGGAACGGTTGGGGGTGGCAGCGGCTGGTAGTTTCCAAACCCGGAATCCACCGGCACGGGGCCGGCGGGGGTTTCCCGTCAGCGTTCGCCGCCTTTCCCTTCCAACCGCCTTACTCCTCGACCATGTAAGGGTAGCGGAAATCGGCCGGCGGGAGGAAGGTCTCCTTGATCGTTCGCGGCGTGACCCAGCGCTCCAGGTTGAGCCAGCTACCGGCCTTGTCGTTCGTACCCGAGGCCCGCGAACCCCCGAACGGCTGCTGTCCCACGATGGCTCCGGTGGGTTTGTCGTTGATGTAGAAATTGCCCGCCGCGTGCCGCAGCACATTGATTGCCTTGACGATGGCGCCGCGGTCCAGGGCGAAGATTGCCCCCGTCAAGGCGTAGGGCGAGGTCCGGTCGCAGAGATCGAGCGTCTCGTCGAATTCCTTTTCCGGATAGACGTAGATCGTCAGCACGGGACCGAAAATCTCTTCCACCATGGTTCTGCTTTGGGGCTGTTTCGAGAGCAGCACGGTGGGCTCGATGAAATGGCCGACCGAGTTGTCGCACTTGCCCCCCACCAGAATCTCCAGGTCGGGGCTGCTCTTGGCAAAGTCGATGTAGCCCGAGATGGTGGAAAAAGCGTTCTTGTCGATCACCGCGCCGAGAAAATTGCGGAAGTCGCAGACGTCGCCCATCTTGAGCTGGGCCACCGCGGCCAGCAGCCGCTCCCGCACTTGGGGCCAGACGGAATCGGGAATGTATGCCCGGCTGGCCGCCGAACACTTCTGCCCCTGGTATTCGAACGCCCCCCGCACCAGCGCCGTGACCAAGGCGTCGACGTCCGTGCTGGCGTGAGCAAAGACGAAGTTCTTGCCGCCCGTCTCGCCCACGATCCGCGGGTAGGCCACGTACTTGCGGATATCCGAGCCGACCTCCAGGTAAATCGTGGAAAAAACCTTGGTGCTGCCGGTGAAGTGAATCCCCCCCAGACCGGTATGGGCCAGGGCGGCCGGACCGATGATCGGGCCCGGACCCGGCACCATGTTGATCACCCCCGGCGGCAGGCCCGCCTCTTCCAGGATCTTCATGATGAAGTAGGCCGGCAGCACCGCGCTGGAGGCCGGCTTCCACACCACCGTGTTGCCCATCAACGCCGGGGCCGTGGGAAGATTGCCCGCGATCGAGGTGAAATTGAACGGCGTAATCGCCAGCACGAACCCGTCCAGGGGGCGGTGCTCCATGTAGTTGAGTCCCCCCTTGACCGAGATCGGCTGGTCGCCGTAGACGATCTGCATGAAATGGGGATTGAATCGCCAGAAGTCGATCAGCTCACAGGCCGAGTCGATCTCCGCCTGGTGGGGGGTCTTGCTCATGTTGAGCATCGTGGCGGCGTTGAGCGTTTGTCGATATTTGCCGGCCAGCAGGCCCGCCGCCTTCAAAAACACGATCGCCCGAGAATCCCACGGCATCCGCCCCCACTGCTCCTTGGCCGCGTTGGCCGCGTCGATCGCCTGCTCCACGTAAAGCGCGTTGCCCGGATGATACTGCCCCAGAATCTGCTCGTGATGATGGGGGCAGACCAGATTCTCCACGGTCGTGTCGCGGACCTCCTTGCCGCCGATGATCATGGGGACCTCGAACCGGCTGTCCAGCATCTCCTTGAGCTTGGCTTTCAGTTCCCCCCGTTCGGGGCTTCCGGGCGCATAGTCCAGCGCCGGTTCGTTGGCAGGCTGGGGAACGCGAAAGATTCCGTTAAACATGCGATACTCCTCGTGGGGCGAGATCGTGGCGGATTCACGTCGAATGACGCTGACGATTGTCCGCGCGGCTGCGGCCTCCGTCAAGGCAAGGCCGCACGCCTTCTCTCGACCTGGTTCTGCTCGACCTGGTTCTGTTCGACCTGGTTCTGCTCGATCTGGTTCTGTTCGATCTGGTTCTGTTCGATCTGGTTCCCAAGCTCCGGCTTGGGAACCCGCGGACCGAGAGCCTTGCTCAGCCACGGGCGAAGCGGAGCCGGCGCGGAAGTGCAGAGCCAAGCTGGAGCTTGGGACCGAGAGGAGAAAACCAACCTGGTTCCCAAGCTCCGGCTTGGGAACCCCCCGGCTCAGTGTTTTGCCTCGCCGCCGGCGAAGCAGAGCTTCGCGTTGGGTGCGGTCCCAAGCTGGAGCTTGGGACCGAGAGGGGAGGCTGGAGCTTGGGACCGAGAGGGGAGGCTGGAGCTTGGGACCGAGAGGAGAAAACCAACCTGGTTCCCAAGCTCCAGCTTGGGAACCCGCGGACCGAGATCATACGCAATCCCAGGTCGAAAAACGGCGGAAAACTCGCCGGATTCGCAAAAACCCCCCTTTTTGGGGAATATTGCAGCAATGCGTCAGCCGGTGTGTTATAATTCGACCATCCGGCAACAAGGGAAGGCCTCTCCACGCGACCGGCTCCGAAGTTTTTCGGTACGGGTCCTCTTTCTCAGCACGGGGCGTCCGATCCATTGCGGATAGCCAACACCGGCGTGCGCCGCCGCGACGCAGGATCGGACGTGGGAGCGGCTTGGCCGCGCGTCTCGGTTCTCCCCCAGCCTCGGCTCTTCCCCGGTGCCGTGGCGACGATTCCTCCCGTTCATCGCCGATCCCCCCGACAATACGAGAAACAGCATGTCGCACTGCCGAGACCTCCGCTACGTCGAGTATGGCCGCGGTGATGTTCCGGTTGTCCTCTTGCACGGGCTGTTCGGCAGCCCCGAGAATTGGCGCGTGATCATGGAGGAGCTGGCCGACGAGTTCTACTTCTTTGCCGTCCAGTTCCCCATCGACCACTCCACGGATCGTTGCTATCGCAAGTTTCGCGGTATCGAGGAGCTGACCGATTACGTGGAGGACCTGTTCGACGAGCTGAGCCTGGAGCAGGCCGTGCTCTGCGGCAATTCGCTGGGGGGACAGGTAGCCGTCGACTTCGGTCTTCGTTGGCCCCGTCGCGTCGAGCGGCTGATCCTTACCGGTAGCGCCGGGCTGTTCGAGCGGAGCCTCAGCAACGGGAAACGCCCCAAAGTGGACCGGGAGGTGATCCGGGCCCGCGCGGCCGAGATCTTTTTCGACGAGAAACACGTCACCGACGAGATCGTCGAGGAAGTCTACGCCATGCTCTCCGATCGCCGTTACGCCCGGTTCCTCATCCGGCTGGCCAAGGCCACCCGCGATCGCAACATGAAAGAGGAACTCAGGCGGCTGCACTTGCCAACCTTGATCATCTGGGGCAAGGACGACCGGATTACTCCGCCTTGCGTGGCGGAAGAATTCCGGCAGGGGATCGCCGACGCCCGGCTGGCCTTCCTGGATCGCTGCGGGCACGCGCCGCCGATCGAGCAACCGTTGGAGTTCAGCCGTCTTGTGCGCGAGTTTCTACAAAGCCCCGCCCCTTCCGTTCTGGCTGAGAATTGTTGATGTTTGCATCGCCGGTTTCCGCTCGGCGCCGGGCATGGAAGGTGCTGGCGTGCTTTCTGGCCACCTTGCCCGTCCTCTTCGTGGGAGTTCGCGGCGCGCTGAAAAGCAACTCCAACGATCCTCGCCAGTGGCTACCCCGCGGCTTCCGGGAGACGGCCCTCTACGAGGAGTTCAAGCGGAATTTCGGCCGCGACGAACTCTCCATTGTCACCTGGCCCGGATGCACGCTCGATGATCCGCGGGTGGAGCGATTGGCCCAGGCGCTGACCTCGCCCGGCTCGGGCGATCACCCCGGCTGGTTCGATCGTGTGCTGACCGCGTCCGAGGTGCTTAGCCAGTTGACGTCGCCCCCGCTGGAGCTTTCCCGCGCCGAGGCGATTCGCCGGCTGGAGGGAATCCTGATCGGACCCGACGGCCGGACGACATGTGTGGTGGTCACCCTCTCGGAGCAGGGCGAGACCGACCGCAGGGCCGCCGTGGAGGAGATTCGCCGGGTGGCCCACGAGGCGTGCGGCCTGGCACCCGACCAACTGCGCCTGGCCGGCCCCACCGTCGACGCCGCCACGATCGACGCCGAATCCCAACGGCTGCTGTTGGAGTTGGCCGCCCTCTCGGCCGTGGTGGCGTTTCTGGTCACCTGGCAGCGTTTGGGCAGCCTCTGGCTGACCGAGATCATTCTTGTTGCCTCCGTCTATAGCACGGCGTTGGCCCTCTCGGCCCTCTACTACAGCGGCGGGCACATGAACCTGCTGTTGACCATGCTGCCGGCGCTGATCTACGTGCTGAGCATCTCGGCGGCCGTTCACCTGGTCAATTATTACCGCGACGCGATCGCCGGGGGACACCTGGCCGAGGCCCCCCGCCTGGCGATCGCCAACGGTTGGGCCCCCTGCCTGTTGGCCGCCCTGACCACGGCCATCGGGCTCTCCTCGCTGGCCACCAGCCGGATCACGCCGATCCGTCACTTCGGCTTCTATTCGGCCGTGGGCGTGGCCCTCAGCCTGGTCGTGCTGTTGACCTTCCTCCCCGCCGCCTTGACCGCCTGGCAATCCTCCCGGCGCCCCGGCCGGCGGGCAGCGAACATCGTTGCCCCGGATGGTGGCACGCCCCGGTGGGTCGACGGACTGATCGTGCTGGTCAGCCGATTTCATCTTGCCATCGCCACGGCCAGCGTGCTGGCGATGCTCCTCCTCGGTTGGGGGCTATGGTATCTCCAGTCGACCGTCAAGCTGCAACACCGCTTCGCCTCCGAAAGCCGCATCATTCAGGACTATCGCTGGATGGAGGAGCACCTGGGGCCACTGGTGCCGCTGGAGGTGGTCGTCCGCTTCGACCGCGATTGCCCTCTCAACATGCTGGAGAGAGCGACCGTGGTGGACGACCTCCAGCGGCGGATCGCCCGGCTGCGGCCCGTCGAGGCGACGATGTCGGCGGCCACGTTTTTGCCCCGACTGCCCCGGGGCCACACCGTTCGCGATACGGCCGCCCGCCACGTGCTGGCTCGGCGGCTGGAAAAACACCGGGACCAACTGATCGACGCGCACTTCCTCACCTCCAGGGCCGGGGAAGAGCTCTGGCGGATCAGCGTCCGCGTGGACGCCCTGGGTCAACTCGACTACGCCCGCTTCACCGACACGCTGCGGCAACACGTCACGCCCACGCTGGCGGCGATTCCCGGCGCCGGGGTCACCTTCACCGGCGTGATTCCCATGATCTACAAGGCCCAGCGGCAGCTCTTCACCGACCTGGTGCGGAGCTTCTTCCTCGCCTTCGGTGTGATTGCCCTGGTGATGATCCTGGTGCTGCGAAGCGTGCCGGCCGGCCTCCTGGCGATGGCCCCCAACCTGTTTCCGGCGGTGATCGTTTTCGGCTTCATGGGCTGGCGGGGAATCCTGATCGAGATCGGCTCGGTGATGACCGCCAGCGCGGCGCTGGGGATCGCCGTGGACGACACCTTCCATTTCCTCACCTGGTTCCGCCGCGGAATTCGCCGGGGGATGTCGCGGCACGACGCCCTGCAATTCGCCTTTCAGCACTGTGCCGGGGCAATGATGCACACCACGATCATTTGCAGTTGCGGCCTGGTGGTGTTCGCCCTCAGCTCGTTCATGCCCATCGTCCACTTCGCCTGGATGATGGTTGCCCTGCTCACGGCGGCGATCGTGGGCGACCTGGTTTTTCTGCCCGCCATTCTAGCCGGACCGCTGGGGCGAGTGTTCGAGCGGTCGTAGCCGTGGGCGTACCCCAGGGAGACTTTCTCGCCGAAGGGGGATGCACCCGGCCGGCGCCCCTTCGCCCATCAGCCGCCGCAGCAGGTCGCCGCCGGCACGCAACACCGCCGGCAAGGATCGCAGCATTTCACCTCGACCGTCTTCGGCACCATCCGGCAAACCCGGACCTCGATCTCCTTCTCCACCTTGTGGGGCACGCGAACCGTGTAGGAGACGGTCTTTTCTTCCGGCACCCACTTGCACACCGTGACCTCGCGCCGGCAGGTCCGCTTCTCCGGCACGCACACCGTATACTTCACCTCGCGGGTGCACTGCTCGGACTGCATCCGGCAAACGCGAACCCGGCAGGTACGCGTCTGGGGCTTGCAAACGGTCACCGTATACTCGCAAGGAACCTCTTCCCAAACGGGCTTGTAGCAGGTGGCCTTGACCTCTTGCTCGACGACCTCGGGCACCCACACACGCCGCAGGCGGGTCGTCGTTCCGCAACAATCCGTGCCGGTGCAACCGTCGCCGCAGCAGCCGTGCAACCGGCCACGATGCCGCAACAGCCGCCTGGCGCAGCGGCAGGGCACCTCGACGCATCGCTTTTCCCAGTGTCCCTTGTCGACGCAGACGGTCCGCGTCGTGGTCACCGGCTGCATCTTGCAGACGCGGCGCGTTGCCTGCCGGGTTTCCGTGTGCGGCACCATCACCGTGTACTGGCGCTCGACCTCCTCCCAGACCGGCTTGCAAACCGTGTAGTTGACGGTCTTGGTTCGTGTCTGCGGCACCATCACCGTGTACTCGCGCTCGACCGTCTTCGTCTCCGGAACCCGCCGATAGACGGTGCACGTCCGCTGGCGAACCTCCTCGCTGCACTGGACCATTTCGACCGTCCGCTTTTCCGTGACGATCTGGGGGACATAGACCGTCCGCTGGACGGTGCGGCACGCCGGCGGGCAGGGTTGACAGGCGCACGCCCGGCCGCAACGGGCGGCCGCGCCGTGTGCGAGCGCCTCGGCCGCCGTGGCCGAGACCAGAAACCCCGCTGCAAGCAGCAAGGCAGAAACCTGACGCGTGGACATGGGACACTCCGGGGGCGAATGCGGGGAGAAACTGGGTAAACTCCGTTCGAACGTGCTGGTCAGGCAGACCAGCCGACCTATCCATTCCTATAGCCCCAATGGGCCAAAGTCAAGCTCCCATGGGGGGGTATCCGATTTTCCCGCCAGGCCGGTCTCCTCCCCTTGCGTCTCAGCCGGTTCGTGGTATGATTTGCGATTACGAGGGGTGTGGAAGTTGAGGCGTGAGCCCCCCGGGCTCCTTTCCAGGAGCCCTTGTTTGCGTCGTGCCGTAGTGGGCTTGGGCGAGTCCTGCTTGCCAGGGTGCGTTCTTTCCGGTGCGGTCGCTTTTCTCCCCCCGGTAGTGTGTTGGCCGACGCCTTCTTGCACGGAAAAGGGGCCGTGCGGGGTGGCTGGCGGCTTGGGTACGTTTGAGTTCTGTTGTGAGGGAGTGGCAGACATGCCGCAAGGTGCGATTAAGAAGTTGGCGACGGACAGGGGCTTTGGATTCATCGAGGGGGACAGGGGAGACATCTTCTTCCACCACTCGGCCCTGGAGGGTACTTCCATCGAAGCGCTCAGTCTTGGGCAAGTCGTGGAATACGAGGTCGGAAGCGGCCCCAAGGGCCCGCGGGCCGAGAATGTTCGGGTTGTCGAAGGTTAAACGGGGGCCGTCTTGCACCCCGGTGGTGCCGCCGGTAACAGCCAGCAGGCGCCAAACAGCCCTTCCCAAGGCGAGAATCGTGCAGGGTCCGTGGGGGACCACCTGCCGAGATTGAACTCGCGGTCGCGCAAGCGTCGTTCACCCCCCACGGCAATGCGGGCCTGCCTCTCGGGCGGGCCCGCTCGCTTTCTTGGCCTGTGTCCGACCCGCGGCTGGAAGCCGACTGCCGTGGCGACTCCCCCGGCGGCATCCACTCGACGTCGGCTCACGGGCGCGGGTTTACCGCCGGGCCTCGCGCACCAGGTGGCCCAACTCCGGCAAGATCAGCTTCTCCATGGCCAGCCGCACGCCCGCCCGACTGCCCGGCATGGTCAACAGCACGGTCCGCTCGGCCAGCCCGCCCACGGCTCGGCTGAGCATCGCCGCGGCCCGAATCTCCTCGTAGCTGAGCATCCGAAACAACTCGCCGTAGCCGGGCATGGGCTTGGTCAACATCCGGTTGACCGTCTCGAACGTCTGGTCCCGGCTGCCGATGCCCGTCCCCCCGGTCAAGAGAACCGCGTCCACGTCGTGGCGATCGCGGAGCTCGACCAGCAGCGGCTCGATGCGGTCGGGCTCGTCGGGCACGATCGCCCGCCGGACCACGTCATGGCCCGCCGCGGTGAGCAGGTCGACGACCGTCTGGCCGCCGGTGTCGTTCTCCCACGATCGGGTGTCGCTGACGGTGACCACGGCACAGCGAATCGACCGCGGCGCCTCGCTTCGGTGTTGGTCGGGTACGGTGCTCATGGCGAGGTATTTTGCCGGCGGGGCGGAAAATCGGTCGAAAAACCCCACGGCGGGGGGTGCCGTTTTGCCCCGCCGCCGCAACGGCTCGTATAATAAAGAAGATCGATGTTCTCGGCAATCGGCCGGCGGCGGGGTCGCCAGACCCGCGCCGAGCGCGTGGGAGGGCGAGGCTCCTGCCGAGCCGGGCGGCGAGGGTAAATGCCGCCCCCACGGCTCGGCAGGAGCCTCGCCCCGAGCGAAACAAGCTGCGGGCGAACTCCCGATTCCCGAACGTCCACGCCCCAGGTGTGCCCGTGAGAGTTTCTTGTCCCCTGTTGCTGATGCTGCTGCTGGCGTCCGTGGTGGTTGAGGCCGCGCCGGTGGTGGAGGAGTTTGTGCTCAAGGATGGGGGCCGCGTGACGGGCGAATTGCTCAATCCCAAGGAGGTTCCCCGCCAGTCGTTCCGGATCAAGACGGCAAGCGGCGCGGTGATCTCGCTGGCCCCGTCGGCGGTGGCGCAAAAGCGGACGCGGCGGCCGGAGGAGGTCGAGTACGAAAAAATCTGGCCCCGCTACGCCGATACGGTGGAGGGGCAATGGGCAATTGCCGAATGGTGCCGCCAACACACCCTGCTCGACCAGCGAAAACGCCACCTGGAGCGAATCCTGGAGCTTGACCCCAACCACGAGAAGGCCCGGCGGGCGCTGGGTTACTTTGAACACCAGGGCGAGTGGACCACGCAAGAGAAGCGGATGTCGGAACTGGGCTACGTCTGGCAGGATGGCCAGTGGCGCTTGCCCCAGGAGATTCAACTGGAGAAGGAACAACGCCGCGCCGAGGAAGCCCAGACACACTGGCAGCAGGAAATCGCCCTCTATCGCCGGTGGCTGGGGGGGAAGAAGTCTCAGCTTGCCGAGCAAAAGCTGCGCGCCATCGACGACCCCTACGCCGTCAAGGCATTGGCCAAGGCGCTCAACGGCGAGCCGAACGAACAGGTTCGGATGCTCTACATCGAGGTTCTGGCCAAGATCGGCAACACGCCGGCGGCCAAGGTGCTGGCACTGTGGGCCATGCGTGAGCCGCTGGAGGAAGTCCGACTGAGCTGCCTCGATCAGCTCCAGGGCAATCAGGACGCGGTGGGCTTCTTCATCGGCCGGCTGGCCAGCGCCGACAACGCCCAAATCAATCGCGCCGCCTTCTGCCTGGGGCACCTGGGCGATCCCGCGGCGATCGGCCCGCTCGTCAACGCGCTGACCACCACGCACAAAATCAAGATCGAGGACCGCAACCCGGGCCAGATGACCACCACCTTCAACCGTGGCGGGGGCGGCGGGGGCGGGCTTTCCATGGGGGGAGGACCGAAGGTCGCCTCGATCACGGTTCGCAACCGGGCCGTGCTGGAGGCCCTGGTGGCCCTCGCCGGGGGACCGAATTTCGGCTTCGACGTGTCGGCCTGGAAATCGTGGCAGGCCTCCCAGCGGCGCTACGCCCAACTCGACGCGCGGCGGGATTGAACCGGCTGGGGATTCGGCGAG
>CAYZWG010000061.1:10843-13463 GCA_964481605.1 uncultured Planctomycetaceae bacterium
GCGCTACGCCCAACTCGACGCGCGGCGGGATTGAACCGGCTGGGGATTCGGCGAGCCTGTAGGCCTGCAAACGTTCCACCGCGCCCGCTAGGCCGTCTCCATCGCCGCCAACAGCGTCGCCACGTACTGGCCGATCTCCCGCACCACCTCCTCCCGCGGCCGCTGGGCCGCCCGGGCCATGCGGCGGACAATCGCCGAGCCCACGATCAGCCCGTCGACCACCGGCGCCAGCATCTTCACGTGCTCCGGGCGGCTGACGCCGAAGCCGATGCAGATCGGCAGCTTCGTCTGCCGGCGGAGCCAGGCGACGTTGTCCACGATCTGCGGCGGCAGCTCGGTCCGCTCGCCGGTGATTCCGGTCACCGAGACGTAATAGATGAAGCCGGTTGTGGCCTCGGCAATTCGCCGGGCACGATCGGGCGGCGTGGTGGGCGTGACCAGTTGGATGAGGCTGAAATCCTCGCGGCGGCAAATCTCGGCCAGGGGGCGCGATTCCTCCACCGGCAGGTCGGGCACGATCGCCCCCGCCACACCCGCCGCCTTCGCCGCGGCCACGTACTGGGCCAGGCCTTGGCGGTAGACGATCGCGTAGCTGAGCATGGTCACCAGGGGGGCGGCCAGTTGGCCGGAGAGACCGCCCAAGGCGGCGAGAATCTCGGCCAGCTTCACCTTGCCCTCCAGCGCTCGGGTGTAGGAGGCCTGGATCACCGGCCCGTCGGCGATGGGGTCGCTGTAGGGGATGCCCACCTCGCACATATTGGCCCCCCGGGCGACCAGTTCACCAAGCACCCGGGCGGTGAAATCGAGGTCGGGGTCGCCGGCCGTGAGGAAGGGCATGAAGGCCTTCTTGCCGTCGCGGCGGAGGTCGTCGAAGAGGTTGTCGATGGCGGACATGGCAGTTTTTTCGGAGAGAGCGGTTTTGGCGGCGGAAACGCCGAAGCCGTTGTCGTGGAAATGACGGCAGGGCCGAGCGTGCGTGTTCTCGGATTACATCTCGTCGCCCCGCAGTCGGGCCACCTCGGCGGCGTCCTTGTCGCCCCGGCCGGAAAGGCAAACGACGATCACCTCCTCCGGCCCCCGCCGGGCGGCAAGCTCGATCGCCTGGGCCACCGCGTGGGAGCTTTCCAGCGCCGGTAGGATGCCCTCGGTGCGAGCCAGCGTGTCGAACGCGGCCAGGGCTTGCCGGTCGTCGACGGACGTGTAGCGGGCGCGGCCGGTCTCTTTCCAAAAGCTGTGCTCCGGCCCCACGCCCGGATAGTCCAGTCCCGCCGAAACCGAGTGGACGTCGCAGGTTTGCCCGTCGTCGTCCTGCATCACGTAGCTAAAGGTGCCGTGCAACACGCCGGGCCGGCCCAGGCAAAGCGTGGCGGCGTGATCGCCCACGTGCGGGGAACGCCCTCCCGCCTCGACCCCGATCAACTCGACCCCGGCGTCGTCGATAAAGGGGTAGAACATGCCGGCCGCGTTGCTGCCCCCACCGCAGCAGGCCACCACCACGTCGGGCAGCCGGCCCAGCATCTGGCCGCACTGGACCCGGGTCTCGCGGCCGATCACCGATTGAAAATCGCGGACGATGCGGGGAAAAGGGCTGGGCCCCACCACCGAGCCGAGGATGTAATGGGTCGACTCGACCGAGGCCATCCAGTCGCGCATCGCCTCGTTGATCGCGTCCCGCAAGGTTCGGGAACCGCTCTGGACGGGCCGCACCTCGGCGCCCAGAAGCTTCATGCTGAAAACGTTGGGCTTCTGCCGGCGGATGTCCTCGCTGCCCATGTAGACCACGCACTCCAGGCCGAACCGGGCGCAGGCGGTGGCGGTGGCCACGCCGTGCTGGCCGGCGCCGGTCTCGGCAATCACCCGCTGCTTCCCCATTCGCAGGGTCAACAGGGCCTGGCCCAGGGTATTGTTGATCTTGTGGGCACCGGTGTGGTTGAGGTCCTCGCGCTTGAGATAAATCCGTGCCCCGCCGCACTGCTCGGTGAGCCGCTGGGCGAAGTAAAGCGGCGAGGGCCGGCCCACGTAGTGTGTAAGCAGCCCTTCCAACTCGGCCTCGAAGGCCGCGTCACCGCGGGCCTTCTCGTACTCGGCGGTCAACTCGTCCAAGGCCCGGGTGAGCGTCTCCGGCACGTAGCGGCCGCCGAACGGACCGAAACGGCCGGCAGCGTCGGGAACTTGGCTGATCGAGGGCATGAAAGCGTCTCGTGGGGGGCCTGGGGGCATCTTCTCGGGCGTGGGCTTTTCTCTCGGTTTTCCTGGTTCCCAAGCTTTTCCTGGTTCCCAAGCTTTTCCTGGTTCCCACCAAGCCTTTCCTCGTTCCCAAGCTCCAGCTTGGGAACGGAGATTCTCGCCGGCTCCTACCATCCACGGTGAGAACCGACTACCGGCGCGTGCGTGGGTTCCCAAGCTGGAGCTTGGGAACCAGGACGGCGCTGGCTGAACCAGGACGGCGCTGGCTGAACCAGGACGGCGCTGGCTGAATCCGGACGGCGCTGGCTGAACCAGGACGGCGCTGGCGCTTGGGAACCGGGACGGCGCTGACTGAACCAGGAATCGTGGCCAAACGCTTCATTCTCAGCCGATATCGGCGGGCGGTCAAGGGCCAATACCGTTGAACTGAAGC
>CAYZWG010000061.1:13563-18294 GCA_964481605.1 uncultured Planctomycetaceae bacterium
TCATTCTCAGCCGATATCGGCGGGCGGTCAAGGGCCAATACCGTTGAACTGAAGCAATGCTGGCACGTTGTGCGAGGGGCTGCCGACCCCGCACTGAATTCGACCGATGGTCTCTCACATCAACCACTTACGCAAATCAAGAGAGACCTTGTGGCCCGTCCGAAAAAAACGGCAACGTTTCGCGATTGGGCCACACGGACCCGAAGCGCCAGCGAGGGACGCCATTCGTGCGTTTTTTTCCCTCGCTGGCGCTTCGGGTTCGTGTTGCACATTTTTTGCGACGGGCCTTATCGCAGGTCCAGATTGATTGGGGAACCGTGGGGGGGTGGCGGCCCCTGGTAGTTTCCAAACCCGCAACCCACTCCCCACAGGGCCGGCGGGGGTTAACGCCTGAGATCCCAACGCTTTACGTTCTTTGACCTCCGCCAAAGTGGCGCGGTTCAACGGCGGGGTCGGCAGCCCCGCGGCGAACCGACGCTTCGGGCCGGCGTGGTGATTTCCTCCAGAAACGAGGCTCGCCCCCGCCTTGCGTTTCGGCCGATGTTCAGTAAACTAAAGCGTTTACGCCTCGGATCGCCAGCCAGCCGTGCAATGGGCACTGCGGCGGGCGGAGCGGCGAACAATCGACGAGTAAGGGGCACGTACCGTTTTGTGTGCCCCTGACGGGCGATGGCGCCCTTTTCCCCTCCGAACAGATCGTGACGACGCAGGCAACCGGCCATGGCAAGACCCTCAGCGTTTGGAAGAAGAAAAAAGACGCGAACCTCGCGGAAGCGGGCCAAGAACAAGAATCGGGGAAAGAAGAAGGACCCCATCTTCGTCGACGGCCAACGTCCCCGGCCGATGTACGTCGACTATAAAGACCTCGACCTGCTGAAGAAGCTGACCAACCGGCAGGGGAAGATCATCGGCCGCCGCAAGAACGGCTGCACCGCCGTCAGCCAGCACGCGGTGAGCTTGGCGATCAAACGCGCCCGCTTCATGGCCTTGCTGCCCTACGTGAGCGAATAGGCAGTCGCGACGGGCCGTAGGCCGGATCTACTCGAGCGAGACGGTCGCCAGCCCTGATCCGCGCAGGGGGACGGATATCGTGCCGTCGCTCGTCTGGGCCGCTTCCCCGGGCTCCTCCACGAGGTTGCACAAGGTGGCCTTCCGGATGGCCAGATGCGGCAGTCGCAGGTGGGCCGTGGTGGGCTTGCCGCTGATCTCCCACAGCCGCAGAATCAGCGCGTCGCCGGCCTCGGCACGCTTCATCCCCAGCAAGAGCACGTTCGGCTCGGCGATCTCCACCAGGCTGCCGCCGGAGGCGGGCAGCAGCCCATCGCGGTTGGCATCGGCTTGGACGGCCACCAGCGGGCTGGAGGCCTCCCAGCCGAATCGGGCGGAAGCCACCGTGTCGGACTTGCGGCGGCTGGTGATGGAAAAGCGGAACGTGAAGCGGCCGCCCTGGCCCGCCAGGTAGTTAGTGAACCAGTAGTTGTTCATCAGGTAGGCGTAGAGGTGGCCGCTGGTGATGGGCAATTTCGTCTGCCACTTGCCCCGGTTGATGTCCTGGAAGCAGACCAGGGGGGCGTCGGGCGTGGACCAGCAGATGGCGGCGTCGCCGGCCTCGATCTCCACGAAATGCTGCACGGTGAACCAGTCGAGGCAGGCCCCGGGCAGAAGGTCCCGGTCGGGCCGGAGGATGGCGCAGGGCACTTCGTAGCGGAAGGTCGGCTTCTTGGCGGCGAAGGGAAAGGCGAAGTAGGCGGCCTCCTTCTCGTAGGTCAGCGTCTTGCTCAGGTGGTTGGTCACGTCGACCCGTTTCAGGTCGTTGTAGACGGTCACTTCGCTGGTGATCTCGGGCGTCATGGCGGCCGAGGTCTTCACGATCATCCGCTGGCCCAGCTTGCCCAAGTCGAGCACCTGAAGGGTCGCCTTCTGGGGCGTGGCTATTTTCAGTTGGGCCGGGGGCAGCCCGCCCCGTTCGATGCTGGTCCCCTTGCCGCCGGTGACGTAGAGATAATGGTTGAGTTGATAAGGGGCCTTGCGGTCGACCAGCTCGTGGTCAAGCTGTTTGTCCCAGAGGCTGGCGATGGCCCCCGTGGCCGGATCAAAAGTGACGCGATAGAAGCGGCTTTCGATCGTGGTGCCTTGGGCCGGGGACGGTCGCGCGGTGGGCACGTCCGCGGACCGAGCACAGGACAAGACCCGGTAGCCGCAGGAGGGGACCTGCTTCACCAAAACCAGCGTCTTCTCCCCTACCCGACAACTTGCAACCTCGGGCCCCGCCACGGCCATGCCGTCCGGCAGGCGGACTTCGAGGACGTCGCTCCGCAGCCAACTCATCGTATTCAGCACGACCAGCGAGTGATCCTCGGTGGGAACGAGAGCCGCCAGGCCCCGGGCCCCCTGCTCCAATAGCGCGTTGGACTGGCGGTGGGCATCGTGGGCAAACCGGGCCTTGATCTCCCATTGGCCCTTGGTGAACTCGCTCTCCGGCTGGCTGATCGAGCAGTGGGCCCCCCAGGTGTGCTCGTCGTAGAGCATCGAGTTGCGCCAGGCGTCGTGGATCGCCGCCTGGGGATACGCCTGCTCGGGCCGCAACCGATGTACCAGGGCCAGCAGCCGTTCCGCGTTGCCCTCGGCCTCGTGGGCGTCGCGGGCGAGGGCCGTCTCCCGGGCGGAGGAGCCCGCCCCGTCCTCCCAGTAGGTGCCGCCGCTGCCGCGAACGGTCGGAAGCTGGTCGCCGTAGTTTTTCTCGATGTACTCGTAGAACTCGGCATTGTGGCAAAGGATAATGCGGGGAAACTCGTATTGCTTGTTCCACGCCCGAACGACTTCGGCCAGCCGCGGCTTGAGCGGCTGATTGTCGCTCACCGCGCCGTTGAGGTAGATCGCGTCGTAGGGGTAGTCCTGGCGGGCCTGGTACTCGGCCAGCCTGGCCCGGAGCCGCTTTCGGGCGGTCTCCAGGCTGTCCAGCAGGCCCATCCTGGCGGCGTAGGCATAGCCCGGTTGAAACATCATCAGCACGCGGCTGCCGTCGGGGCCCTCCCACCAGCAGGGGGCCTTGTCGTACATCTGGCGAAACGTGACCGCCCGGGTGTTGTTGCTGCCTTCGCTAAAGTAGCGGATACCGGAACCGGCCAGGATCATGGGCATCGAGCCCACCAAGGTGGGCACGTCGTCGATCATTGCACTCAGGTAAGGGATATCGTGCTCCCGGTGGAGCCGATGGGCAAAGTAGGTCAGCCGGCATAGCTCTTCGTGAGAACAGAGACCGGTGAGGATATTGCAGTAGAGGGCCTGAACGCCGATCCGTCTTTCCCGGGCCAGGCGAAAGAATCGCTCCAGGGGTTCGCCCTCGCGGTCGGCCAGGTAGTTTTCGGCCTGCCAGGCCACCTCGCAATTCCATTTGAAGTCGGCGAAGCGGTCGACCAGCTCGGCGGCCAGGTCGAGGTTCTCGTCGTGTCGTTGGCGGCACTTGGGCTGGAGATCGGTGTAACCGATGTCGGTGTGGGCGCTGGCGGCCACGAAAATCCGCCACTTCCGCTGCGGCCCCAGGGTGACCGTGGTCGACTTCGACTTCTTGCCCACGACGGCCGTGACTTTGACTTCCAGCGGCTCGGTCGAGTCGGGCAGGCCGACTTCCCGGGACACGCTGCCCAAGAGAGGCAACTCGCCGACCGGCACGTCGAACTTCTTGCCGCCCGCTTCCACCTGGAGGGTAAGTGCCGAGGGCGGCGCGGTCAGGCCCACGGTCACGTCCAGGGTGCGTCGGATTCCGTCCTTCGAGCGGATGAAGAAGGGCGTGGCCTCGGCGGTCACCGCTTGGATTTCCGGCTCCGGCATGGGATGGTCCGGATCGTTCAACAGGCTCACCGCGTCGTACTCCACCCAGGAGCCTTCCGTCGCGGAGAGCACGATCTGGTTGGCCCCTTTCCGGAACAGGCTGGCCGGAAGTCGGACCTCGATCTTGTAGGGCTTGCCGGCGGCCGGATCGCGGAGCGAGGCGTCGCCGCCGCCGCGGGGAAGCCGAAACCGGCCCGTATGCCCTCCCACGGTGATCGCATAGGTGGGAGGCACCTGGCCCTGGGTGTCGCAAAACTCCACCCGAAGCGTGAAAACGCCCCGCGGCTGGTCGGCCAGGGCGAACCGGATCGTGAACGGATGCACCCGGCTTCCGGCCCAGGTGTCGACGGGACCGGGATGGATGAACGGCCAGTCGCGGGCGGGGTCGCTACTGCCGACCTGGAAAACCGGCGGCTTCCGCAGGAATCGGTCGCGGTAGGCCTCGTGATTCTTGGCGACGGCAAACTCCGTGTAGCTGTGGTCCGGCCGGCCGATTTGCCAGACCACCTGCTCCGCCGCCAGTGCCGGCGCGGCCAGCAGCAGGACCGAAACCAGGGCAAGGATTCGCGACATCACGCACCTCCGTCGGGTTAGCAGGCCAATCGGTCGAGAGACGACCGCCGACGGCATTCTGGGGCGCCGGCCACGCGGTGTCAAATCGGCGGCCCGGAAAGGGTCCTCGGCCAAGGAGAATCCCCACCGGGCTTGCCCCGGTGGATCGTGGGTTTGAGCACTACGGTGGGGTCGGCAGCCCCGCGCCGAACGCGCGGGTGGCCGCGATAGCTCTGCTATCGGGGTGCCGTGAGGCACGGGAGGCGAGGATTGCGGCGCGACGGACTGCCGGGGTGCGCGGCGGGGTCAGGAGACCCGCGCCGAACGGAGGAGAACTACGGCGGGGTC
>CAYZWG010000062.1:0-2209 GCA_964481605.1 uncultured Planctomycetaceae bacterium
ATCGCCGTTTCACGCAATCCCGCCTGCCCGGCTTCTCCTTGCGGCGAGGCCGGGCTATTTCTTTTTCAGGTCGAACTCGAAGTAGTTCTTCTTGCCCATCAACACTTCGGCCTCCAAGCCCGAAGTCTTGCGGTTCTTGTACTTCTGAGGCAGTTCGTCCCGAATCGACCGCGTGGGGGGCGCTTCGCCGTGCTCTCGTACGTAGGCCCGATAGGCCATTTCGCTGTCAAAGGCCATTCCCCCGCTGATCTTCTCCTTCGTGATCGTCACCAGGTACGGCCCCGCCACGGCCCCCTTGCCCCAACTGGTGCTCAACTCGAATTCGCCCTTGGCGTCGGTTTCGCCAAAGGCCGGCGGACCCTTGACCTTGGAACTGAAGGTAACATGCGCCCCTTCGACCGGCTTGCCGTCAAAGGTGACCTTGCCGGTCACTTTCAGCGTCGCCGGCCACTCCAGGTCGCTTCCCCTTCGGCATCCGGCCAGACAACACGAGGCCAGCACGAGCACGGAAAAGAAAGAACGTCGACGATACATCGCGATCCCCTTGAGAAAGGCAAAATCGGCGTTGCTCCCCGCCACGAAGGTTTCGCCCGGCCCCACCGACCCCGGCTTGGCCGCGCGAGGCTCCCGCCGAGCCGCGGGGGCAAGCTTTCCGCCGACCCGGCAGCGCAAGAACTCCGCCAAGCCGTATCCGCGGAATTCACCCTGAGTTCCCGGCTCACCCACGATCTCTACCCTTTTCGGTATGCACGAACATCCCCCTTCCACATCAGGGCCTTACCAGGAGGTTAGGGGAGTCTGCTACGGCCGTCAATCCCCCTCAGCAGAAGGACATCGCCGCTCCCATCGTCCCCGGCGCCGCGGGCCGGTGAAGGGGCCGCCACGGGGTGGCCGGGCCGAAGCAAAGCGGCCCCCGCCGCCGGTTCTTTTCGCCGAAACGAGCGAAATCGTTGCTTCCGCGGAACGAATAATCTACAAAGCAACAAGAGAGTAGCGCCGACTCGAAGCGTTGTCTCGGCGGTCCCCATGCCCGCCCAATCGCGGCTTGTGCGGCGTTGCCGCTTTTTCGAGGACCAACCATGAACCGGACCCCCGCTCACCACGGCTTCACGCTGGTGGAGTTGCTCGTGGTGATTACCATCATCGGCATCCTCGTGGCACTGCTCTTGCCCGCGGTCCAAGCGGCACGCGAGGCGGCACGGCGGACCGAATGCTCAAACAATCTCAAGCAGGTGGGCGTTGCCCTGCACAACTACCACGATGCCCTCGGCTCGCTGCCCCCCGGCAAGGGCGGAACCGACCAGGGCGATGCGCTGGCCTGCAACCGCAGCGAGTTGAGCGGATGGATTCCCCTTTTGCCCTATATCGAGCAACAGGCACTTTTCGACAAGATCTCCTCGCCCGCCACCTTTCACCATGTCGATTTCAACGCCAACGGTCCCCAGCCCACCCCGACAGCGCACCCGGACATCGCAAAATACGACCCCTGGCAGACGTCAATCTCCTCCCTGTTGTGCTCCTCGGACCGTGGAGGATCCGCCAAGGCGGCCACCGACCCGGGGCGAACCAACTATCGCTTCAGCCGGGGAGATTCGATCGGCAACAACAGCAATCTGCGGAATCCCCGCGGGCTTTTCGGCCACCAGAGTAGAATCACCTTCAACAGCGTCACCGACGGCACCAGCAACACGATCGCCGTCTCGGAGCGGGCAATCGCGGCCGGACCGCAAGCAGCCGCCAGCCTGGCCAGCGGCACCGCCCTGGAAGTCGCCGGAATCGAAAACAATCCCCAGAAGTGCCTGGCGCTTCAACGGCCCGGGGGACTGGCGGCACCCAAAACGGCCGCCATCTCGGGCCTGAACTGGGCCCGGGGCTATGTCCCCGATACCGGCTTCACCACCGTGCTGCCACCCAACTCGGCCGCTTGCCTGGGCCCCAACGGCCAGCAGGTGGGCGCGGCCCGATGGTGGGGCTGGGGCATCGTGCCCCCGTCGAGCTATCACCCGGGCGGGATCAACGGGCTCATGGCCGACGGTTCCGTTCGGTTCTTCAGCGAGACGATCGACTGCGGCGATCTCACCGCGCCGGCGCCCGTCACCGGGCCCAGTCCCTACGGCGTGTGGGGTGCCTTGGGCTCGAAAGACGGCGGGGAACTCGCCTCGGGCGATTGGTAGCCCGACCCAGAGCGGCAACGTGGCGAGCCGGTCAA
>CAYZWG010000062.1:2309-12088 GCA_964481605.1 uncultured Planctomycetaceae bacterium
GGTCAATCCTTGCCCTTTTGCTTCCCCCTCGGCTCGGCGAAGAACTTGTCCAGCGCGAGCGTGAAGCCGGGCAGGATATCGGCCCCCTCCAGCGTGTCCTCCCGCGTGAGTGTGCGGCAATCGCCCCCGCCGCGGTAGACGCGGATTTCACCCGCCGGCGGATCGACGTACCACACCTGCCGCACGCCGGCACCCAGGTAGTCGTCCAGCTTGCGGTCCATCTCCTCGGCCGTATTCCCCTTGCTGATTACCTCCACGGCCAGGTGGGGAACGATCTCGGCGATCGCCTGGCGGGGAACCGTCTCGCCCGGCAGCCGCTCCCAGCCGATGAACGAGACGTCGGGAATCCGCACCAGGCCGGCACCCAGCCGCAGCATCCCATCCGCCCCCAACACGATGCCCAGGTCATGCTCGCTGGCAAAGTTCCCCAGCAGCCGTCCCAACAGCATCGCCAGATACGATTCGTACGTTCCCACGGCTTTCTCCAGCAGGGTGCCGTCCACCAGTTCGTAGAGCCGGTCCTCGCGATCGTGGATTTCGACCACGTCGTGCTCGCCGGCGGTTCCCGGGGCCGGCTCCAGCCGCAGCCGGCAGAGCGGAATCGCGCCGAACCGTTCGACCAGGTCGGCGGCCGTCCAGCTTGTCGCCGTGGGCGGTGCTGCCAGGGCCATGATGAAACTCCCCAAGGGTGACGAAAAGGGACCGCAAGGCCCCCCGTGTGCCATCCCCTTCATTATCCCTCCTTCCGCCCGGCCGAACAAGCCTAAGGCGGGCCAAACGAGGGGGGGCGGGTTGCCGGCGGGCGGTGTCCCCGTACACTGAAAACATGCCCGCCGCTCTGCCGACCAAAACGCACCGGGCCACGAGAACCTCCACCGAAGGAAAGCCGACGTGAGATTGCAATTCTTGGGTGCCGACCGCCAGGTGAGCGGATCGAAACACTGTCTCGAGATCGGCGGCAAACGGATTCTCATCGACTGCGGAATGTACCAGGAGCGGCAGTACTCGGGGCGAAACTGGCAGCCCTGCCCCGTCCATCCCGGCAAGATTGACGCCGTGCTGTTGACCCACGCCCACATCGACCATTGCGGGCTGCTGCCGCGGCTGGTTGGGCAGGGGCTCGAGGCACCGATCTTTTCCACGGCGGCCACCGCCGACCTGGTAGCGCTGATGCTGGAGGATTCCGCCAGGATTCAAGCAGAAGACGCCGCCTACAAGCGGAGGCGGCACGAGAAGGAAGGACGCCGCGGCAAGCACCCCGAGGTCCCCCTGTTTCGCCTGGAGGACGTCGAGCGGACCCTGCCCCTGTTGCGCTCGGTCCCCTACGGGCACGCCCAAAAGATCAGCCCGCAGGTCACGGCCACCTTCCACGACGCCGGCCACATCCTCGGCTCGGCCGTGGTCGAGCTGGACGTCTCCCACAACGGCCGCGGCCGCCGAATCCTCTTTTCCGGCGACCTGGGACAATGGGGCAAACCAATCATCCGCGATCCCACCGTGTTTGCCCGAGCCGACTACATCCTGATGGAGTCGACTTACGGCGACCGCGATCACGACCAGCACGGGGCGATCGAGGACCAACTGGCTTCCGTGGTCCGCCGCACGATCCGCGCCGGCGGCAACGTGGTGATCCCGGTGTTTGCCGTGGAGCGGGCCCAGGAGCTGATGTACTACTTTGGCCGGCTCATCCGCGAAGACCGTATCCCCCCGGTCGACGTCTTCCTCAACAGCCCCATGGCCGTCGACGTGACCCGGGTCTTCCGCCGCCACCGCGAATGCTTCGACGACCAAGCCTGGGAGATGATCGATTCCGGCGAGCCGCCGCTGAAGTTTCCCGGGCTGCAAATGATCCGCTCCGTGGAAGAGTCGAAGTCAATCCACGAGCACCACCGGCCGGCCGTGATCATGGCCACCTCGGGAATGTGTACGGCAGGGCGAATCAAGCACCACCTCCGCCACAATATCACCCGGCCGGAGTCCACCATTCTGTTCGTCGGCTACCAGGCCCACGGCACCCTGGGACGAAGAATCCTCGACGGCGAGCCGGAAGTGCGGATTCACGGTCGGTGCTGGCCGGTGAAGGCCAGAATCGAGCGGCTCGAAGGCTGCTCCGGCCATGCCGATCGAAAGGCCCTGCTCTACTGGCTCGACCAACTGGAAAAACCGCCCAAACGCCTCTTCCTGGTGCACGGCGAAGAGCAGGCCTCGGAAAGCCTCGCCGGGGAGGTCCGCCGGCGGATGGGCTGGCAGGTCTGCGTACCCCGCTACCAAGAGAAAGTCGACCTGGAGTAGAATGACCTCGTTCGGCCTTCCCCCAATCCAGAACGGATCAGCACCGGTGGCCCATGCTTCACGTCTTTCGCACATCCCGGGGAACCGTGCTCAAGGCCCAGGAGCAATACCTGCTGCTGGAGCCGTTCGACTTCGACGAATTGTTCCGCTGCCGGGACCCGCGGGCTTATCTGGGCGAGGCGGCCCGGTGTGCCCCGCCCCTGGCCCAGCCCCTTTCACCCGCCGAGCTTCTACCGCCCATCGGCTGCCAGGAAGTCTGGGCCGCCGGGGTGACCTACTTTCGCAGCCGCTCGGCCCGCATGGAAGAATCAAACGACGCCGGCGACTGCTACGACAAGGTCTACTCGGCCCCCCGCCCGGAGCTTTTCCTCAAGGCCACGCCCCACCGGGTCGTCGGTTGCGGCCAGGATATCCGCATCCGCGCCGACGCTGTCTGGAACGTGCCCGAGCCGGAACTGACCCTCTGCGTTTCCTCCGCCGGCCGAATCTTCGGCTACACCGCCGGCAACGACATGAGCAGCCGCGACCTGGAGGGCGAAAACCCGCTCTATCTGCCCCAGGCCAAGGTGTACGACCAATGCTGTGGGCTGGGACCCGGCATCCTCCTCGTCCCCGAGCCCCTTCCCCAGTCCACGCCGATCAAGCTGAGTGTCCGCCGCAGTGCGGCCATCGTTTTTTCCGCGGCCGCGCCCCTGGCCCAGATGAAGCGCCAGCCCCGGGAGCTGGTCGACTATTTGTTTCGCGACAACTCCTTCCCCAGCGGATGCTTCCTCATGACCGGCACGGGGATCGTCCCCCCCTCGGACTTCACCCTGCAAGCCGGCGACGCGGTGGAAATCACCATCGAGCCGATCGGAACGTTGACCAATCACGTCGTCTGCTCGCCCGGCTGATCGCCCCCGCGGTTGAAAACAACACCCTTGAGAACGGTTAGGCAACTTGTCTCTGTTGCGGGAAGGTGGCAGTGCGGATTATCGTGGACCCCGAAAACCGGACCGCTGGTTGAGCATCGACTCGGGAGGATAAGGAGGTGCAAGAATGACTCGGCAATGGTTTCTCGCAGGCGCACTTACCAGCCTGCTTACAATTGCAGTCACACCTCGGGTAGACGTCTCCGCGGCGGTGAATATTTACGTTTCTCCGCACGGCAACGATCAGTGGCCCGGACGGTTGGCAACGGCCAACGCCGACGGAACGGACGGTCCCTTGGCCACTCCGACCGGCGCCCGGGATGCCGTGCGCCGCTTGCGAGCGGGCGGTGAAAAGGGGCCGGTGACGGTGCTTTTCCGTGGCGGTACCTACCGAATGAACGAACCGCTGGTTCTCCAGCCGCAGGATTCGGGCACCGAGCAAGGCCCTGTCGTCTATGCGGCGTTCGAGGGGGAGCAGCCCGTGCTCAGCGGCGGCCGGCCGATCCGCGGTTGGAAGGCCGAATCGGACGGGCTGTGGCGTGTGGAGATTCCAGCGGTGGCCGCCGGGCAGTGGAGCTTCCAGCAACTCTGGATCAACGGCCGGCGGCAAGTTCGCGCCCGCACACCCAACAAAGGCTACTACCGGATGGTCCGAAAGGCCCCACCGGCACCAGACGCCACCGGCAAACTCGTGCCGCGAGACCGCACGGCTTTCGTCTTTACCGCCGGTGATTTGGCGAGCTGGCCCGACCTTGCCGGGGCCCAAGTGGTCGTCTTTCATTCCTGGGAAACCTCGCGGCTGCGGATCGCCGGCGTCGACGAGGTTCAACGGCTGGTCAGCTTCACCGGCCCTTCGCAGTGGCCTTTCGAGCGTTGGGAGAAGAAGCAGCGATACTACGTGGAGAATGTGCGCGAGGCCCTCGACGCGCCGGGCGAGTGGTATCTGGACGGCTCCACGGGGACGTTGTACTACCGTGCGATGCCGGGCGAGGAGGTGAGCCGGGCCGAGGTGGTGGCCCCCCGGCTGACGAGCCTGCTGGAACTGCGCGGCCGCACGGAGCAGAAGCAGTTCGTCCAATATGTCGGCTTTCGCGGGCTGACGTTCAGCCACGAGGATTGGACGCTCGAGCCGCAAGGGCACAGCGATCCCCAGGCCGTGGTCACCGCGCCGGCGGCCATTCTGGCCGACGGTGCGCGGCACTGCACGTTCGAACAATGCGAGATCTCCCACGTGGGCGACTACGCCCTCTGGCTGCGACGGGGATGCAAGGATTGCCGGATCGTGCATTGCCGCATCCATGACCTGGGGGTGGGAGGCGTACGGATCGGCGAGGCCGGCAGGGCGGATGACGATGAGGCGGAGTCGAGCCGCAACACGGTGGACAACAATCATGTTTATGATGGTGGACATGTTTATCCGGCGGGCGTGGGCGTGTGGGTCGCCCAGTCGAGCCACAACACAATCTCCCACAACGAGATTCACGACTTCTTCTACTCCGGCATGTCGATCGGCTGGAACTGGAACGACGCGCCCAATCGCTGCCATCACAACATGATCGAATACAATCACGTCCACCACCTGATGAAAGGCGTGCTCAGCGACGGCGGCGCCATCTACACGCTGGGCGCCGCACCCGGCAGTGTGATTCGAAACAACGTGTTTCACGACGTGTGGTCGTACGAAAACCCGCCCTTCGGATGGGGTATTTACCTGGATGCCACCACCAGCGGCTACACGGTGGAGAATAACCTGGTCTACAACATTCACAGTGGCTGCCTGATGTACTCCAACGGCGGCCACGAAAACGTGATCCGCAACAACATTTTCGCCTTCCCCGCCAACTACATGCTCTGGCCCTTCTGGGAGAAGCGACCCAACACGTTCACCAGGAACATCCTCTACATCACCCAGGGGACGCTCTTTGTCCCCTTCACCGAACGGTCGCTCAAGGCCCGCCTGGCCGCTAACCAACCGTTGGGCATCTGGGACAAGAACCTTTACTGGCATACCCAACAGCGCGAACAACTCGAGTTTTTCAAACGCAGCTTCAGCGAGTGGCAAGCCCTGGGGCTGGACGAGCATTCGCGGATCGCCGACCCCCGGTTCATCAACCCGGCGGCCCGCGATTTTCGCCTTCAGCCGACATCGCCGGCCTTTCGTCTGGGATTTCAGCCGATCGACACCTCGCAAGTCGGGTTGTACGGGGACGCGGCCTGGGTGCGGGAGCCGCGTCAGGCCAAGCACCCCCAGACCGTCTTGCCTGGCCCGCCTGCCCCGCCGCAGCCTCTGGAGATCGACGAGGATTTCGAGAACACCGCGGTGGGCGACACGCCGGAGAACCTGATCCCCAGCGGCCGGGAGCAAGGCGCTTCCATCCGTGTGAGCGACGAACAGGCCGCCTCGGGCAAGCAAAGCCTCAAGGTCACCGACTCGAAAACGCTCCAGCCTTCCTGGCAGCCGCACTTCTTCTATCAGCCACACCTCACCCAAGGAACCGTGCGGCAGAGCTTCGATCTGAAGCTCCAGCCAGGTGCCATGTGTTTCACCCAATGGCGTGACGAGACCGAGTACCCGGCCTCCGTGGGGCCCAGTGTGACCTTCGACGGTTCGGGTCGGATCACGGCCAGCGGGAAGTTGCTTCTCACCGTACCGACGGACGGCTGGATCCATGTCCAGATCGACGCCCGGATCGGCAAGCACGCGCCGCGCACGTTCACGCTGACGATTATCTCGCCGGACGGCAAACACCACAGCTTTACCAATCTGCCCATTGCCGGAAGCGCTTTTCGCGAACTCCACTGGCTGGGCGTCGTCAGCACGGCGGCTGCCGATACGGCGTTCTACCTTGATAACTTCAAGGTGAAACGCACGGACAAACCCCGGAATCATCATTAGTTTTTGTTGCGGAAAGCCGGCAGGGCGAGGCTCCTGCCCGCGCACGAATATGGCCCATCGCAAGAAATTGCCACACTAACCCGAAGCGCCAGCGAGGGGACGAAAACGTACGAAGGGCATCCCTCGCTGGCGCTTCGGGTTAGTGTGGCCAAATCGCGAAACGTGGCAGTTTTTTTCGGGCGGGCCATTTCCCTCTTCCACAACAAAAACCAACTTGGAGTCTCCCTCCATGGAATTGCACGGAAAGAACCTGGTGGCCGGTTCGCTGGCCGCCGAAGGAAGCCTGACCTTTCGCGCGGTCGACCCCGCGACCGGCGTCGAGTTGGAGCCCCCCTTCCACGAAGCCCGCGCCGACGAAATCAATCGGGCCGTGGAGTCGGCCGAGTTGGCCTTTGCCGAGCGGGATCGCGACCCGGACCCCATCGTCAAGCTACTGGAGACCGTGGCCGAGGAAATCGAACTCCTGGGCGACACGCTGATCGATCGGGCCGTGGCCGAGACAGGCCTGGGCCAGCCACGGCTAAAAAGCGAACGCGGCCGAACCACGGCCCAACTGCGGCTGTTTGCCGACGTCGTTCGCGAAGGCTCCTGGGTCGACGCGCGCATCGACCGCGGGCGCGCGGATCGCAGGCCCATCCCCAAGCCGGACGTCCGCCGAATGCTCATCCCCCTGGGCCCCGTGGCGGTCTTTGGCGCCAGCAATTTCCCCCTGGCATTCTCCGTGGCCGGCGGCGATACCGCCTCCGCGCTGGCCGCCGGAAATCCCGTGATCGTCAAGGCCCACCCGGCCCACCCGGGCACCTCGGAACTGGTGGCCGGGGCGATTCAGCGGGCGCTGGCCGCGGCGGAAATGCCCGACGACTGGTTCTCCATGGTCCATGGCCTGAGCACCGAGGTGGGCACCGTGCTGGTGCGACACCCGGCCGTCCGCGCGGTCGGGTTCACCGGCTCGCTGGCCGGTGGAAAGGCCCTTTTCGACGCCGCCGCCGAGCGCGACGAGCCGATCCCCTTCTTTGCCGAAATGGGCAGTACAAACCCCGTCTTTCTGCTGCCCCACGCCTTGGCCCGGCGGGCCGACGAAATCGCCCGCGCAATGCACGCCTCGGTCACCTTGGGCGTGGGCCAGTTCTGCACCAAGCCCGGCCTGATCGTGGGACTCGCGGGGCCGGAACTCGATCGCTTCATCGCGTTGTTGGCCGACCATTTCCGTCAGAGTGGACCCGGCACCATGCTGCACCGGGGAATCCTGGAACGATTTGAACAGAACATCGAGGAACTCTCCATCCGGCCCAACGTGCGGCTCGTGGCTCACGGCTCGCGCGACCCCGATCGGGCCCGCACCGAAGGCCCGGCCACCCTGTTCGCCGTCGACGCCGAATCGTTCCTGGCCGACCCGCGGATGGGAGACGAGATCTTCGGGCCGTCGACGCTGGTGGTGGAGTGCCGCTCTGCCGACGAGATGCTCGATATCGCCTGCAACCTGCCGGGGCAGTTGACCGCCACGCTCCATGCCACCGCCGACGACCTCGACCTGTTTGCGCAACTGCCGGGCGTGTTGGAACTGAAAGTGGGGCGACTCCTCTGGGGCGGGTTCCCCACCGGCGTGGAAGTCTGTCCGGCAATGCACCACGGCGGCCCCTTTCCGGCCACCACCGACGTTCGCTCCACCTCGGTGGGCACGGCCGCGATTACCCGCTTTGCCCGCCCCATCTGCTACCAGGATTGGCCGCCGGATCGGCTGCCGCCCGAACTTCAAGACAGAAACGCCCGCGGTATCTGGCGGCTCGTCAACAACCGCCGGACCACCGACGACGTCGAGTAACGGGTAGCCCAGGTTCTTGAACCTGGGCCGGCGGCAGCCGGCAAGAGGTCAGGCACGGTGCCGGATCGTGATCCGGCGCCGCCGGGGTAATATCCTGCGTGAGAGCCGGAGCCACGGTGCCGGATCGCGATCCGGCCTACGGGCGTGGCCGCGATAGCTCTGCTATCGGGGTGCCGCGGCATGTCGGCGGGGTCAGGAGACCCGCGCCGAACAGGTACCTCTTGTGGCACCAGCCACACCGGTTCAAGAACCGGTGCTACCCATGCGCCTGTTCGGCGCGGGTCTCCTGCCCCCGACGAAAACGCCGAACGTCGCCGCCCTGCGCCTCCGGCCTATTTCCGCCGGGTGCGTTGTAACTCGCCGGGCCCGAATCCGTCCGGCCCCCGATACGGCACGCCGGCACAGCGGGCGATGTGGGCTTCCAGCGCCGCCTTCAACCGGGCGTAAACGTCGGGGTGCTTCGCCGCCAGATCAGTCGTCTCGCCCGGGTCGTCTCGCAAGTTGTACAAACGCAGCGGCTCCGAGGCGTCGTTCTGCAATAGTTTCCAGTCGCCCCGGCGGACGCAGTAGTACGGTTTGCCCTGGTAGCGCTTGCCCCCTTCCAGGCGAACGAAAAACAGGTCGCGATCTTCCTCCGGCGGCGATTGTCCCAAGAGCGTGGGCAGAATGCTGCGGCCGTCGATTCGGCGATCCGGCTCCACGCCGGCGGCCTCACAGGCGGTGGGAAACAGGTCCATCGTCGCCGCCACCCGATCGCTCCGCGAACCGGCGGCAATCTTGCCCGGCCAGACGGCACACATCGGCACCCGCAGCCCCCCTTCCAACATGTCCTGCTTGCCCCCGGCCAGGGGCGTGTTGTCCGAGCCAAATCGGAGCGAGCCGCCGTTGTCGCTGGTAAAGATCACCAGCGTGTTGTCCGCCAGGCCCGTCTGTTGGAGCGTCTCCATCACCCGGCCCACGCCCGCGTCCAGGTGCTCGACCAGGGCGGCGAACTTGGCCCTCAGCTCGGGCACCTGGGGATGTCGCTCGCGGTAGCGCCGGAGCCAGTCCTCGGGCGGCTGGATGGGCGAGTGCGGGGCGTTGTAGGCCAGGTAGAAAAAGAACGGGCCCTCCCGTCCGTGCTCCCGCAGCCAGCGGCAGGTCCACTCGCTGAACAGGTCGGTGGCGTGACCCTGGGGGTCGATCACCTGGTCGTTCAGCCGCATGAAGTTGAACCCGCTGCGGAGATGGGTGTAATAGTCGTTCATCATGTCGCCGAGGAAACCGTGGAAGTGGTCGAACCCGCGCAGGTTGGGCAGGTTCGGCGGGCCCAGCCCCAGGTGCCACTTGCCCACCATCGCCGTGCGGTAGCCGGACTGCTTGAGGACCGCCGGCAACAGCACGGCCCGCGGCGAAAGGTAACCCCAGGAGTTCGACGAATAGGCGCGAATCACGCCAGGCACCCCGACCGCGTCGGGAAAGCAGCCGCTCAACAGCGCCGCCCGGGTGGGCGAGCAGACCGGGCAGTTGGCGTAAAACCGGGTGAATTTCATCCCCCGTCCCACCAGCCGATCGATATGCGGCGTGGCCAGGTCCGGCGCCCCGTAGCTCGACAGGTCGCGGTAGCCCAGGTCGTCCACCAGGATCAGCAGGATGTTCGGCCGTCCGCCGGCCGGCGCCGACAGCGCCAAACCGGGTCCCGCCAGAAGGCCAACCGCCAACACGATCCAACGTAACCATCGCATCGTTCGCTCTCCCATGGGTGTCGTGTCGGCCGAAACGTGGCTCGCATTGCGAAGTGCGGTAGCCGGCCGGCACAGCCGGCCCTGCGGCATCTCGGTCCCAAGCTCCAGCGTCCATCTCGGTCCCAAGCTCCAGC
>CAYZWG010000062.1:12188-18190 GCA_964481605.1 uncultured Planctomycetaceae bacterium
CCAGCTTGGGACCGCATCCGCCCCGAAGCTTCCCCCACGCCGGGAGCAAAGCCCCCAACCCGTCGGTTCCCAAGCCGGAGCTTGGGAACCAGGCTCCAGAAACGTGGCTGGCGCCGGCGAAGTGCGGTAGCCGGCCGGCACAGCCGGCCCTACGGCACCTCGTTCCCAAGCTCCAACTCGAGAACCGGCCCGACCCGACAGTATAGACCGCGCAGGGGGCTGCCGCAATGAATCGCGACGGAGCGAAAAAAGAAGCCCGCGGCCTACCGCTTGGGGGCGGCGCCGGGGCGGGCCGCCGTCTGCACCGACGCTTTTCGCTTGGGCGAATGTGTCGTGCCGGCCAGAAAATTGTCGATCGCGGCCTGGTCTTTCAGGTGCTCGAAGAATTGGGCCATGGCAATCCGCGTTTTCTTCTCGCGAATGTCCTGGTAGATGTAGTCGCGGACCTCCTCGAACTCGACCGGCATCGGCTGCGTGCGGCTCTCGCAGAACAAGATCACGTAGCGGTTGCCCACCTGCACAATGCTCGACAACTCGTTCGGCTTGAGCGAAAACGCTTCCTTTTCCAGGATCGGCTGGCCACCGTAACGCTGAATCGGCGGCACCTCGCCCCGCAGCGCCCGGCTGCCCGGCTCGATCGAATACTGCTCGGCCAGGTCGCCGAAGTATTCGACCGTGGGATTCTGTCGGGCTTTTTCCCAAACCTGTTGTGCCCGCCGCTGGTTGTTCAACACGATCGCTCGACAACGAACCCGCTCGCCGTAGTTGGCCTCGAAGCCGCGGTGCAGGTCCTCCTCGCTCACCTCGACCGAATCGCCGGCCAGTTTCTTCAACGCCACGGTCGGCCAAACCGAGTCGTGGCGATAGAGGGCGACCGAAATGCCCTGCTCCTTGGTCACCATCTTCAGCCATTTCTCCACGTCGGGGGTGCCGTCCTCGCGCGGCTCGAGCATCGCACCGGCCGCGCGGGAAATCTCGGCGTCCAGATCGGCCTCGCTGATCTCGATCTTCCGCCGGCGGCATTCCTGTTCGAGCAGTCGGCGATTGATCGTCCCCTGCAGAACTTCCTCGCCGTGCCGCTCCAGGCAAAGCTCGGCCAATTCACCCAGACTCACCTGGTTTCCGTTGATCACCGCGGCCACACCGGGCATCCGGCGGCTCAACTCCGGATCGTTGAACACGTTGAGCATCTTGGAACCCTGCTGAAGCTCCTGAAAGATCTCCCCGGCCACGCGACGCATCTTCGCGTCGCGAACCATCTCCTCCAGGGCCGGACGAACCCGGTCGAAGGGAATCTTGCGGGCCGGCAGGTGGCCTTCGCATTTCACAATGGCATACTGATCGCCCACCCGGATGGGCTGCGAAATCTCGCCTTCTGCCAGACCAAAGGCAACCTTTTCGATCGCGTCGGAGCCCACGTGCTTGCGAATCGGGTTGATCAGGCCCTTGGCACTGGCGCTGTTGACGTCTTCCGAATGCAGCTTGGCCAGGTCGCCGAACTTCTCCGGGGCGGCCACCGCCTGGGCACGGACCTGCTGGGCCTTGGCCAGGCTGCCGCAAACAATCAACCGCGCTTTTACCGCCGGGCCGTAGAGGGTCTCGTACTCCGCCTGAAGCTCCTCCTCCGTAATCGCCAGCCGGTCGCCGGCCAACTTCCGCAAGGCCAGCGTGGGCCAAATAATGTCGTTGGCGTATTGCGCCGGGCTGATCCCCCGCTCCTCCTTCAGCATCTTCAGCCACTGGTCGATGGGCAGCCCAAACCGGGTGGCCATCCGCCGCACCTCCGCGTTCACCTCCTCCTGGCTGACGGTGACGCCGCGGGCGGTGCACTGCTGGACGATCAGGTACTTGTTGACCAACCGCTCCAGCACGTCGCTGCCGTAATGGCGAAGACACTCCTGGGCCAACTCGTTGCGAGTGATGTCCTCGCCGTTGATGCGGGCGACGACCTTGAGCTTCTTTTGCGCGGCCGCCTGGCCGGCCGCCATGGGAGCGACCGGACCGGCCACCTTGGGCGTCGAAGTCGCCGGCGGTGCGGCCTCCGCACAGGCTGGGCCGCCCGTGGCGACGATTCCGTACGCCAAACCGATTGCCATAAGCACCAAGGAAACGAGCGCCACGCTGGGCCGCTGCCGGCATCGGCAGGCCCTGGCGAAGACAGAGATTTCGCCCTGCTGAGTCATTGCGGTTCCTCCATAAACCTTGACTGTTCCATTGGTTGCGCCCGAAACGCGGCCCGGGCGCAAAGAGAGCGGGTGTGGCAGTATAGGGACACCCCCTCCCCCGGGTCAAGCTCAATCGCCAGGTGGCGAGGAACTCGAGGAACTCGCGTTCACCCCTCGATCGAGGGGAGAAACCTGTAGGCTATCGGGCCGGGCCGCTCAGCTCGACGAGACCCTCGGCCAGCAGCCGGCGAAACCGGTCGTAATCCTCAAACGCCCAGCCGTTGCGCATCTTCAACCGGCCCGTCACCACCCGCCGGCCGTCTTCCAGTAAACGAACCCCGTCCGTCCAGCGTCCCTTGCCCGCTGTGGCCAACAGTTGGTCGAAGCGAATCTTGGCCAGTTGCTCACCGGCCGAGGCCTCCAGCCGCCGGGCCGTGGCGGCTCGCCGGGCGTCGCCCCCCGCCTTGGCCTCCGCCAGCTTGCCGTAAAACAGCGACAAGAGCTTGTAGTCCTCCACGCCCTGGCGGACCGCCTCCCAGCCGATGCTCGGCCCTCCGGCGTGGGTCTTCGTGCGGGGGTAGCGATAGAACATGAACTTCGGGTTCTCGTAGGCCTGGTCTTCCGGCCCGCGGCCATGGCGAAACATGTAGGCCCACTCGATCACCCCCCTGGCCCCGCCCCGCCAGAGCCCCACGCCGTAGCCAAAACGCATCGCCTCGGGATGGTAGCCCGTCAGGTCGACATTGTAGAACCAGAGCGTCTTGCCGTCGCGCCGGGTGCGGGCAAGCAACGCCTCCCAACCGCCGGCATCATACCGCTTGCGATCCACCCAGGGACCGTCGTGATAGACCAGCACGTCGGACAGTTCGTACAACTCCTCCAGCGTGTCGGGGTTGCCGTTGGGGCCGTCCTCCTCGGTTCGCAAGCCGGGGATCGTCTTCATGATCTGCAGGCAGCGTTTCGCCTTGGCCAGTTGGGCCGTATGCTCGAACGGCTCGTCCACCGGCTGGAAGATGATCTCGGGCCAACCCTGGCTGCCGGCGTGGTCCAATACCGCACGCAAAACTCCGCCGTAGGCGGCGGCAAACTGCTCCGACTCCAACTCGCCCTGCCGCCGGGCAAAACGCAGCACGTCGCTCCCCATCAGCCACACCAGCGGCTCCGGAAACCCCGCCTTGCGATAGGCCCGAACGGCCCGCACCAACTCGGCCGAGTCCGTCCAGTCCACCACCACCCGGCCGTCGGCCACGGCCATCTCCGCCCCCAGGTTGCAACACAGCCCCACCGTCGTCATTCCATGCCCCCGCATATCCGCATAAATCGCGTCCATGAAGGCATCGTTCTCGTGCACCCGGCTGTACATCCCGAAGGCCACGCCCGGCACCTCCGGCAGGGCGAAAGGATAGACCGTCAGCCGCACCGGCATGGTCCACGTCGAGCGCGGCGTCTTTAGCGTAATTCCCCCCGTGTAGGATCCCGCTGCCGCATCGCCGGGCACACGCACGGTAATCCACACCTGGCGGGTCGAGCCCTCGGCAACCGACGTTTTGGACGTTTGCTCGACATACACCGGCTGGAGCATCGGCTCGTCGGCCAGCGGTCCCCAGCGGGATTGGCCGGTGCGAACCAGGCACGCCACCGGGTGGGCCGAAACACGGCCGGCCGGAATCACGGCCTCGCCGGCGACCAATCGCTGGGGCAGGATTTCCACCTCGGCAAGCTCCTCCAGGGCCCGAATGCTGAAGCTGCCCGCCTCGGTCTCCCCCGGGAAACCGATCATCTCCACCGCTCGGCCCAACTCGTGAGGAGGCGGGATGGACGCCGGGTAGACCGTTTCCAGCGGGTTGCCGGCAAAGGGGACGTAGCCGCGGCGGCGGTCCTCCTCGGTCGGTTCCGGCGGGGGCGACGGGTCGTAATACTCCAGCGGGGGAATGCCCTCCAGGTCCGTCGGCTCGAACGCCACGTCGTCGAACCAGGCCGTGCCGGTGCCGGAATACTCGAAATTGACCCACAGCCGCAGCCGTACCGCCCGCGTGCCCGGCGGGGGTTGGTAGAAGGCCTGGTAACGCCGCCAAGGATGATTCTCGCCGGCGGCAATCAGCGTATAGTCGGCCCCCAGCCAACCCCCCTTTTCGTCCACCGCCACCACGGCCAGCCGTGCCGTGGTTTCCTCAAGCCCCGCCGTCTTGATCCAGAGGCCGGCTCGAAACACCTTGACGGCCGGGTCCAGGGGGATCGCCGCCGTGCTCAGCACGCCGTCATCCTCGCGGTGGCCCACGCCGATCCGCACGCACCTCCGGCCCGAGTGCGGTGCCGCCGTATCGACGGCAAAGTCGGGCCGCTGCTTGTCGGCATGACGCTGGCGGTCGCCCGAGTGGGTGTATTTCCAGTCGAACCGCCAAGCGGCCGGCAGGCCCGCCTTCGGCTCGACCGACTCGAAACCGGGGTTGGGAGCGAGATTCTCGCCGGCCGCCGCCGCACGGGCCAACCCTGCCGCGGCCACCACCGCAACGATTCCCATCGCGGGCAACTTCCTCGCCATCGCACTCCCCCGTTCGCACTTTCCGCGTCGCTGGCCGATCAGGCCGGCGGGTTGTGAAAGACGGTCAACAACACGACCACCCCGATCGCCGTCACCACCGCCGGCACGAACCAGATCTTGCGCCACTGGAACTTGCCTTCCGCGGAGAACAGGTCCATGAAGAAACCTGCCGCCTTGGTGCCCAGAAAGAGCCCCACGCCCACCGTGGCGGCAAAGATCAACGCCTGCATCGAACTGCGGATCGCTTCGGGGGCCACGGTGTTGACGAAGACCTGCCCCACGATGATGAACAACACGTACGCCAGGCCGTGAAATCCCTGGGAAACCACGATCAGTCCCCGAGGTTTCCCCACGATATAGATGACGTACATCACCAGCCAAGACGCCGTCCCCACGACCAGGCCAAGCTGAAACTGCTGGTGGGTGATGAAGTAGCCGAGCAGGAACCAGGTGGCAATCGCCTGCACCGCCTGGGCAATCCCCATCGAGGCCGGCACGTTCTTCTCGGCAATGCCCGAGTCTTTCATGAACTGGCCCGTACCGAGGAAGTAAAACTGCATCAGGCCGCCCACCACCATGGAAACCACCACGAACACGAGGAAGTTGAACTCGCCCAGCATTGCCAGCGTTTGGCGGATGGGGAAACCGGCCGTTCCCGCCGGGGGCGTAGCCGGCATGAAGCAGCAGGCAACGCCCATGACAAGCGAAAGCAGGGCGGCCAGGATCAGGCAGTCGCTCCCCTGGCCCACTCCCCGCAGGTTGCGCCACCCGCTCAGCAGGTAGCCGATCAGCGCCCAGGAGACCGGCGCCCAAATGAATACGGCCGACTGGGTGGGGCCGTCTTGCACGTGGGCAAACAACAGCGAGTTGACCAACGGCAGCGTGGCCGCATAGCACATCGAGTATGCCAGCATCACGCCGAACAGCTTGCCGAAGCTGGTGGTCCGCGCGGCGATCAACAGCAGCACGGCCCCGATCAGATGGGCGGCCGCCAGAATCCACTCCGCGTTGAGCCACTGGTCGGCCAACTGCCCCGAGATGAACGGCGCCACAATGCAGGCCAGCGGCAGCGTGGCATAGATCCAGCCGGTCTGCTTCCCGTTCATCTTCAGCGGACCCAGCAGCCGCACGGCCAGCACCGGCGCCCAGGCCCCCCAAATCGCGTACTCCAGAAACATCGCCACGCTCAAGGGGACGTAGATTTCCATATTGATGTTCACTCTGGTCCTCCCTTTGCACAAGATGAGGGTGGCCGAACGCCGCCCTCGACGAATCCCGGACACCGCCTCTTGCCC
>CAYZWG010000063.1:0-8382 GCA_964481605.1 uncultured Planctomycetaceae bacterium
ACCCCCGGCCCCTCTCCCAGAGGGAGAGGGGAGGAGTTTGCAAAAGTCCAGTTCCTCATTCAACGGTATTGGGCCCGGCACCATCGCGACGGAGGGATTTGCCGAATCGTCCCCCCACGATGGGCGGAAATGTCCGCCGGTGATTTTTTGAAAAGCAAAAACGGATTCGTAGCGACACAAAAAGGATCGCTTTTGTGCATTTCCCTTGTTCGGCGGCCCTTGGCTCTTGTCCGTGGCAGCCTGGTCGGAGCAGCCCCCTCGCCACGACCCACGTCGGGGGGGGCGTGGGCACCGTCGCCTCCTCGATCCGTTACCCTTTTCCACGGATTCCTCGACTGTAGAATAGGGTTTCCTTTCCGTGTCAGCCGTACCGAGTCCCCGCGGCGGCGCTGGTGCGTTGCCGGAACACCGATCTCGACAACTCCGTGCATCGCCCAGCCGGCAGGCATCTGCTCGCGGCGAGTGGGAAATGTGCGTGAAAACTGGGGGGTTGGGTGACTTTGGCCAAAGTTCGAGCCTGATGATGGGTGGATCGAATTTCCCACAATGGATTGATCGGGTCCGGCCGCATGTGGCTGTCCTCTTGGTGATTGCTCCGCTCTACGTGGTGGCGCTCGCCTATTTCGGGGGATCTCCGCGCACGACCGACATCGGCTATACACCAAAACAGCCCGTGCCCTATAGCCACGCGGTCCACGCGGGGGAATTGGGGATCGATTGCCGCTATTGTCACACCACGGTGGAGACGGCGGCCGAAGCGGCCCTTCCCTCGACCGAAATCTGCATGAATTGCCATTCCCAGGTGGCCGCCGACAGCCTCAAGCTGCTGCCCGTGCGAGAGAGCTTTGCCACCGGCCAGCCGATTCCGTGGGTCCGCGTGCATGACCTGCCCGATTTTGTCTATTTCGACCACAGTGCCCATGTTTCGCGGGGCGTCAGTTGCGTCTCCTGCCACGGCCGGGTCGACAAGATGGACGAGGTCCGCCAGGTGGAGCCGCTAAACATGGGTTGGTGCCTCCACTGCCATCGCCATCCCGAGCCACACCTTCGCCCTCCCCGGTTGGTCACTCACCTGGACTGGGTGCCCGGCGAAGACCCGGCCGCCCTGGGGGCGAAGCTGCGAGAACAAAACAACATTAATCCGTCCACGGATTGCTCCACATGCCACCGGTAGAAAAAGACGACAAGCGGGAAGCCCCTTGGCGGAGCATGGCCGAACTGGCCGACGCGCCCCAATTCCGCCGTTTTCTCGAGGCCGAATTTCCCGCCGCGGCCGATCCGCGGGGCGTGGACCGTCGCCGCTGGCTGCAACTGATGGGGGCGTCGCTGGCGCTGGCGGGCGTGGCCGGTTGCCGCTGGCCAAAGGAAGAGACGCTCCCTTTCGTACATCGCCCCCCGGGACGCAAGCCCGGAGTGCCCCAGCGATTTGCCACGGCGATGGATTTCGGCTCCAGCGCCACCGGCCTGGTGGTCACGTCCTACGACGGGCGTCCGATCAAGGTGGAGGGCAATCCGAAACACCCGCAAAGCCTGGGCGCAACCGGGGTCTACGCGCAGGCGGCCGTGCTCGAGCTCTACGACCCGGACCGCAGCCGCCGAGTGGTTCAGCGGCAGAGCGGCCAGGAGGTGCGCCACCCCGGGTGGGAAAAATTCGACCAGTTCGCCCGGCTCCATTTCGGCTCGCTCCGCCGGAACCAAGGCGCGGGGCTGGCCGTGCTGGCCGAGGCTTCCAGCTCGCCCACGATCGCGGCCCAGCGGGCCGCCCTGCTGGCGGCCTGTCCGCAAGCGGCCTGGTTCGAGTTCGAGCCCGTCTCCGACGACAACTGCCGCGAGGGGGCCCGGCGGGCTTTTGGGCGGCCGCTGCGGACCCACTACGCCCTGGACAAGGCCGGCGTGATTCTCTGCCTCGACGCCGATCTGTTGGGCAGCCATCCGGCGGCCGTTCGCCACGTCCGCGATTTCGCCCGCACCCGCTGCCCGGAAGAGGGCCCCATGAGCCGGCTCTACGTGGTCGAGAGTTCCTACTCGACCACCGGAGCGGCGGCCGACCACCGGCTGGCGGTCCGCTCGTGCGAGGTGGGCACGTTTCTGGCCGCGTTGGAAAAGGCGCTGGCCGGGGCTTCCAGCGAGGCGGCCGAGATGGTCCGCAAAGTGGGCGGGGGACCGGCCGAAAAGTTTCTCCAGGCGCTGGCGGCCGATCTGCGTGCCAATCGTGGCGGCGCGGGCGGCCACGCGCCGCTGGGACCGTGCCTGGTGGCCGCCGGCCGCGGCCAGCCGCCGGAGGTCCACGCCGCGGTGCATCGAGTCGACGCCGCCTTGGGAGCCGTGGGCACGACGGTGCTTTACACCGAGGACCCCGATCCGCAACGCCCTGCCCACGTCGAGGCCCTGCAAGCCCTGGCCGAGCGAATCGACGCCGGCAAGATCGAAACCCTGGTCCTCCTGGGCGGCAACCCGGTCTATGACGCGCCGGCTGACGTCGACTTTGCCGCCGTGCTGGCCAAGGTGCCGCTGTCGATCCATCTCAGCCGCTACGACAACGAGACCTCGCGCCGGTGCGCCTGGCACCTGCCGCAGGCACACTTCCTCGAAGCCTGGGGCGACGGCCGGGCGTACGACGGCACCTACAGCGTGGTGCAGCCGCTGATCGAGCCGATCTGGCAGGCCCGTTCGTCGATCGAATTGTTGGCCTTGATGCGGCAGGACCCCGCCTCCAAGGCATACGACCTGGTGCGGGAGACGTTTCGGCGGATCGCCGGCGAAGAGGACTGGGAAGCCCGCTGGCGACAAGCCGTCCACGACGGTCTGCTGGCGGAAACACAATGGCCAACCGTCGAGCCCGAGCCGGCGGCGACCGGCGGCAGTTCGGCGGACACCGGCGGCAGCCTCGTGGAAATGATCCTGAACCCGTTTTCCCGATCGGGGGGGAATACAACCGGCGAGGTCGCCGAGAGCGGAGCGTTGGAAATCGTTTTCCACCCCGATCCGAGCGTCCACGACGGGCGGTTTGCCAACAACGGTTGGTTGCAGGAGATGCCCGCCCCCATGACCCGGCTGACCTGGGACAACGCCGCCGTGCTCAGCCCGGCCACCGCCCGGGAGCTGAAGGTCGAGAACGACACGCTCGTTCGCTTGACGGTTGGGGGGGCGACGATCGAGATTCCCGTGTTGGTCGTGCCGGGCCACGCCGACGGCAGTATTGCCGTGGCACTGGGCTACGGCCGCACGCAGGCGGGCCAGGTGGGCGGCAGCCTCGACCACCACGTCCAGCCGGTGGGAGTCGACGTTTCGCCGCTGCGGTTCTCCCATGCGATGGACGTTGCCGTGGGCGTATCGGTCGAGCCCACCGGCCGCCGCTACCGCCTGGCCACCACGCAGGACCACCACGCCATCGATTCCGTGGCGGTGCGGGGCCGGGCCGATCGGTTGGGCCAGTTGGTGCGGGAAACGACGCTGGCGGAGTATCGGGAGCGTCCGGAAGCGATCCGGCACGCCGTGCACCTGCCGGGCGGCGTGGCCGAAGACCAACTCAAGTCGCTGTGGACGGAACATTCCTACGACGAGGGACATCGCTGGTCGATGGCGATCGACCTGAACAAGTGCGTCGGCTGCGGCGCGTGCGTGGTGGCCTGCCAGGCGGAAAACAACATTCCCGTGGTGGGCAAACAGCGGGTGCTGGAGGGCCGCGAGATGCACTGGCTGCGGGTGGACCGCTACTTCCGCGGCGATCCCGAGAAGAGCCCCCGCGCCGTGCACCAGCCGGTGGCCTGCCACCAGTGCGAGAACGCCCCCTGCGAGCAGGTTTGTCCCGTGGCGGCCACCGTGCACAGCCACGAGGGGCTCAACGTGATGGTCTACAACCGCTGCGTGGGGACCCGCTACTGCGCCAATAACTGCCCCTACAAGGTCCGCCGCTTCAATTTCTTCTACTATCACGGCGACCTCGACAACCCGGACAACGAAGTCGCCAAGATGGCCTTCAACCCGGAAGTGACCGTGCGGACCCGCGGCGTGATGGAGAAGTGTACCTATTGCGTGCAGCGAATTCAGGCGGCCAAGATCGACGCCAAGAACAACCATCGACCGATCGAGGACGGCGAGATTCAGACCGCCTGCCAGCAGGTCTGCCCGGCCCGGGCGATCGAGTTCGGCGACTTGAACGACCCCGCCAGCCGGGTGGCCGAGGCCCACGCCTTGCCCCGGGCCTACGGGATGCTGGCCGAATTGAACGTGAAACCTCGCACCAAGTATCTGGCCCGGGTGCGCAACCCCCACCCAGCCCTGGAAGACGCCGACCATGACCACGGCGGCCATCCCGGCTAACGACAATACGCTCAACGATCCGCGCCAACGGGCGGCGTTGACCCTCGGCGGGCAGACTCCGGCGAGGGTGACGGAGACGGTCTGCCGTCTGGCCGAGAAGCCGCGCCCGCCCAGGGCCTGGTACGTGGCCTTCGCCGTTTCCTCCTCGCTGACGGTGGCGCTGTTTCTTTCGATCGGATACCTGTTTGTGCGGGGGGTGGGGGTCTGGGGAAACAACTCCCCGGTGGCCTGGGGATTTCCCATCGTCAATTTCGTCTTCTGGATCGGGATCGGTCACGCCGGAACCCTGATCTCGGCGATCCTCTTCCTCTTCCGGCAAAACTGGCGTACCAGCATCAACCGATTTGCCGAGGCGATGACGATCTTCGCCGTGGTTTGCGCGGGCATTTTTCCCGCCATCCACGTGGGGCGGGTGTGGTGCGTCTACTGGTTGGCGCCCTATCCGAACCAGATGCAGATGTGGCCCAACTTCCGCAGCCCGCTGTTGTGGGACGTCTTCGCGGTGAGTACCTACGCCACCGTTTCGCTCTTGTTCTGGTACCTGGGGATGATCCCCGACCTGGCCACGCTCCGCGACCGTGCCGTCAGTCCCCTGCGGCGCTTGGCCTACGGGCTGTTCGCCTTGGGCTGGCGCGGTTCGGCCCGGCAGTGGCACCGCTACGAGCGGGCCTACCTGCTGTTGGCCGCCCTGGCCACCCCGCTGGTGTTGAGCGTCCACTCCGTGGTGAGCTTCGACTTTGCCGTGGCGCAGCTTCCCGGCTGGCACACCACGATCCTTCCACCCTACTTCGTGGCCGGGGCGATCTTCAGCGGCTTTGCCATGGTGGTGACGCTGATGGTGCCGGCGCGGGCGTTTTTCGGTCTGCAGGACCTGGTCACCGTGCGCCACCTGGAGAACATGAACAAGATCATCCTGGCCACCAGTTGCATGGTGGGCTACGCCTACGCCGTGGAGTTCTTCATCGCCTGGTACGGGGGCGGCCAGTACGAGTGGTTCGCCTTCCTCAATCGGGCCGCGGGGCCCTACGCCTGGGCCTTCGCGCTGATGGTTTTCTGCAACGCCGTGGTACCCCACCTGTTCTGGTTCAAGAAGTGCCGCACCACCCCCTGGATCATGATGATCGTGGCGATCCTGGTCAACGTGGGGATGTGGTTCGAGCGGTTCGTGATTATCATTGCCTCGCTCAGCCGCGACTTCCTGCCCTCCAGTTGGGGAAAATTCGTTCCCACCCCGATCGACATCATCATGCTGATCGGCAGCTTCGGGCTGTTTTTCACCTTGTTCCTTTTGTTCTGCCGCTACCTGCCCATGGTGGCCATGGCCGAGGTGAAGGCCGTGCTGCCGGAGAGCCACGGCAGTTTGCACGAGTAGCACCAACCGAAACCGAATACCCGCCGGCAGAGCCGGCCCCACGAAGAGTCTTCTCCCGGTCCCACCATGGCCAAGACCGATCCCCAACCCGAAACGACGACCGAGCCGGCGGCCTTGCTGGCCGAATTCGATTCGGTCGACACGCTCAAGTCGGCGGCCCAAGCCATCCGCGACGAGGGTTTTCGCCGCTGGGACGCCCATAGTCCCTATCCCGTGCATGGGCTGGATCGGGCCATGGGGATTCGCCCCACCGTGCTGCCTTGGCTGGTCTTGGGGGCCGGCCTGACGGGCTGCGCGGTCGCCTTGCTGCTTCAGTGGGGAACCAACGCGGTGGCCTATCCGTTCATCATCAGCGGCAAGCCCTTTTTTAGCCTGCCCGCCAACATCCCCATTACTTTCGAGTTGATCGTGCTGTTCAGCGCGCTGGCGGCGTTTGGCGGCGTGATGGTGCTGAACCGCCTGCCCGAGTTTGCCCATCCCGTGTTTCGCAGCCCCCGCTTCCGCCGCGCCACCACGGACGGGTTCTTCATCTCCATCGACGCGGCCGATCCGCGGTTCGATGTCGAGCGGACGAAAGCGTTGCTCGAGTCGCTGGGCGCGGCGGCCGTGGAGGTCTGTTACCAGCCGGCCCAAGGGCGGACTCCGCCGAAAGCCCTCTGGGGGATCGTGGCGGTGGTGGCCGTGCTGGCCCTGTTGCCGCCGCTGGGGTTGGCGTGGTATCGCGAAGCCCCCAAGCGGAAGCCGCGCATCCATCCCCTGCTGGACATGGTGGCCCAGCCCAAGTTCAAGCCGCAAACCCTCAACCCCCTCTTCCCCGACCACCGGGCCATGCGCCCGCAGCCGGCCGGCACGATCGCCCTCGGCCAACTCCACGCCGACCGGGCCTTCTACCAGGGCAAGGACGAGCAGGGCAACTGGGTCGAGCGGGCGCCGATCGCCGTCAACATGGAGACCATGCTCCGCGGGCAGGAGCGGTTTGGCATCTATTGCGCGCCTTGCCACGGCTATGCCGGCGGCGCCCCGGAAGGTATCGCGGCGGACGACATGAGCAAATGGGAAGGGATGGTCTCCCTCCGTGCCCAGGAACGCTCCGACAATTGGCTGCCGCCTCGCGCCCTGCACAGCGGCTACGTCCAGGACCAGCCCGACGGCCAGTTGTTTGGCACGATCACCCACGGCGTGGTGAAGGCGGGCGTGCAGACCATGCCGTCTTACGGCGTGCAGATACCGGAGGCCGATCGCTGGGCCATCGTGCTCTACCTGCGGGCCCTGGGGCGAAGCCGAAACGCCTCGCTCGACGATCTGCCGGAGGACAAGAAAGCGTTGTTTCAAGAGTGACCGACAAGATCATGCGCACCGCTTCGACCGCCATGCCGGCTGAAGACCGCACCCACCTGGAGCCGGCGGCCACCAGGCTGCTGAGGGTGTCCGCCGCCGTGGGCGGCAGTGCGCTGTTGCTGGGATTTCTGCTGGGGCTTCTCGGCGGCCGGGGCTTCGGCCATTTCTTCCACGCCTACCTGGTGAGCTACCTCTTCTACCTGAGCATCTCCTTGGGAGCCTTGTTTTTCGTGGCCCTGCAGCACGCCACCCGGGCCGGGTGGAGCGTCTCGGTCCGCCGTGTGAACGAGATTCTGGCCGCCAACATGCCGCTTTTGGCCATCCTCTTTCTACCTATCATGGTATCCGTGCTCAGTGGCCGGCAAAGCATTTATCCCTGGGCCAACCCGGTGTTGGCCGGCAGAAGTGAACTCATCCAGCACAAGCAAGCCTACCTCAACGTCCCCTTTTTCGTGGTTCGCAGCGCGATCTATCTTGCCGTCTGGACGCTTTTGGCCCGGTTTTTCCTCACCCGTTCGCTCCAGCAGGACGAATCGGGCGACCCGGCCTTGACGCTGCGGATGGAGCGCGTGAGTTACCCCGCCTTGCTGCTGCTGGCGGCCACAATCACGTTTGCCTCGTTCGACTGGATCATGTCGCTGGAGCCGGAGTGGTTCAGCACGATCTTCGGCATCTACTACTTTTCCGGCGCTGCCGTGGGCTCGCTGGCAGTCACCATTTTGCTGCTGGTGCTGTTGCAAAACGCGGGCAAGCTGACCGAGACGGTCACGGTCGAGCACTATCACGATCTGGGCAAGCTGCTTCTGGCCTTCGTGGTCTTCTGGGGCTACATCGCGTTTTCCCAGTACATGCTGATCTGGTATGCTAACATCCCGGAGGAAACCACCTGGTATCTCGACCGGCAGACCTCGGCCTGGGTGGGCGTTTCGCTGGGACTGTTGTTTGGCCACCTGCTCGTTCCCTTCCTGGGCCTGTTACCCCGCGAGGCAAAGCGGCGCAAGGCCGTGCTGGGGTTTTGGGCCATTTGGCTGTTGGTCTTTCACTGGGTCGACCTGTACTGGCTGGTGATGCCCAGTTTCGACGCCTACAGCCTGCCCTTGGGACTGGTCGACCTCTGCTTGCTGGTTGGTCTGGGGGGGCTCTACCTGGCCGGGGTGTTGCGGATCGCCGGCCGCCGCCCGCTCGTGCCGCTCAAAGACCCGCGGCTGGCCGAGGCACTGGCATTCGAGAATCTCTGAGGAGAAAGCGTAGTTGGACAGCGCCACTTAGCGGAGGTTGAAGAACGTAAAGCGTTGGGATTTCAGGTATTACGCCCCACCGGCCTCGTGCCGGTGGATTGTGGGTTTGGA
>CAYZWG010000063.1:8482-14163 GCA_964481605.1 uncultured Planctomycetaceae bacterium
GTGCCGGTGGATTGTGGGTTTGGAAACTACCAGCCGCTGCCACCCCCAACGGCTCTGCGTGGCCTCGCATTGGGGGGGGCGTGTGGGCGGTAGTTTTCAAACCCCTCTCCCACCGGCACAGGGCCGGCGGGGGGAAGCCCGAAGTGGTGCTGTCCAAGTAGGGAAAGCCTGCTAATCATGGCCGAACGCAACGACTTGAACACACCGGCTATCGCCCTGGTGGGTGTCATCGGCGTGGTCCTCACCGCCGCCACCATCATGGGCCTGACCGTGGTCTACTACCATGCCGCAAAGAGGGAGCGGGAGGTCAAGGTGATCCGTCAGCCCTGGGGCCGGTTCGATTCGCAACGGGCCGGCCAACTGGGCGAATTGGCCCGGTTCGATCGCCGCACGTTGGTCGACGAAGAGGGCCATCAGCGGGTGGTCTATTCGATTCCCATCGACCTGGCGATGGAACTGGTGGTGGGCGAACGTTCCGGCGAGGCCCACTCGCCCCCGCCGCAAGGCTCGACCGGGCGAAAATCCCCGCCTCCGCTAGACACGAAAAAAACGCAAGGGAGCGAGCCATGACCGCTGGAAAACCGCGTTGCCGAGTCGGCGCCGTGGCCCTAGCCGCGGCGCTGGCGGTCGCCTCGCCGGCCGTCGCCCAGCGCACGGAAGCGGGACCGAAGGAACTCGACGAAGTGGGGGTCAACGAGCATCTCGACACGCAAATCCCCCTCGACCTGCCGTTCGTCGATTCCGATGGAACCCCGGTTCGCCTGGGCGATTTCTTCGACGGCCGACTGCCGGTGATCTTGACCTTGAACTACTCCAACTGCCCCATGCTCTGCAGCCTTCAACTGAGCGGCCTGTTCGCCGGCCTGGAGGGCGTCGATTGGGACCTGGGCCAGAAATATCGTATGATTACCGTCAGCATCGACCCCCAGGAAACGCCCCAGCAGGCCGGACTCACCAAGCAGAAGTACCTGAAAATCTACGGCCGACCGGGCGTGGCCGCCGGCTGGCACTGTGTGACCGGCAAGGAAGAAAACATCAAGCACCTCGCCCGGGTGGTCGGCTTCGGCTACCAGTACGTGCCCGCCAGAAACCAGTATGCCCACGCCGCGGTGACCATGGTCTGCACGCCCGACGGGCGGCTCTCGCGCTATCTCTACGGCGTCGACTATCCGGCCCAAACGTTGCGGCTGGCCTTGCTGGAGGCGGCCGACGGCAAGATCGGCACCACCTTGGACCAGATCCTCCTGTTTTGCTTTCAGTATGATGCCGAGGCGGGACGCTACGGGCCGGCCGCGGTCAAGCTGGTGCGGGCCGGCGGGACCATCACGCTGCTGTTTTTGGGCGTCACCCTGGCCTGGTTCTGGCGGCGTGAAAGGAAGAAGTCCAAGTCGTAGGGTGGGTGCTCTGCACCCACGCGGGGGACGTTAGCAACCATCGCATTCCTTCACCGCACGGATGTAATCACACGACGTGCGTGCGGAGCACGCACCCGACAAATCCCCTCGCGGGCGAGCCATGACACCGGCCGATTTCACCAACCCTCTGCATTTTCTCGCACTGCCCCCCCTGGCGCAGCAGTCCGGCTCGTTCTGGCTGCCGCCGCAGAGCGCGGAAAACGCCTGGCTGACCGATAACCTGTTCACTTTCCTCGTCTGGCTGTCGGTGTTTTTCTTTTCCTTGATTTGCGGGCTGATGGTGCTGTTCGTGATTCGGTATCGCCGCCGTCCGGGGGTCGAGCCGCAGCCGGCCCCCGACCACAGCCTGGCCTTGGAGCTCACCTGGAGCCTGATCCCCTTGGCCCTGGTGATTTTCATCTTTGCCTTCGGCTTCGCCGGCTACATGGAGCTTCGCTCGCCGCCCAGCAGTGCCTTCCAGATCGACGTGCTGGCGCGAAAATGGAGTTGGATGTTCACCTATCCCGACGGCACCCAGACCGATGAGCTGCACGTGCCGGTGAACGAGCCGGTGCGGTTGGTGATGACCAGCGACGACGTGATCCACAGCCTTTTCATTCCGGCCTTTCGGGTGAAAATGGACGTGGTGCCTGGCCGCTACACGCGGGCTTGGTTCAGCGCCGTGAAACCGGGCCGATACGATCTTTTCTGCACCGAGTATTGCGGCAGGGGCCATTCCGACATGCTCACCAAGGTGGTGGTGCATCCGCCCGGTGAGTTTCGGGTCTGGCTGAAGGAGGAGGGCAATTTCCTCCAGCGGCTGCCCCCTGCCGAGGCCGGGGAGAAGCTCTACCGAAAGTTCGGCTGCGGCCAGTGCCATTCGACCGACGGCACGGCCCGGGTGGGACCCAGTTTCAAGGGCATCTATGCCGCCACCCACCGGTTCACGGACGGCTCCCGGCAGGTGGTCGACGAAAACTACATCCGCCAGTCGATCCTCGAGCCGGGGGCGAAAGTTCGCCAAGGGTTCAAAAACCAGATGTCCCCCTACAAGGGACACATCAAGGACGAGGAAATCACGGCAATCATCGCGTTTATCAAGACGTTGCAATAGGACCTTCCCATGATGACTGCTTCGGGCGGGCGGACTCTCGAGATCCCTCCCGCCGATCCGTCGCGCAACTACCTCACCGCCACCAGGGGGTGGAAATCGTGGATTTTCACGCTCGACCACAAACGCATTGGCGTGATGTACCTGGTCTCCATCATGGCCGCGCTGGGGCTGGGCGGCTTTCTGGCCATGCTGATCCGCACCGAGCTGGCCTTCCCCGGCCCCACGATCGTCAGCAAGGACGTCTACAACCAGTTGTTCACGCTCCACGGGGCGATCATGATCTTTCTGTTCGTGATCCCCGGCATTCCCGCCGCGCTGGGCAACTTCGTGCTCCCTCTCATGCTGGGCGCCAAGGACGTCGCCTTTCCACGGCTGAACCTGTTCAGCTATTGGCTCTGGCTGGCGGGGGCTCTTTTCTTCCTCGTGGCCATGGTGACCGGCGGGCTCGATACCGGCTGGACCCTCTACGTCCCCTACAGCACCACCACCAGCACCCGCGTGATTACCGCCGGGCTGGGAGCGTTCATCCTCGGGTTCAGCTCGATTTTCACCGGTTTGAATTTCGTGGTGACGATCCACTCCTTGCGCCCGCCGGGAATGACCTGGTTCAAGATGCCCCTGTTTCTCTGGTCCCTTTACGCCACCGCGATCATCCAGATTCTGGCCACGCCCGTGTTGGGAATCACGCTGCTGCTGCTGGTCGCCGAGCGTCTCCTGCGAGTGGGCATCTTCGACCCCGCCCTGGGCGGCGATCCCGTCCTCTTTCAGCACTTCTTCTGGTTCTACTCCCACCCGGCCGTCTACATTATGATCCTGCCGGCGATGGGGATCATCAGCGAGGTGATTCCCGCCTTCAGCCGCAAACACATCTTCGGCTACAAGTTCATCGCCTATTCCAGCGTGGCCATCGCCATCTTCGGGTTCCTTGTCTGGGGCCACCACATGTTCGTCAGCGGCCAGTCCGTGCTGGCGGGGATGATTTTCAGCTTCCTCACTTTCACCGTGGCCATCCCCTCGGCGATCAAGGTCTTCAACTGGTTGGCCACGATGTACAAGGGATCGATCAGCCTGGCCACGCCGATGCTCTACGCACTGTCGTTTATCCTCCTGTTCGGCATCGGCGGCCTGACGGGGCTTTTCCTGGGCGCCTTGTCGGTCGACGTGCAGCTTCACGATACCTACTTCGTGGTGGCCCACTTCCACTACACCATGATGGGCGGCACCCTGATCGCCTTCCTGGCCGGACTCCACTACTGGTGGCCCAAGATCACCGGCCGGATGTTCAGCGACCTGTGGGGGCGGATTGCCGCCGTGATGGTCTTCCTCAGCTTCAACCTCACCTTCTTTCCCCAGTTCATCATGGGAAGCCGCGGCATGCCCCGCCGCTACTACGACTACAAGCCCGAGTTCCGCATCTTCCACGAGCTGTCGTCGCTGGGCGCGTTTTTCATGGGCATCGCGATGTTGATCATCCTCGCCTATTTGATCCATTCGCTCTTTCGCGGTCGCCCCGCCCCGGCCAATCCCTGGGGCAGCGCCACGCTGGAATGGCAGTGCAGTTCGCCGCCGCCGCCGGAAAACTTCGCCCAGCCGCCCGAGGTGGGTGACCCCTACGACTACAGCGGGCTGGAGTACGACGCCGCCAACCAGTGCTTCGTCCCCAAATCGTAGGCCCCGCCTGGGCACACGTCCCTCAAGCCACAATCGACGATCGATGACCACCACGGAACAACCACCCCACGACGGCGAGCCGGCCGAAGCGCATCCCCCCTTCCTGGCCCACCACTTCGAGTCGTCCCGGCAACAGTTCGACGCCGGAAAACTCGGCATCTGGGTTTTCCTGGTGACGGAGGTCCTGCTCTTCGGAGGATTGTTCTGCGCCTACACGGTCTATCGCTGCAATCACCCGGAAATCTTCAAGTACGCCCACCAGTTTCTCGACGTCAGGCTGGGGGCGCTCAACACGGTCGTGTTGATCTTCAGCAGCTTCGCCATGGCCTGGGCCGTCCGCTCGGCCCAACTGGGCCGACAGCGGCAACTGGTGGGGCTGCTCTCGATCACGCTGCTCTGCGGTTTCGTGTTTCTGGGAGTCAAGGGCGTGGAATACACCCACAAGTGGCACGAAGGGCTGCTTTGGGCCAGCCGCTACCAGTCCCAGACCCATCCGGCCGAGCACGGCCCGGAGCACGGCCCGGAGGGAACCGCCGGTGCCCACACGGAAATGAGCGAACCCCGCAACGCGGGCATCTTCTTCAGCGTCTATTTCCTCATGACCGGCCTGCACGGCCTGCACGTGATCGCCGGCATGGGGGCCATCGGCTGGCTGCTGGGGCGCGCCGCCCGGGGCCATTTCGGCCCGCGCTATTTCGGCCCGGTTGACTACGTGGGCCTCTATTGGCACCTGGTCGACCTGGTGTGGATTTATCTCTTTTCGCTGCTCTACCTGATCGACTGACCCACGGTTCCTTTCCCGCTCGTCAAACGCCATGAACGCAACAACCAGCCACGCCACTGCGGCCGAGCACACCGACGACGAAGATCACGGCTTTGGGCATGTGGTGCCGCTGCGGGTTCTCCTGGGCGTGTTCCTGGCGCTTCTGATGCTGACCGCACTGACGGTTGCCGCCGCCCAGATCGACTTGGGCGGCTGGAATCTACCGGTGGCCCTGGCCATCGCCACCCTCAAGGCGACCCTGGTGGCCCTCTTTTTCATGCACCTCTGGTACGACTCGCCGTTCAACGGCTTCGTCTTCCTCGTGGGGCTCGCGCTGGTCGCGCTTTTCCTCGCGCTGACGGTCTTGGATACGACACAGTACCAGCCCGACGTAACCAGCTACCAGCAGCAGAAGATGGAGCAGGGCCTCTGAACGTGGCGGGCCGGCTGCCGCGGGTATGGCCCGGCGCAAAAAATGTGCCACACGAACCCGAAGCGCCAGCGAGGGGCGCCATTCGTGCGTTTTCGTCCCTCGCTGGCGCTTCGGGTTCGTGTGGCCGAATCGCGAAACGTGGCAATTTTTTTCGGACGGGCCATAACCCGTCTCAGAGCTTGACCTCCGGCACGACGTATGGCCGGCGATACTCGCGCGAGGCCAGCGCGGCGGCCTCCGCGTCGCCGGGAAAGGTCTCCGTGCGCGGATCGAACCGCACCGTACGCCCCAGGCGATAGGCGATAT
>CAYZWG010000063.1:14263-18154 GCA_964481605.1 uncultured Planctomycetaceae bacterium
AAGGTCTCCGTGCGCGGATCGAACCGCACCGTACGCCCCAGGCGATAGGCGATATTGCCCAGGTGGCAGAGGGCCGCCGAGAAGTGCCCCTGGAGGATTTCCACGCCCAGATCGTCCGCCTTGCGGCTGCGCACGCCGGCGATGAAACGCTCGTATTCGTTCGATGGGGCCTTGCCCGCCGGCCCCGGCTCGCGCTTTCTGCCCAGGTAGGTCCGGTAGCCGAAGTAGTAGACCTGCATGTAGCCCTCCGAGCCGTAGAAGGTCACCCCGGGGGCGCCGGACGAAGGACTCTTCCCCAACCCCTCCTGGTTGGTGATCCCGTGCCGGGTTTCAAACACCAGCATCTTCTCTTGTTGGGGATATTCGTAAATGCAGACCAGCGTGTGGGGTGTCTGCTGGTCGTCGTCGAACATGAAATGCCCGCCGGCGGCGTGAATCCTTGTGGGCAACTCCACGCCCAGCCCCCAGCGGGCGAGGTCCATTTCGTGAACGCCCTGGTTGCCCAGGTCGCCGTTGCCGTAGTCCCAGTGCCAGTGCCAGTTGTAGTGGAAGCGGTTGCGGCTGAAGGGGCGTCGCGGGGCCGGGCCCAACCAGAGATCGTAATCCACGCCCGGCGGCACCGGCTCGTGGGGCGTGTGTCCGATCGACGGCCGCCACTTGAAGCACAGCCCCCGGGCCACGTGGACGTCGCCGATCACGCCCTCCCGCAACTTCTCCATGCAAGCGCGAATCGCCGGCGAACTGCGGCCCTGGGTGCCGTGCTGGCACATCCGCCCGTACTTCCTCGCCGCGTTGGCCAGTTGGCGCCCCTCCCAGAGGTTGTGGGAGCACGGTTTCTCCACGTAAACGTCCTTGCCCGCCGCCATCGCCGCAATGGCGATCAGCGTGTGGGTATGGTTGGGCGTGGCGATGCTGATCAGGTCGATGTCCGCATCCTCGACGAGTTGGCGGTAGTCGCGGTAGCGGCGGATTTTCCGTCCGGTGCGTTTTTCCATCTGCTCGGCGCGAGGGCCGAGCACGGCCTGGTCGACGTCGCACAGCGCCACCACGTCCACGCCGTCGACGCTCTCCAGGCCGTTCATGTGATGGTTGCCCTTGCCGCGCAAGCCCACGCAGGCGGCCCGAATCGTCGCGTTCGGTTTCCACGCGGCCGCCCGGGCCGGCCGAGCCACCGGCGCCGCAAACCACCCCGCGGCCACCCCGGCCGCCCCGGATCGAAGGAGAAACTCCCGGCGACTGATCGACTGGTTCATCGTGGTTCCTCAAGAAGACGGTTTCCACCGGCCCCGCGCCGGTGGAATCACGGCCGCTGGCCGGTAGTATACCGGCGGGCACAGCCGGCCCGCAACTCGGCGGGGTCGGGAGACCCGCGCCGAACGCGTTTTAACCTGGTTCTCAAGCTCCAGCTTGGGAACCCAGCACTCGGCGGGGTCAGGAGACCCGCGCCGAACGCCGAGAATCGAAACTCCGTTCGGCGCGGGTCTCCCGACCCCTCCGTTCGGCGCGGGTCTCCCGACCCCGCCGAAAACGCCGACCGCAGGTCTCACCCCCCGACCCCTATTCTTCCATCAACCGCACTTGGACCCCGCGATTGTTCGGCGCCGCGACGGTCGTTTCCAGCTCCTCGCCGTCCGGGCGGTGACGGACCCACTGGGCGAACTCCTCCGCGGCGGCTTCGTTCTCCAGCAGGGCGAAGAGGGTGGGGCCCCAGGAACTCTGGCCCGCCCCGCGGATTCCCCGGCCCCGAATCCACCGGACCAAGGCGGTCAATCGTCGGCCGGCAAAGGCCCCGCCCTGGCACACCGCGAAGCTCAACCCGGCCTCGTAGCCAAAGCGGTAGAGACTCTCGCCGAACGCCCGGAATCGGCCCTCGGCCGCCGCCGGCAAGAGCACTTCCCGAACCTCGCGACGCAGCGCGTCGGACCGGCCGGGGGGAACCGGCGGCAACCGCGAAAACGCCCGCTCCTCGGCCGTGCCCGAAAGCCCCTCGCCGCGGCGGGGACAAATCAGCACGAACCGCCACGTCTCGGGCAGGGCGACGCGGTCGACCAGCGGCGCGACTTCGCTTCCGCTTTTTCCCTCTTCGTAGAGCAGACCCCCGTGGGCAAACCCGTACAGACCGATGGCCGAGCGTTGTCCCCGGGCGACCTGGCGGGCCAGTGTCTGGGGGGCCAGGCTGGGCCTGCCTTGCCAGGCCCTCAGACCGGCCGCCACCGCCATGGCCAGTTGGGTGCCGGTTCCCAGCCCGACGTGCTGGCGAGACGCCCCGGTGACCTCGATTCGGCAACGGGGCGCGTGTTCACCGGGCGGGTCCGATTCGGCCGCGGTCGTCAGGCGGGCCAGCCGCGCGGTCCGCCGGGGGAAGAGTCCGGCCGTCTCCAGCCGCTCGGCCGGCTCGATCTTCAGATGCACCCCCGGCGAGGCGACCATGGCCCCCACCCCGCCATACTGCCGCGTGCCCGGCTGATTCACCGAAAGCATCCCGAAGTGCAAACGGCTGGGGGCGTCGACGTAGACGACGCGCCGCGTCATCATCACTCCTTACGCGCGTCACGAAGGTAGGCGTCCACCAATTCCATCGCGGCCCGCTCGCGGGGGCCCCCGGTCTTTTCGACCAACACCTTCAGCCCGGCCATCTGGCCGCGAATTTCTTCTTCGGCGATCCACTGCGTTCGCGTGGCCAGGATGGTCGCCTCGATCACCGCGTGCGCGGCCCGGTTGAAACCCCGGAAGTCGCGCAGGCGGCCGCCGTCGACCACTGCCATCTCGAATCGCCCCCGCCGGCCGCCCCGGTCGACCGCCGTCGCCCGCAGCGCGTACCAGCGGCAGGTGCCGGTGAGAATCCATCCCGCCACCGCCCCGGCCGGCTCCATCTCCGGCAGCCGCTCAAACCGCCCCAAGGCCGCCCGGGCGATCATCTCCACGTCGTCGGTGAGGTGAAAAACGGCCTCGCCGCTGCGGTCCAGGTTAGCGAACGTGCGGGCCGTTTTGAAGGGCCGCAGCACCATTCGCGAGGGCCAGGGCTCACGGTCGTCGATCGTGGCCCCCATGGCGGCCAGGTGGGGACTGACGTCGGCGTTGGTCGTGGTGCAAAGGCCTTCCAGAATCACGGCAACTCGCCCCCGGGCCGGGACGCGGCAGGTCAATAGGGAACCGGAGTGCTGGGCCGGACGACGGGCCTCGCGGGCGACCGGTCGAGCTCGTCGTCCGGCGAGGGGAGCCTCCCCACGACCGGCAGCCCGGCACGTCGCAAGAACCCCGCCAGGATCGCATAGCCGGCCTCGGTGAGAATCGACTCGGGATGAAACTGGAGCCCCACCACCGGCAACCGGCGATGGCGAATCGCCATGATCGTGCCCTCGGGCGTGGCGGCCGACACCTCCAGGCACTCCGGCAGGCTGGCCGGGTCGACCACCAGGGAATGGTATCGGCCGGCGATGATCGGACTGGCCAGGCCGGCGAACACCCCCTCTCCGTCGTGCTCGATTGCCGAGGTCCGCCCGTGCATCGGCTCCTCCGCACGGACGACTTGGCCCCCCAGCGCCTGGGCAATCACCTGGTGTCCCAGGCACACGCCCAAGAGGGGCACGTCGCGGTGCAACCGGCGGACCACCTCCAGCGAGCAACCGGCCTCCTTGGGAGTACACGGGCCGGGCGAAATCACCACGGCCTCGGGCCGCAGCCGCCGCACGCCGCGGGCGTCGATCGCCGAATTGCGCACCACCAGCGGCTGGTGGCCCAACCGGCGGAAATACCGGGCCAGGTTGTAGACGAAACTGTCGTAATTGTCGATCAGGAGGATCAAGGGATATTGCTCGCCTTTTCTCGGGCCGCGCCCGGGGCGTCTCTCGGTCCCAAGCTCCAGCTCTCTCTCGGTCCCAAGCTCCAGCT
>CAYZWG010000064.1:0-7694 GCA_964481605.1 uncultured Planctomycetaceae bacterium
CCCCGATTCATCGGGGCCCGGCTCCCGGAAAAGACCGCATCAATGCGGTCACTACGAACGAGTTGCAACGGAACCACGCTACTTCTGCGCGGCCTGCACCCGTTTGAGGAAATCGTTCAGGGGGAAGTCCTGGGGAAACTTCTGGCCGCGAAGGTCGAGCACCTGCTTGTAGCCGGCCGCCGTCTCCACGATCTCGCCGGCCAAAGCTGGATCGGCCAGCGCCCGAACACTGGGGAATCGATCCACCAGCTTTTTCCACAGGCCCAACGCTTCCTCAAACTGCTTCTGCGCCTCGGGAAACTCGCTTTTCTGCCGGTGGCGAATGGCTTGGCGAATGTGCTCTCGCGCGGCCACCGTCTCCTCGGCATGTTCAAGCTGGAAATGAAGGAAGTCCGTCAAGGGAAAATCCTCCGGAAACGGCTCTTTGGCCGCCATCAACAAGCCCGCGTACTTGTTGATTGCATCGAGGGCCGCCTCGCCGGTGATCCGGTCGGCCATCAGCACCAGGCTGGGATCCTCCTTCAGCAAGCTCCCCCAAACCTTGATCGCAGCCTCATAGGCCTTCTTCGCCTCGGCCGTATCTCCCGACGCCAGGCGCTGCCGGGCATATTGGGCCGCCTCCCGGGCCGAACGCGACCGGCCGCCGGCGTCCTTCTCCAACTGCTGGTGAACAAACTCGGCCAAGGGGAAATCCGGCGGAAACTGGGCGTCCCGCTGCCGTAGCAAATTCGCGTAGCTCTTGATCGTCTCCGTGAGGTCGTCCACCGTGTCGCGGTCGTTGGCCAAGGCCGCAAAATCCTTCCGCTCCAGCAGGGCCCGCCACTCGGCCATGCCCTTGAGAAACTTCTCGTTCGCCTCCGGCAGGAGGCCGTCTTTGAAGGCTCGGCGGCCTTGGTAGATCGACTCCCGCGCGGTCCGCGCTTCCGCCGTCTGCTCAAACTCCGCCCGGTGCCGCCAATACTCGAAATTGACCACCTGCCGGTAGTTGTCGATGATCCTCAGATTTTTGCGGATATCGGCCACCTGCTCGGCCAGCTTGAAGGCCTCGCTGCGTTTGGCCCCGTGGATTTGCCGGGCCAGGTCCGAGAGCGAAACGATGAGCTTTTCCCGCGTGCGGCCGACCGCCTCGTAGAGCTTGTCCATCGCTCGCCGGGCAATCTGCTCCTCCCGCTCGTCGCGCATCGCGGTGGGCGTGTCCAGCACCTCGTTTTCTTTCTTGGTGAGCATCGCCCGGCGGAGAGGAAGAAACTCCTCCTGCCAATTCGGATATCGCTCTTCCAGTTCCGCCAGCCCCTCCGGCCGATCGAACCGCGGGTTGGTCTTGATCTGCTCCATCCAGAAATGCACCGCGCCCTTCTCCTCGTCCGTCAACCGGTCCCACCGCTTCAAGCGGAGCCGTTTATACAGCCCCGGCTCGAGCGCTATCATCTTTTCTTTCAATGCGGCGATCTGGCGGGTAAGCCGCTCCCGGTTGGTAAGCGAGATTTTCAGCGGCTGGCCGTCCTCGGTCTTGAAGCTCGTTTCGATGGACGAGTTACCGTATTCTTTTACCCACTCGCGGACCGCCTTGCTCCACGCCTGCCGCGCCCGCTCGCCGAAAATCCCATCCTCTTCCAGGTTCTCCGCGTAGTTCATCTGGCACTTGGGCCGTTTCTCGTAAAAAATCAGCTCGCTCATTCCCTGCAAGTCGGCCCCCTGCCGGACCATCACCTCGGCCTTGGCGTACCATTTTTTGCCCACCAGCCAGTTGTCCCGCTGCTCGACCGACGGCGTGCCGTGGCGCTTGTGGAACTCGTCGTCCTTCTTGAACAGCTCGCGAAACTCCTTCCGCTCGTCGGCCCGGCCGATCTTCTGCGAAATAAACCACCCCACGTCCGCCGCCAGGCGGGGATTGTGCTCGTTGTAGCTGATCCCCCGAATGAGAAACTCGATCCCCTTGATGACCCAGCGATAACGCTCTCGGTAGTCGTCAAACTCTGCCGAAACGTTGTAGGACAGGTTCCAGGCCTGGAATCGCCACACGGCGATGAAGTTGGGCTCCAGCAAGGTGATCTGGTTGAGGGTGGCCGCCAGGTTGGTCCAATTCTTCTTCTTTTTGTAATTGTGGGCCTTCACCCAAAGAATATTCGCCGCCACCCCCCGCATGCCCAGCGTCGCCAACTTGATGGTTTCGCTGGCCGGGTCGATCTCGCCCAGTTGCGCCTGGCTCAAACCCTGCTCGCTCCGCAACTGCGCCAGCACTCCCCCCGGTCGATCCGTGCTGGTCGGCCGCGCCAACAGAAACAGCGGGATCAGCAGCAGACCGATCGCCACCACGTAAATGATCTTGCGTATGAATAAGCGCTGCGGATTCATGCGGCGACCTCGCGATTCCTCAAGAACAGATACCCGATCACCAGCAAGGGAAGCAGAAAACTGGCGGCCGTGATCGTGCGAATAAGAATCAGGCTGGGCCCGATGTCGAAACCGTACGCCACGTAGTTGGCGTAACTGAAATCGCCAAACGGCGGAAGCAGGGCCGCCGTCACCCGCAGCGCCGGCTGGGCCACGCTGTCCGCCATGTTCATCACGTTGGTGGTCACCCCGGGGGCCAGCTCGCTCATCATGTTGGTCTGCGTGATCAGCCGCCGGAACGACTCAAACGGCCCCCCTCCCAAAACACCGTGATGGCTGAGCTGGGTCATAAAATCGCTGAAAAATCCACCCACCAACGCCCCCAGCGTGGCCAGCATCGCCACCGGCCCGCTCAAAAACGTGCTGAACATCACCCCGTAGGCGATCACCACCACCATTTGCAGCCAAATCCCGTAGAACCCCTTGACGAAATTCAACGGCACCGAGGCGTCCCTCGCCCGCAGGTAAAGGTCCGCCTGGGCCGCGCCAAAGTGCTGGCCGGGCTCCAAACACTGAATCCAAACCTCCAGCTTTCCGTCCGCCACCAGGTCCTTGAACAAGTCATACTTCTCTTTCTTCGCCAACCCGTAGTCCAACTTCTCGGCAGGGGGCGTGGTCTCCAAACCGCTGGGGGTCTCCACCTTCCGGCTGATCATCTGCCGGTTGGAAAACGAGGTGATCTCCTTGGGAATGTAGAGCTTCTGGGTGACAAACTCCTTCGACTCGAAAATCTCCGTCTCCACCGTCAAGCCCGTCTTCGGATTGCGGACCGAAAGGCTCCCCAGCACGGTCCGTGTGATCACCCCTTTGTGGGTCCGAAACACACCCAGCGTCAACTCCAGGGGAAGCGAATCCCCCTTGAAATCCCTCTCGTGCAGGTTCTCGAACGTCCAAATCGCCGCCGCCGGAGTGCCTCCCTGGATATAACTGCGATACGCCCACTCGTCCCCCACGTTGATTCCCTTCGCCTTGTCCAAACCTTCCGGACTGCGAAAGCGAAGCTTCCCCCGAATCGGTACCCGCGCCACCAGCGTCCCCTTCGCCGGTCCGATCCGATACTTCACCTGCCCGCCCGAACGATCCACCGTCACATCGTGCGTGTGACCCTGCTCACGGCTGGTTCGGCCAACGCCGTTGGAATCGATGTAAACCTCGTGACGATGCCCGTGCTCATGGCTGGTATAACCCACCAGCGGGACGTTCTCCGCCGAGGGGTCCACCGCCTCCTCCGCCGGCCGTAAATCCTCCGCCCTCAAAACGTGGCGATGGGCAAGTCCCCGCACCACGAAAAGGTAGCTCAACAGGCACATCACCGCCAAAAGCACCGTCCCCACCGTGGTGAAGCCCAGTATCCGGCCCAGCACGATCTCGCTCGCCCGCACCGGCTTGGTGACCACCGTATAGAGTGTCTTCGTGCGGATGTCGGCCGGCAAGCTGAAAGCACTCAAAAACAACGCCAACAACAGCACCAGGTAGCTCGTGGCGGTCAACACGAAACTCAAATACAACCGTCCCGGATGCTCGCTGCCCGGGTTCAAGAACCAACCGGCCAGCATCAACACCACCAGGAATACGGCAAAACTGACCACCACCTTGCGACGTATCGCTTCCTTCACCGCCAGCCAGGCCAAGGCAGTCACCCGCCGCGGCGAAAGACAGGCAAAATCGACCGCCGCCGCCCGAAGCGATCCACTCACCGCCCCCAGCCCTGCCCGCGGCCCCCGCCGAACGATGGAGATCAGCACCCCCACCGCCAAACTGACCAGCAGCAACGCGGCCGCCACCAGAATCCATGTCAGACCGGCCGCGGGAAGCCACTCCAAAAACGGCGGCACTTCTTTTTCAAGCGGCATCGCTGTCCCCTCCCGGTCCCTTGTCGGCACCACCTCGCACGCGACGTCCCGGACGGGCTTCGCTCTCCGCAATGATCCCCAGGAACAGCTCTTCCAACGATGACGTCGGATTGCCCACCGAGATCAACTCCCCCTTGTGACGCTTGATCACTTGTTGTATTTCCTCCTCCGCCTCTTTGCTCAAACCGGAAGCACGAATCTCCGTCACGTCCCGCACCTGCAACAGGCTCTCCACTCGCCCCAACTCCTTCAACTCTCCCAAGTGAAGGATCCCTATCCGGTCGCAAACGTCCTGCACGTCCGCCAACAGGTGGCTGCACAGCACGATCGTCTTCCCCTGATCGCGCAGGTCCAGAATCAAGTCCTTCATGTTGCGCGTCCCGATCGGGTCCAAACCGCTGGTCGGCTCGTCCAGCAGGATCAACTCCGGGTCGTTGATCAACGCCTGGGCCAGCCCGATCCGACGCGCCATCCCCTTGGAATACTCCCGCAACTGGCGACGCTTGGCCGATTCCAATCCCACCAGGTTGATCAAGTGGGCCGCCCGCTGCCGCCGCACCGTCGCCCGCATGTTGAACAGCCGCCCGTAAAAATCCAGCGTCTCCTCCGCGTTCAAAAAGCGATACAGGTAGGATTCCTCCGGCAGGTACCCAATCCGCTCGTTCTTGCCCACGTCCGTCGCGTCTCGACCGAAAACCAACGCCTGGCCGCTGGTGGGGAAAAGCAACCCCAGAAGCAGCTTCATGGTGGTCGTCTTCCCCGAGCCGTTGGGACCCAAGAGACCGAAAATCTCGCCGCGGCGAATCTCCAAGTCCAGCGCCTTCAACGCCCGTACCTTCTGCCGTCCCCAAAAATCTCGGTAAACCTTGGTGAGATTTCGGGTTTCGATAATCACCTCGGATTGCATACGGATCCCCTCTTGTCGCGTCATGGGTGGGACGTGAGGTAATACGCTCTCCACCCTTACCCAGTTCGACCCCGCCCACAAGAACACGAAATTTCCAGTATAAAACGCCCCCCCCGCCGTTTCAAGCACGCACCGCTTCAAACGGGGGGGCACGATCACCGGCATGGAGGGAGATCAACCGCCCCCGGACCCTCGACCCCCTGCCAAGACAAGACACACCCCATGCGGTACACTACGGATCGGCCAAGCTTTGCCCCACGGATGCCACCGCCGGGTGGCCCTGATAGCTCGTCTATCAGGGCGGCGTAGCCGCAAGAGGCATAGGCGACCATGCCGCGTTCGGGTCGGGAGACCCGCGCCGAACAAGGGGCCACCCGCGCCGAACACCCCAGCCACCCTCCCACTCCGACTTCACCAACCAAACAGGCGTTCGAACCCCTCTCATCCAACCCATCGCTGGCAACTTCCCATGCCGCGGGCTCGCTTTCGCACGCCCCCCCGGTCCCTCTTTCCCCCCCATCCCGTTGGGCATGTCGTCACCCGTCAGCTTGGAATCCGATTCCCTCCGCCGCGAAGCCGCGCTCCGCTTCCTCTACGCCCGCATCAACTACGAGCGCACCTCCACCATCCCCTACCGCGCCCGCGAGTTCAAGCTCGACCGCATGCGCCGCTTGCTCGACCGGTTGGGCAACCCCCAAAACGACTTGCCCATCGTCCACGTCGCCGGCACCAAGGGGAAAGGCTCCACGGCCACGATGGTGGGGGCCGTGCTCCAGGCGGCCGGCTATCGCACCGGCGTCTACACCTCGCCCCATCTCGACCGCGTCGAGGAGCGATTGGCCATCGACTCCCAGCCCTGCTCCCCCGCCGAACTGGCCGAACTGGTCGAGCGGGTCGCCCCCCAGGTAGAAGCCATCGAGCGGGAGGCCGCCTCCAGCGACGGCGGCCGGGCCGGGCCTACCTACTTCGAAATCACCACCGCCATGGCCCTCGTCCACTTCGCCAGCCGAAAAGTCGACGCCGCCGTGCTCGAAGTGGGCCTGGGCGGACGGCTCGACTCCACCAACGTCTGCCGGCCGCTGGTCTCCGTGATCACCAGCATCAGCCTTGACCATACCAAGCAACTGGGAACCACCCTGGCCGCCATCGCCCGGGAAAAGGCCGGTATCATCAAGCCCAACGTCCCCGTCGTGAGTGGGGTGGACGCCAACCAACCCCGCCGCGTCGTCCGCCAGGTCTGCCGCCGCCGCGGCAGCCCGCTGGCCCAGATCGGTGCCGACTTCCACTACATCTACCACCCCCCTCACGACCTCCAGGATCGCACCGCCCCGGCTCGCATCGACTTCCGCTACGGCGCCAATGCCCAACATCGCCGCTATGACGACCTGGCCCTGGGCCTGCTGGGACGCCACCAGGCCGCCAACGCGGCGGTCGCCCTGGCCGTGCTCGAACGGCTTCGCCGCCAAGGCCACGAGATTCCCGAGCCGGCGATTCGCCACGGGCTGGCCCAAGTCGCCTGCCCGGCCCGCGTCGAACTCCTCGCCCGCCATCCCGCCGTGGTCGTCGACGCGGCCCACAACCCCGCCAGCATCGAGGCCCTCATCCAAACCCTGCAAGAGAGCTTTTCTCCCCGGCGGTCGATCCTCGTCTTCGCCACCACCCAAGAAAAGGACGTCGCCGGAATGCTCCGCCGGCTCGTCGGCCGCTTCGATCGGATCGTGTTGACCCGCTACTTGAACAACCCTCGCGCCGTGCCCCCCGAGCAACTCGCAACCATCGCCCGCTCGATCTCTCCACAACACCTCCCCGTCTACGACCGGCCCGACGACGCCTGGCGGGCCGCCCGCCGCCTGGCCGGCCCGGACGACCTGATCTGCGTCACCGGTTCCTTCTTCATCGCCTCCGAATTGCGGCGGCGGGTCCTGGCCGACCCGCCCCCGGACCCCATCGAATAGACCCCAACAGACAATCCATGCCCCGCCCATCCTTAGTGGGAGAACCCGCCATGCTTGCAAAAAACTGCGTACTCGTGGGCGCGATTGCCCTCGGCCTGACCACCTCGGTCGCCCGCCCCGCCGCCGGCCAGGAAACCTCCGACCCCCTGGAAAAGCTTCACGCGCGGGTGAGCCTGTTTCTCGAAGGCGTCTCCTCCGGCTCCTCGGGCTCGATCGGCGCCGCCTACGGAGACCTGCTGGTGGGAAGCCCCTTGAGCAAGGAAACCAAGGCCGTCGACGCGCTGGTCCAGCAGACCGCCCGAATCAAGCAACTCTACGGCGAGTACCGCGCCTTCGAACGCGTTTCCCAGAAACGCGTCGGCACCGACCTGGTGCTGCTGAAATACCTCTACAAATGCGAGAATTTTCCCGTCGTCTGGCACTTCGCCTTCTACCGCACGCCCAGCCGCGCCGACTTGAAAACCGAAACCGGCGACGGCTGGCGGGTGATTATGGTCCGCTTCGATACGGAGCTGGAACTGCTCGGCCTGATCCCCACCGGCCCCGCGCCGGCGGGAACAGCCCTGGGAACCGGCCGGAAATAGC
>CAYZWG010000064.1:7794-18087 GCA_964481605.1 uncultured Planctomycetaceae bacterium
TCGCCGTATGCGTTCTCGCCGGCGGGCGGCCGGCCCACGCCCACCAACCGGACCGTGTCTGGGTCGGGCCGTGCCCGTTCGTCGCCGCCGAACTGTCGGAGGCAAACGCCGCCCGGACCATCCGCCCCGATTTCATCCCCATCCTTACCAACCCCCGCAAGTGGCCGTTCGTGCTCGACCACGCCGACGTGTTCAAAACCTACCTGATGATCCTCCCCCCGTGGCCGTTGGCCGGCAAATCGCGGCCCGAGCTGACCAATGACGACTTGAAACGCCTGATCGCAATCATCAAAACGCACCGGCTCAAAGTGGCCTTCGAGACCGGCGGACTGCGGCTGCGGCCGTGGCTTGCCGGGCGGGAGGATCAGGCGGGCGAGTTGCAAGCCCAAAGCGAATTGCGGCTGCTGCGACGATGGCTGCAAGCCGGCGGGCCGATCGACTACCTCACCACCGACCACGCCGTGATGATGAACATGCGGGGCGTGGGGTTCCCCGGCCCCGGCCTCGATCCGAACCGCTCTTCCAAAATGACCGTGGAGGAACTGATCGGCGAGTTGGTCGACTACTTTGAACAGATCCACCGCCAGATTCCCCACGCCCGCTTCGGGGTGATCGAATCGCTCGGCTACTTCAATGTCACCGCCCCCGACGGCCGGCAATATCCGCACACCGATCTGCAACTGCCCCAGTGGGAATTCTCCTCCTTCTTCGATCACCTGCTCGCGGCGATCACCCAGCGGGGACTTGAGCTGGACCACTTCCACATCGACTTCGGCTGGGAAGGAGTCCACTACGACGGCCGCCGGCAAGGACGGCTCGATTTCGGCCGCGTCCTCGCGGTCGAGTCCTACGTGCAATCCAAGGGGGTCAAGGCGGGCGTGATCATCAACGCCTTTCACGATCGCGCCGCCACCGAAATCACGCCCTCGGAAGCCGACCGCCAAGCCTACCAGCGGACGTTGGCCTTCTTCGACGGCTACCGCCGCGCCGGCGGCCGGGCCGACCACCTGGTGATTCAAACCTGGCAACCCTATCCCCACCGCACCGGCCCCGAAGACGAACCCTACACGGTGCTCAACATCGCCCGAGATATTCTCCGCCGGGCGGAGTAGTCGTCTCCGGCACGCGACGCTTACCCCGGGCGGCCCTGATATTACCCCTGGTTCCCAAGCTCCGGCTTGGGAACCCCCCTCCATGCCCCTTTCTCGGCGGGGTCGGGAGACCCGCGCCGAACGCTGGGAGACCCGCGCCGAACGCTGGGAGACCCGCGACGTTCGCCGCGCTCAATCCACCCCTTCCCAGGAGACCTCCCGGCGAACAATCTCCCGCTTCCAGCCCGGCTCGTGTACCGGCCACGCCTGAATCCGGCACGTCCCCTCGATCGACTCTTGGGGCCGGTTCCGCCGGTGGGCCGCCTGCCAACACGCCGTCTCCTCGGCCGAGGGCGGCGGCACGCGGCCCGCAACGTTGCTGCGGCGAAAATACACTCGCCCCTGGTCGAACACGCTCACAATCACCGGCTCGCAAAAGTCCAGCATCCGCCGGGCGATCAGCTCGTGGCTGGCCGTGGCGTAGCGACCCTTCAACACCAGCAGGTCCCAGCCACACGCCCGCGCGTCTTCCAGCAACCACGGGCCGGGCAGCAGAATTCGCCCCGCCAGGTGGTTGGCCACGGATTCCCGCGCCGTCGGCCCGACTTCCCTGGGATCGACGGCCAAATCGGCAAAAACCCGGTGGGCCACGTGCTCGCCGATTTCGTGGGCCAGCGCCCAATGGCGACGTTCCAGCCGTGGATCAGGCCGTAGGTAGACGGTCGGCCGAGGCGGATTCCCCCGCCGCCCGCGAAGTCGCACATACCTCGCTCGTTCCGTCTGCTGCCGGTCCTCGGCCACTGCGATTCCCAGCCGCCGGGCCAGCTCGAACGCATCCACCGGCGGCCCCTCCAGTCCGGCCCGCGTAAGCACCTCCGCCGCCACGGAGTCCAGACAGGCGGAGTATTCCTCGGCAGTCATGCCAACAAGCATCGGTCGCCTCGTCGTGCCCGTGCCGCGATCTCCATGACTCGAATAGTGTTCGTATGTACACTATAACACCCCGCCCCGCTCGACGCAAACAACCCTTTCAGGCCACTTACCCCCGTCGCCGCGATGGACTAGGATGGCCAGAGCGATCCACCCCGGCGGCCTCCCCCGAGGGCAAGCCGATTCCCCCCCTCGACTGGCTGCCGATCCCGGAAACACGATCTTGAGCACCCCAGCCCCAGAACCCCCCACCCGAGGCACTTATTCCCTCATCTCGCTGGGCTGTCCCAAGAACCTGGTCGACAGCGAGCGGATGCTGGGGCGGCTCCGCCAGCACGGCTACCGGATGGTCCCCCAGCCGGAAGGGGCCGATTTCGTGGTCATCAACACCTGCGGCTTCATCGCCCCCGCGCGGCGGGAATCGCTCGACACCATCCGGGAAATGGTGCGGCTGAAGGAGCAGGGCCGGCTCCACGGCGTGATCGTCGCCGGCTGCCTGGCCCAACGCGACAAGGAAGCACTGCTGGAACAATGTCCCGGCATCGACCAACTCGTGGGCGTCTTCGCCCGCGACGCCATCGCCGAGGCGGCCGGCCGGCTGCTGGACGGACTCGCCCAGCAGCGAACCCTCTTCCGACCGGCCCCCAGTCGACCCCTTTCCGACGCCGACCGCTTGCGGGTCACGCCCCCCCACCTCGCCTTTCTGAAGATTTCCGAGGGTTGCGACCGGCTCTGCACGTTCTGCGCGATCCCCTCGATTCGGGGTCGCCACGCCAGCAAGCCCATCCCCGGCGTGCTGGCCGAGGCGCGGCAACTCGCCGCCGACGGCGCCCGCGAACTGGTGCTCGTCGCCCAGGACCTTACCTCCTACGGCGTCGACCTGGACGGCCGCCCGCAGTTGGCCCACCTGCTCCGCAGCCTGGCACGGATCGACCGCATCGAGTGGATCCGCCTGATGTACCTCTACCCGATGTACGTCACCGACGAACTGATCGAGGTGATCGCCGGCGACGAAAAAGTCCTCCCCTATCTCGACCTCCCCTTGCAGCACATCAACGACCAGGTGCTCCGGCGGATGAATCGCCGCGTCAGCCGGGCCGAAACGGAGGCGCTGCTCGACCGGCTCCGCCGCCGGATTCCGCGCCTCGTGCTGCGAACCACGCTGATCGCCGGTTTTCCCGGCGAGACGGAAGAACAATTCGAGCAACTTTTGCGGTTTGTCCAAACGCGACGCTTCGAGCGGTTGGGCGCCTTCGAGTTTTCGGCCGAGCCGGGCACCCCCGCCCAGCGGCTCGACGGCCGGCTGCCGGAGCAGGTCGTCCGCGACCGGCGCCGGCAACTTCTGGAGGCCCAGCAGCCGATCGCCTTCGCCTGGAACGAAGCCCAAATCGGCAAGACGCTCGACGTCCTCGTCGATCGTGATATCCCCGGCCAGCAACACGCCTACCTGGGTAGATGCTATGCCGACGCCCCCGAGATCGACGGCGCGGTCTATCTCACCGGCCCGGACCTGGCCCCCGGCCAAATCGTCCCCGCCGAGATCGTCAAGACCAGCGGCTACGACCTGGTCGCCGTGGCCGTGGGCCAGGCCAAATAGGGCCCGTCGCAAAAAAATATGCCACACGAACCCGAAGCGCCAGCGAGGGACGAAAACGTACGAATGGCTCCCTCGCTGGCGCTTCGGGCTAGTGTGGCCACATCGCAAAACGTTGCAGTTTTTTTCGGACGGGCCATAGGCCGGAGGGCGGGAAAATCAACACGGCAACGGGTCTTCACCCCAACCGTGCCGTGTTCTTTTGTGGGAGGCAAAGAACAACAACCATGAGCCGGCCCCCTCGGGAAACCTCTCCCCCGTCCCCCTTCAACGTGCCCAACCAGATCACCAGCCTGCGGTTGATCCTGGCCGTGACGATGTTCTGCCTGATCCCCTTCGGCCAATACACGGCGGCGCTGATCCTCTTCCTCCTGGCCGCCGGCACCGATTGGGTCGACGGCTGGTATGCCCGCAAGTTTCACCAGGTCACCGTGCTGGGCCGAATCCTCGATCCCTTCGCCGACAAGGTGATCATCTGCGGCACGTTCATCTTCCTCCTGGCCGAGCCCGCCCTGGGCACCAGGTGGTATCACCTCCAGGCGTGGATGGTCGTGGTGATCGTCGGCCGCGAGCTGCTGGTGACGGCCCTGCGGGGGTTCATCGAGCAACGCGGGGGCGATTTTTCCGCCAACATGCCGGGCAAGCTGAAGATGGTCCTCCAGTGCCTGGCCGCCGCCTCCGCACTCTACTTTCTGGCGTGCTCCGCCACGGTGCCCGGCTGGGTCGAGTGGACGTTCGTCGTCGCGCTCTGGGCCGCCGTGCTGATGACCATCTATTCAGGGCTGATCTACGTCGCTTCGGCGGTGAGGATCGTGGCCGGGCGATGACCGGGCGTGGACCGCAATGAACGAAATGGCCCGCTTAACACAGTCGACTCCCTTCCTCGTGGGAACTTCGATCGCCCTGGCCGCGTGCCTGGCCGGATGGATCGTGGTCGCCCGCCGGCTGGCGGGAAGCCGGCCGCTGGTACCCTACCAGGGCCGCCGCCCGGTGCCCTGGGGCGGGCTCGAGGTGTTGCTGATCGTCGTTGCCTACGTCGTCTTCATGCTGGTCGCCTCCCTGGCGGGAGAACTCTTCTGGGGCCTCGATCTGACCCCCGCGCCCCCGCGCCCCACCGTCATCGTTCGCTCGGAACACGCCCCCCCGGCAATCGTCCGCTCGGAACACGCCGAGCACGCCCCAGGCGACCAACTCGACGCCGCCCATCCCCTCATCGTCTTGCTCCACGGCCGCCACAGCCTGGCCGGGCTGCTGGTGTGCGTGCTCAGCGCCGTGGTGGTCGCCCCGGTGGTGGAGGAGTTTCTCTTCCGGCTGCTGCTGCAAGGCTGGCTGGAACGCCTGGAGGGCCGACTCCGCCGGGCCGCCCGACTCCCCGCCCGGCTGGTCGGCACCGCACCCGTGGTCGCGTCGTCGCTGCTGTTCGCCTCGATGCACTACCGCCGGCCGGCCCCCCTGCCCGACGCCGATTCCCTGCTCAAGTTCTTCGTCCTCAACGCCGCGGCCCAACTCGCCGTACTGCTGTTCGGCGTGGCGCTGTTGCGGCTGCGATGCGGCGCCACCAGCAAGGACCTGGGCATCCAGCCCGACCGCCTCCACGCCGATCTCCGGTTGGGTCTGGCGGCCTTTGCCCTGGTCACCGTGCCGGTCTACCTGCTGCAAGCCCTGTTGACCGTGAGCCTGGGCCCCGAGGTGGTGCCCGACCCGGCGCCCCTCTTCTTCCTCGCGTTGGCCTTGGGATTCCTCTATTTCCGCACCCACCGCCTCCCCCCGGCGATCGTCTTGCACGCGGCCTTCAACGCGGTGGGCATCGCCCTGGCCTGGACCATGCTGGGCGGATAGAGCCGCGAGGAAACGTCTCTCCCCCGCCCCGGGTGGCCCAGGTTCTTGAACCTGCACCCGGCGGCAGCCGGCAAGAGGTCAGCGTTTGGCGCGGGTCTCCCGATCCCGCCTGCGTTCGGCGCGGGTCTCCCGATCCCGCCTTCGCTGGGTGGAGTGATTTGCGCTGACCTCTTGTGGCACCAGCCACACCGGTTCAAGAACCGGTGCTACCCACGCGAGGGATTCCAGGCCGGTGATTCTCCCTCGCTTACGCTTGGGGCTACGATGGCCGGCCGTTCGTGCTCGCTGGTCTCTGCCGGAAATGCCGGCCCCGCCGGGACCGAAATTGGCGAGAATGCCCTTTCTCTCGCCCAATCGGTCCAAAACGTAAAGTAGGCTTCCCATGGAGAGAGGAAGTTTCGCCTTGCTTTTGCTCGCCGCCCGTTCGGTGCGGCAACACTTTTCAGCAATCCACTTCGTCCCTCCTTTGCGGGCGGACATGCGTGCGCAGGCGCCCGAACGGAAAACTTGCCAGCATTCCGGCGGCAGCTTGATTCTCGTGCAACAGATAGGCCATGCCATGCCACGCAAGCCTTGGGCCAAGCCCACCCGCCGCGGCACCACCTGCGTCGAGGCGGCGGTCGTCCTCCCCGTGTTCTTGCTCTTCCTCTTTTTCATTCTCGAGTTCGGCCATGCCCAAATGGTCAACAACATGCTCGATACGGCCTGCCGGTCGGCCGCCCGCTACGGATCGACCGCCGGCGTGAGCACCACGGATGCCCGCCAGGAAGCATTCAACGTGCTGGCGCCGATCGTCCAGCCGCAAGCCGTCACCCTGGTGGTCAAGGACGCCAGCGCGGTCGACCAGGGCGGAACGATTCCCTCGACCATGGCCGGGGCCCAGTTGCTCTCCGATATCGAGTTGGCCAACGCCGCCCCGCGGCAGCCCTTTCTGGTTCGGGCGGAAGTCCGCTACCGCGATGTGGCCCCCATCGTGCTGCCCTTCTTTGGCAACGTCGTCCTCACGGGACAATCGATCACCAGGCATGAATAAACCAGGGAAAAGTCGCGTGGCCAATCCAAAACGGCCGCCAGCCGGCGGAGGACCCAACCGATGAAGTTTGCCACGCCAGCCAGAAGCCGGAAGGATCGCCGGGGCACCGCCGTGGTCGAGTTTGCCGTGGCCGCGCCGCTGTTGCTGATCCTTTCTCTGGGGGCCGTCGAGGCCAGCCGCCTCTACGAGGTCAACAACAAGCTGTTGATGGCCGCCCGCGAAGGGGCCCGCGTCGCCGCCATGGATCACAACGAGATTCTCGGCGCCAACCAATCCATCAATGACAAGATCGTGTCCGACGTACGGACGTTCCTTGCCGCCTCCGGCTTGCCCGCGGACCAGGCGACGGTCTCCATCGAGGACGCCAACAGCCCGGGCACACCCATGGACCTGGCGGCCCCGGCCAACAAGTGGGCCCTCTTTCGGGTTCGCATCCAAATGCCTTACGCGGCCGTGGGAACCATCTGGTTCCCCCAGGTCGCGCCGACCATGCTCGAGGGTGACGTAGTCTTTCGCAACGCGGTGTCCACGATGGCGCAGTAGCGGCCCGCCCGCCGCTGCTTTCGCTGGAGGGAAAAGGGGGAGCAACGATGACGATTCACAAAGGGTTGCCGGCAACTTGGTGGGGATACGCGGGGAGGAGCATACGACGGTCCCGCCAGGGAATCGTCCTCGTGCTGACCTGCCTCCTGGTTCCCGTCTTGTTGGCGTTCGTGGCCCTCTCGGTTGATACCGGCCTGATGACCATGACGCTGACGAGAATGCAAAACGCCGCCGACGCGGCCTCGCTGGCCGCCTCCCAGGAAATCACCGGAGCGATCTCCGAAGCCGCCAAGGGAAACGGCAGCGCCATTATCGACGCCAACTCGATCGCCGTGGCCAACGCCAAGGCAAGGGCCCAGCAGGTGGCCGCCGCCAACGGCGTCTACATCAACCCCGACCGCGACGTCCTCTTCGGAAAACGCGTCTTCGACGAGGCCTCCGGCACCTGGCCGATCCAGTGGGGGGTCGAGCCATACAACGTCGTCCGCGTCGTCACCCACCGCGACAACGCCAATCCCCAGGCACCCGACGGCGCCCTGCGGCTGAATTTCGGCACCTTTGTCAACAAGCCCACCGTCCCCCTCTCCGCCGGAGCCAGCGCCTTCGTCGAGGCCCGCGACCTCGTCCTCGTGCTCGACTACTCGGGCTCGATGAACGACGACAGCGAGCTGCGATCGATCTCCAAGCTGGGCCGCGCGGCGGTCGAGCAGAACGTCTCCGATATCTTCCAGGCGCTGGGCCCCCCCAACGTCGGCTCGATGACCTTCCAGCCTCAGTATCTCACGGTGGTCGGCCAACCCCCCCAAAACAACAGCCAGCCCCAGATTCAAGTGACCTTCAAGGGAACGTCGATCCTCGCCGCATCGACCAAGGACCTCTCCAACGTGGTGCTCCAGTTTTCCAACGGCGCGGTCGAAAAACACGACGGCCTCTCCGGCCTCTCCGGTGAGTTTGCCGGCACCGGCCGCAACCGCAACCGAAGAATCGTCAAGTGCTGGGTCAAGTCCGGCGCAAATGCCAGCGGAGAAGGTCCCGGCTACGGAGAACGCTTCGAGGATACCGTGGCCGCCGTCAAAACCGCCTTCAACCTCAACACCACCCCCTATCCCTACCCCTCCGGCAGTTGGACCGAATTCATCAACCATTGCCGCTACGACTACTCCGTCAGGCGGGGCGGCTACCGCTCCATGTACGGCGGCATGACGTTTGTCGACTACCTCCTCAGAAGAAGACGACTCCACAGCCAGACACCCGACCTCTGGAAAACACCCCACTACCCCTTCCACGCGATGAAAAACGGCGTCTCCCTCCTCTTGAATTTCCTCACCGAACTCGATTTCGGCGACCAGGTGGGAATCATCAGCTACGCCACCGACGCGCGATGGGAAACCACGCTCTTCGAGGACGGCTACAATATCGATCTCTCCGCCGACCCCATTACCTCGGACTACGCCTCCCTGGACGCCATCCAGCGGCACCGCCAGGCAGGCCACTACAGCAACATGACCGACATGGGCGACGGCATCCTGCAAGCCCGGCTGCTGTTGCAGCAATACATCCGCTACGGCGCCCGGCCCACCGTGCTGGTGATTACCGACGGCAACACGAACCAGATGCCCTCCGGCTGGAAACAGCCGGCTGACTGGAACTGGGCCGACTGGACCGATTACGACGGTGACGGATACCCTAACTACACCACCAACAACGTGAGGAAGCAATACGCCTTCTGGGAAGCCACCCAAGGCATCAACCTGGGATTCACCTTCCACACCATGACCGTCGGCGCCAGCGCCGACCGCGCGCTGATGAAAGCCCTCGCCTTTGCCGGAAAGGGCACCTGGATCGACGTCCCCGGCGGCGCCACGATCGCCGATATGCAAGCGCAAATGCTCCGCGCGTTCGGCGAGATGGCCGGCAAGGTGCCCCCGCCGATGCTCGTCTACGGCAACGGCCCCCCCTAGGCCCTCGGCCCCCGTCACCCCACGATCCGGCTCACGTCGATCAGGTGCAATTGCCGGCCCTGGCCCGTGTGGGGTGAATCAATGCACACCTGCCGGCCGTCGCCACGGTAGCGCGGATGCGTGTCGCAACGCCACTCGCCCCGGTACCGCGGCGGTGAATGGAAATGCCCCAACGGCACGACCCGCCCGCCGGCCACCTCGTAAAGGTAGAGGTTCTGGTTGCGATTCTTGTCGGGGTACGTGTCGTTGAGAATCCACTTACCGCCCGGCAGGTAGCTGCAATGGCCGTTGCGGGTCATGATCCCCTCGCCCACGATCTCGACCTTGCCCCCGCTCTTGTCCTCGAACAGGTAAAACCCCGCTCCGTGCGACTTGTGCCAGGTCCAGGCGAGGATATGCCGCGGATCGCGCCAGATGAAGTGCGACGTCTTGCCCGAGTCGTCGACCACGCGAACGTCGCTGCCGTCGCTGGCCGCCGTGAGCATTCGCGTGGCCCCCCGCCAATCGGGAAACCCCCAGCGATGGAGAAACTCGAAGCGGCGGCCGTCGGGGCTCACCAGCAGGTGGTTGAAGTAGTGCTTGGCCCCCGAAATATCGCCGCCGGGAAAAGGAATCCGGGCGATCTCGGCCAGCGAAACCACCAACTCCGAGCGGCCCGTTTCCAACTCCACCCGAAAAATGCCCGAGTCGGCCGGCGCCAACACGTCGCCGTTGGGATCGGCGAAACCCCCGTAGCCGTAGCCCGGTCGCATCTCGTTCACCCGGCGAAAATCCGGCGCAATGCCCCAGCGGCCGCAAGGGCTGACCGTGTAGACCGGGTGCGGAATCGTCCGCTTCTTTTTCGTCTTCACGTCCAGCAGGTGGCAGACAAAACGACCCTCCCGGCGATCGTTCCAGAGAATCTCCCTGGCGCTGCCCGGCCGCCACTGCAACATGCAGCCCTGCTGCCAGCACCACGCCCGGCTGGTGCCCAACTCGATCCAGCGGTCTCCCTCGGCCGTGTCCACCATGCCGATGCGGATCACGTCCTCCGGCCGCGGCGAGCGATGCTCGAAGTCGACCTCCATGCCCAGCACGTAGCGGCCCGTGGGGTCGAACTGAAGTTTGTCGTAGTAGCCGAACCAGTGGAACTTGGGGCCCCGGGTAATGGTACGGACCGGGGGCAGGTCTTCCCGCGCTTCCGCCTCGGCCAGGGCGGTCGCGGGCAACAGTCGGGCAGCGGCAAGCGTTGCCCCGGCAGCCTTCAAGAACGCGCGTCGGTCGGTTCTGCTGACGATCGGCATGGGCGGCTCCCAGCGAATG
>CAYZWG010000065.1:0-18046 GCA_964481605.1 uncultured Planctomycetaceae bacterium
CCGGGGGCTCCTCGCCGGATTCCACCGACGGCATCACCACGCGGTACTACAACTTCCGCGACGTGATCGGCTCGGACCAATTCGGCTCGCCGGTGTTGAATCTGATCACGGATGCCCAGAAGCAGCGCACGCGGGAGATTCTGGAACTGTACAGCACGTACTTGGGAGTTTCCTTCATCGAGTCGGACGCCATGGGTTTCACCGTCGCCACGGGCGACTTGCAGGCGCTGGGGGCGACCTCGGGGCCGGGTGGCATCGGTGGTCTTGGCGGCGGGGGCATGGCCCTGATGGACAAGGCCGAAAGCTGGGGGTCGAGCGAGTTCGGCGGCTCGTGGTTCCGCGTGGCGATGCACGAAATCGGCCACGTTCTGGGCTATGGACACAGCTACGATCTGCCGCCCGGCACGATCATGGGGTCCAGCGAGGACATCGCCAACCAGGCGGGCGGCGCCGAGCCGGTGTTCCCCGGCGATCACGACATTGTCCACGGCCGGCACATGTATCGGCCCGACAGCATCGACGTCGACCTCTATCGCTTCGAGTTGGCCGACCGCGGTACGTTCAGCGCGGAAACCTTCGCCGAGCGAATGAACAATTCCAGCCAGTTGGACAGCGCGCTGAAGTTGTACCGCGAGGTGCCGGTGGAGGAATATCCGGGCGGTCCGACGATCACCACCTACGAGCTGGTTGCCCGCAACGACGACTTCTACAGCGGGGACTCCTTTCTGGAGATGTACTTGCAGCCCGGCACGTATTACGTGGGCGTATCCGCCAGCGGCAACGAGCAATACGACGCGAACATTGCCGATACGGGGGTGGGCGGCACGTCGCAGGGGGCTTACAAGCTGCGGTTGAACTTTCGCCCCGGGGGCGTCGATCCGGACGAGCCGAACACGTTTCAAGGCAACGGCGTCGATCACCTCGTGGACACCACCGCCACGCTGTTCGACGGCGACGCCGACGGTGTGCCGGGGGGAGTCTACGATTTCTGGTTCAATGTCCGCCCCGAAGCCAACACGATCTTCGTCGACAAGGCCTCCACCAGCGGTACGCAGGACGGCAGCCTGGCCAATCCCTACACGACGATCCCGGCGGCGATGGCCACGGCCAGCGCGGGCGACATCGTCCGCGTATTGGGCAATAATTTTCAGGACGACGATCCCAACAACCCGGCCACGTATGAGAACAATCTTGCCTACGAAATCGGCCGCACCCAATTCGACAATCCGCCGCAACCGCTCAGCGACGGCGTGCGGCTGGAGGTGCCCCAGGGCGTGAGCCTGGTGATCGACGCGGGGGCCGTATTCAAACTCTACGGGGCCAACATCGACGTGGGCAGTTCGGCCCAGGGGGTGGATCGCAGCGGTGGTTCGCTGCAGGTGCTGGGCACACCGTATCACTCGGTGCTGTTCACGTCGCACCGGGACGAGTCGATCGGCGTGGATACCGAGCCCAACCGAACCACGCCGCGGGAAGGCGACTGGGGCGGCCTGGTCTTCCGCAACGAACTCGATTACGACTTTATCGCGGCCTACGATCCGGCCATTGGTGTTCCTCCCCGGCAAGTGCTGGAGACGCAGGGGATCTTTCTCAACTACATCAACCACGCCGATATTCGTTACGGCGGGGGCGAAGTGGTGGTGGACGGGAATCGCGCCGTTTACGCGCCCATCCACATGGTCGAGGCGCGGCCCACGATCACCTACAACACGATCCGCGACAGCGCCGACGCGGCCATCTCGGGCGATCCCAACAGCTTTGCCGATACCCTGTTTGAAAACTGGGATGGCGTGGCCCCCTTCACCTCCGACTACGACCGGGTGGGCCCCGAGGTACACGGCAACCTGGTGGTGAACAATTCGATCAACGGCATGTTCGTGCGAATCAAGACCGCGCCGGGAGCCCCCATCAAGGAACTCGAGGTGCCGGGGCGGTTCGACGACTGGGATATGGTTCACGTGGTGGCCGAGAATCTGTTTGTCAACGGAACTCCCGGCGGCCCGCTGCAACAAAACGCGACCAACCCCCTCACTTTGTCCAACGAAAACATACTCTGGTCCGTGCCGGGCTCGGCCATTCCCGACGGATCGACCTTCTCGATTTTCGACGGCAGCACGAAGGTGATCTTCGAGTTCGATCTGTCGGCGGGAGTCATCCCCGGGCGAAAGCCGATTCCCTATACGGCCGGCGACACGGCCGCCCAGGTGGCCGCTTCGATTCGTGCCGCGATTGACGACGCGGCGCAGAACGACGGCCTGGACATTTCCGTCAATCTGGCGGAGAGCGGCTCCCTGGTCACCCTCACGCACCTCGGACCGTCCGTGCGGATCGACGGTTTTGCCACGCGGCTGGCCCGGCCCGACGCGCGTTTGCGGGTCGACCCGGGGATCATCGTGAAGATGGACGGTTCGCGGATCGAGACCGAGATGGGGGCCCAATTCATTGCCGAGGGTCGCCCCGGCTCGACCGAGGGAGCCCCCGGATACAAGGTGATCTTCACCTCCCTGCTGGACAATCGCTATGGTGCCGGGGGCACCTTCAACACGAGTGAAAACACCAGCGGCCAGGCGGCCGCGCCCGGTGATTGGGCAGGGCTCAACTTCGGCCCGGTTTCGCGTGCCAGTCTCGATCAGGCGATCGTCGCCTACGCCGGCGGAATCACTTCCATCGAAGGCGGTTTCGCGCGATTCGATCCGGTGGAAGCACGCCAGGCGTTTCTCCGCGTGGCCAACAGCCGCTTTGAGAATAACGACGCCGGTTCCGCCGGCGACCGCAACGGCCGCGGTTTCATTTCTCCGGCCACGATCTACGTCCGCGGTGCCCAGCCGATCATCGTGGGCAACGACTTTCTCAATAACCCCGGGCCGGTAATCAGCATCGACGCCAATTCGCTCAAGGCCACCGTCGACCCCGACTACGGGCGCAGCACCGGACCGGTCTCGATGTTCGCGGAATATGCTTCCAATCGCGGGCCGATGGTCCGCGCCAACCGGCTCACCAACAACGGTATCAACGGCATGGAAGTCCGCGGCGCCACGCTGACCACGGAGTCGGTCTGGGACGACACCGATATCGTCCACGTGTTGCGGAGCGAGATCGTGGTGCCCAATTTCCATCACGTCGGTGGGCTGCGACTGGAGAGCAGCGCCGAGGAGAGCCTGGTGGTCAAACTGCAGGGCAACAACGCCGGCTTCACGGCGGCCGGTCGCCCGCTGGAAATCGACGACCGGATTGGCGGAACGGTACAGATTGTGGGTATGCCCGGCAAGCCGGTGGTGCTGACCGGCCTGGCCGACGACACGGTGGGCGCCGGCTTCAACATGCGGGGCGAACCGCAATTCGACACCAATAACGACGGCCCCTCGACGGCCCAGCCCGGCGATTGGCGAAGCGTCAAGCTTGACCGTTACAGCAATGACCGCAACGTGGCCGTGGTCAACGAGGTGGAACGGAGTTTTGGGGCCACCGAGGACGCGAACGGGCATCCTTCCTCGGCGGAAGTGATCGGCGACCTGGCCGGATTCGAGAAGGCCGGCGATGACAACCTGCGGCTGGGATTCGAGGTCCACGGCACGATCCGTACCGACGACCCCACCGATGTTGACGTCTATTCCTTCAAGGCCGAGGCAGGCACGGAGGTCTGGATCGATCTGGATCGCACGACTCACGCTCTGGACACCATCGTGGAACTGATCAGCGCGGACGGGGACGTGCTTGACCGGTCCGACAATTCGATGGCCGAGAACCAGGGAGACGCGGCGGTCTATGGAGACCAGGCGTTCACCATGAACCGCGATTCCTGGCTCCGTCACGATTTCTATACGACCAACCAGCGGGACGCCGGCTTGCGGCTGATCTTGCCCGGTCCCGTGGGCCAGACGCGAACCTACTACGTTCGCGTGCGCAGCGCGTTGGCAATCGGCGGCATTCCGGGCGGCGCCGCCCTGAACGACGGCGACACGTTCACCGTGAGCGATCCCTATCGCACGGTGACCTTCGAGTTCGACAAGGACGCCTCCTTCAACCCGGCCCACGTTCGGGTGCAGATTGCCGACGGCGGCGGTGATTTTTCGGCGGCGGGCGTGGCCGCCTCCATTCGCGACGCGATCCTCACGGCGGCCGCCACCAAGGGGCTGGAAGCCGGTGCCCGGGTAGAGGACGGAAACGTGCTGCTGGACGGGCCCCATCTTCGTTTCAACCCGCTGGCCACCTCGCTCTTCCATCTGGCCAACACGGACGGCACCTACCAGATGCAGATTCGTCTCCGCGAGATGCAGGAAGTGCCCGGCTCGACGGTCCAGTACGCCGACATCCGCTACGCCGAAAACGGCATCGAGGTGCTCGGCTTCCCCGGCCACTCCCCCCTGTTGGGCGAGACCGCCGAGGTGGAGGCGCCCGGTAACCGCGGCGTCAACGACAACCGCGTCACGGCACAACAGATCGGCAACTTGCTGGGCACGGATCAAAACGCCATCTCGCTCTCCGGCTATCTCAGCGGCCGCCAAGACGTCGACTGGTATCGCCTTGCCGTCGACTATCAAGGCATCCAGTCGATCGGCGGCATCAACGACGCCGGCAGCATCTGGGCAACAATCTTCGACGTGGATTATACCGACGGCATGGCCCGGCCCGACGTGACCCTGTGGGTGTTCGACCAGTCGGGCCAGTTGATCCTCATCGGCGATGCGTCCAACGTGGCCGACGACCGGCCGGACCCCATCGCCGGGGCCAACGTGGAGGACCTCTCACGCGGTTCGGCCGGCGGCCTCGATCCGTTTATCGGCACGGCCTATCTGCCGGAGGGCAACGGGCGGACTTACTACGTGGCGGTGACGTCCTCACTGGCCACGGCGGCGGCGCTGAACGACGCCTTTCCGCTCACCCGCCGCGAACCGATCGACTCGGTCAAGCGGATTGTGGAGGAGCATTTCGACGCCGGCCCCGATTCGTTCGTTCCGGCCGGACGGCTGGACGTCTTCCCCAACGAATTCACCCTGGGCGACGTGGTGACGTACGTCAACACGCGGGCCGACCTCTACACCGTCGATCCGTTCGCCGGCGGCCGCGAAACGGATCTCACACCACTGGGCGGCTATCTGCCCCAGGGACCCAACCGGTACTACGGCGATATCGCCATGCGGAACGACGGCCGGCTGTTTACCATGGCCGGTCGGACCAATGTCGTCAACCAGCACCCTGCGATCGCCAACTACCGCGAGATCAACACCGGCGATGCCCGGCAGCCGTTCGTCTACGAGCGCGACGAGAATATTGTCACCTACCAACTCAACACGGCCTTGACCGGGCTGGAGGTGTACAACCCGGGTGTTCAGATGGAAGCCATGACCCACGGCCCTTCCAACGGCACGCGCTGGGTCTATGCGGTGGGCAACGTCACCGGCAACCCTCGCGGTTGGAGCCAGTCGCCCTATCTGCTTCCTACCGACAACCTGATGTACATCCTCAATGCCGACGGCGGTGCCCGGCAGCAACCGAACCGGTCCACCGGCGCGCGTTTGGGCACAAACATCGTACCGTTCGGCCACCTGGCCACCGCACCCACGATCATTGTCAGCGCGGCCACCGATACGGTTCCCTCCTACGACCCCACCTTCAATGGTTCACAGAACGCCAACGACGACCTTCGCGACGGGGCTTGGTTTACCCTTTCCGACGGCGGCGCACCGGTTCGCTTCGAATTGAACACGGGTCCCGACTTCAACATGGTGCCGGAGGGGGTCCCCACCGTCCGCGACGGCGATACCTTCGGCGTGGACGGCACCACCTTTGAGTTCGACTCGGGCAAGGTGCTGGTCGTCAACCGGCCGGCTCTGGCCACCGGGGACTGGTTCACCATCGGCGGGCCGGGGACCAAGCCGGATCGCAGCTTCCAGTTCCGCAAGCAGGGGGAAACGATTACCGTTCCCGTCACCGGGGCGACGATTATCGTATTCACCGGAGCCGAGGACGACCAGGCCATGACCAACCTGGTCACGGCCGCCATCAACGGCGAAGGCACCTATTCGTCGGCGGGATTCGTCGATCCGGGAAACATGATACGCATCTCCATCCTGGGCGATGATGCCCTGGCGGCGGCGGGCAGCGGAGTGTCGCTGTTCGGCGATTATGGCAGCACGGTGGGAATCGCCGTCCCCTTCGAGGAGACCCAGGCCGCCGGTGCGTTCGGCTCGTCGTTGGCCGGTGTGGTCGAGGCAAATACCACGGGCGTTGACGTGGGGTTTGCCGCGCGTACGGGAACGGGGACGACGCTGAACGGCTATGGTCATCGCATCACCTTCTACGGGGCCACCACGGTCGTTGCCGCTTCCACCTGGAATGCCGTTGCCGGCTCCAGCTCGGCGGTCACGCCCGGCAGCATCGAAATCAAGATCACCGCCGACATGAACGGCTTCACCGTGGCGAACTTGATCAGCAACGCCATTACCGCCTCCCCGTTGACCGGCATCACGCCCAACGTGGTCGGCTCGACCGTGCAGATTCCGGGCGTCACCGCGTTCGACTTTACCTTTGCCAATCCGCTGGACCTGAGCGGCGACCTGGCCGGCGGCGGCGGCACGGTGACCGGAATCACCTTCGTCGGCAACGAGATGTATGCCGTTACCGACCAGGGCGACCTGTTCCTGGTACACAGCCCCACCAGCTACGATTTCGTGGGGATCGATCCGCAGTCGGGTTTCAACTTCACGATCTTCACCGACAACGGTCCCTGGATGGAATTCATCAAGAGGATCGAGTTCAACAATGCCAAGGTGCAATTCTCCGGCTTGACCACCGGACCGCAGCACGTGGAAGGGGGCAAGTATGCGAACTTGATGTTCGCCACGGACCTTTCCGGGCGGCTCTACTCCTTTGACATCAAGGGCGACCTGCAGCCGGTCTTCGCCGACGGGGCTAAGCGGATTTCGACGGGAGTGGGCGGCGCCCGGGGCGTCGACTTCTCGCCCATCGATTACAACCTTTGGCACACCACCGACCGGCGCTGGAACGATCTTGGCCACGGTACGAACCCGGCCTACGACAAGAGCCGCATCACCCAGGACACGGTGGTCGACCACTATCGCCACGAGGGCGAGGTCAGTTGGTACTTCGGGCTGGACGATCCACGCAGCGGGCGGGGGCCCGATCCTCTGCCGGGTGATTCCTGGGCCAGCGACAACAATCTGAGTGATTTCTACCAGTATTCCTCCTCGCCCCCGGCGAGGATGAATACGGCCGCCTACCAGACCTACAATCTTCCCGGCGGTGCCTTCGGCAGCCTCACCACCGATACCTTCAGTCTGGAGGGCTACGCCCCGCAAGACAAGCCGGTGGTCTACTTCACCTATTACGCCGAGACACAAAACAGCGCCGACTGGGACGGCCTGCGGACTTACATTTCCGTCGATGGCGCCGACTGGGACATGGCCACGACCAACACGGACATGAACTGGCAGCCGATTACCGACAACATGCAGAACGGCGGCGCGCCCTCGGAACGCTTCATCGACGAAACGATCGACACGGGCGGCAACTGGCGGCAAGGTCGGCTCGACCTGAGCGACTTTGCCGGCCAGCCCAATGTCCGCCTGCGGTTCGACTTCTCCACGGCCAGCGACATGGAAGTGGGCCTTGCGCGGGGCCAGGGCAATTACGTCAGCTCCGTGGCGGGCACGGAAATCGTGGACGCGGCGATTCCCGGCGGCACCACGCCCGACGGCCGGTTCGACGGCGACAACTCCTATTTCGAGGTCGACGGCGTGCGTTTCGAGTTCGACATGGGGCTCTCGCTGTGGGTGCCCAACGCCGCCGGCGATTTGATCCAGGACGGGGAATGGTTCGAGATCGACAACGGCATCGACCCCGCGCCCGTCCGTTTCGAGTTCGACAATCCCAGCCTGGGGGGGACGGCGGGCATCGCTCCCACCAGCGATTTCGCCATCGCCATCTCCTCCGGCCAGTCGGCCGACGAAGTGGCCAACGCGATTACCACCGCGATCAACAATGCCGGAATCCAGGTCTCGGCCGTCAAGGACGGCTACCGGCTGCTGTTGAAGGGAGCCGTGGCCGTGGGCCAGAGTGCCACTCCCGCCATGGTCCTGGTGGGCGACGCACCCGGCTCCGTGGCCAGCGGCGCCGTGCCGGTTCCGGTCAACGGCGACATGGACCAGTTCGAGATCGCCCGTATCGTCACCAAGGTGGTCAACCAGAACTTCAGCGGCCGGGATACGTTCCGGGTGATCGACCCGGCGCAGATTCCGGACGGGGCAAGCCTGACCATTCGCGCGGTTGACGCACGGGGGCTTTATCAGGACGTTGTCTTCGAGTTCGATCGCAATGGCTTCCCCGCCAATCCCCTCAATCCGCCGGACGTGTTGATTGATATTTCGGCGGTCGGCGATCCGGTTTCGGCGGCCACGCTGATCGCTTCGGAGATCAACACGTACGCCACCGGCAACATACCCCCGGTGAACCTGACGGCGGTGGCGACCTCGGACGAGGTGTTGCTGGGCGGGCCGATCACGTTCCTCACGCTGGGCGCGAATCTTGGCGGAATCGAGCAGATCAACCGCTACCAGACGACGATGAAGTTGGATGCCACGCTGGGCTATCTTTCCCACTTGTACAACCACGACGTGACGTTCACCGGGCCCTTGGGATACGGCGATACGCTGTTCGGCGACCAGACCAGCAAGAACTACGGCCTGCCCAGCCCCGGCAACCGCTTTACCGATTTCCGCCGCGGCCAGAACAACAACTTCGAAGGCTGGCACATCGACGACATTATCATCGGATTTGCCGAACGCGGCGAGATGGTTACCGCCGCGCCGTCGAACACCGACTTCGACTTCCACGCACAGGTCACCACCAACCCGATCGTCACCCAGGGCGAGTACAGCCTGGAAATCCGCCGCGGCGAGGACTACGGGATTCGGCCGGCGCTACCGTCCGCGCCGGACTGGAACATGCTCTGGCAATGGTTCAACACGAACGACCGCCAGGCCCAGGGGTTCACGCTCCAGGTGCCGGCGGCGGCGGAGATCGCCCACGGCGACACCTTCACCATCAGCGACGGCGTGCTCGATCAAACCTTCGTGTTCATCGACACCAGCGTGGGCGGCGGCGGCGGCGTGGAAATTCCCATCTACTACAGCGACGGGCAGTCCGCGGCCGAGATGGGCAACGTGATTGCCCAGGCGATCAACGATGCCACCGAACTGAACGTCACCGCCTCGTCGATCGCCACCAGCAACCGTGTCGACCTGTTCGGGGCGACTTGGGTGAAGGGGCTGGACCATATCGTTTTCGGACCGGTGGACGCCGCTGCGGTTGCCGCCCTGGACTTTCCCCAGGGACCGGTCCAAGTGGTGCAGACGGTGGATGCGGCCGATCCCACGGCCGCCAACCAACTGGTCAACGAGATTCTCGGCGCCGGGGTTTCGCTGGTTCCCGGCAGCGCCTCCTACGTGGGCGGCACCGCGTCCTCGGGAATGTGGAGCGACGGCGTCAACAGCGGCATCCTGCTGACCAGCGGCGATGCCGCCAACGCGGCAGGACCGAACAACAGCGACAGCTCCTCGGGAATCGCGTCCAACTCCGGCGACGCGGAACTGGATACGACCTTCGGCGTACCTACCACGGACACCAGTTCGCTGGAATTCGATTTTAATTTCGCCGGCGGCGACCTTTTCTTCGACTTTGTCTTCGCCTCGGAGGAATACAACGAGTTTGTCAACAGCGGGTTCAACGACGTGTTCGGGTTTTTCCTGGAAGGGATCGGCGGCACAACCTTCCCTCGCACCAACATCGCCCTGGTGCCGGGAACCTCCACCCCGATCTCCATCAACACGATCAACGGGGGATTTCCGTTTGGTTCGCCCAACGCCACGAATCCCGAATACTACAACAACAACGATCCCGGGGACGGCGGCCTGTTCCTCGCGCAGTTGGGCTACGACGGGTTCACCGACGTGCTCACGGCGGAAGCGTTGGGTCTGCCCGCCGGCACCTACACGATGAAGCTCGTGGTCTCCGACGTGCTGGACACGATCTACGATTCCGGGGTGTTCATCAAGTCGGGCTCCTTCTCCAACAAGCGTTCCGAGAAAGCCGACCAGGTCCGCATTGTCCCCGTCGACATCGGCGATCGAAACCACGAGCGTCAGAAGGGCCAGGTGGTGCTGGCCGGCAACAGCATCACGTACTCCAACCAGTACGGCATCGTGGTGGCCCCCACCGGCCGCGACACGGCCGCCAACTGGGCCCATCCGGCCTCCGGGCGGACGCTCAACGAGCCCAACGAACTCGTGCCCGGGATGATGATCGAAAACAACCTCGTGGCCTACAGCGGCCAGGGGGGTATCCGCTTCAGCGGCGACACCAATCCCGCCGGCCAGCCGGTGGGCGCCGTCCCCTTCGGCCGAATCGTCAACAACACGATTTACGGACAGGTGGACACCGCCGCGGGCGTGGGCATCGACGTGCAGAACAACGCCAGCCCCACGCTCTTGAACAACATCGTGGCCAACCTCGACGTGGGTATCCGCGTGGATGGCTCGTCGGTCGGGCAAGGCACGGTGATCGGCGGCACGATCTACCAGGACAACAACCAGAACGTCAACGGAATGGGCCTGGGAAGCTTTGCCCGGGTGCTCGCTTCCGGCGACCCCCTGTTTGTCAACGCTAGCGGCGGAAACTTCTATCTCGACGCCGGTTCCGAGGCAATCGACAGCTCGATCGACGCGCTGGAAGAACGGCAGGCCTATTTCAACCGGGTTCTCCAACCGGTGGGGATTCCGGTTTCGCCGATCAAGGCACCCGACTTCGACCTCTTCGGCCAGTTGCGGGCGGACGATCCCAGCATCGCCTCGCCGCCGGGTCTGGGAGCCAACGTCTTCAAGGATCGCGGCGCTATCGACCGGGTCGACTTCGTCGCTCCCACCTCGATGGTCATCAACCCCCTGGACGGCGGTCCCCTGGACCGGATCACGGCCACCAACGATGTCAAGGTGGTGGGCCAGAAAGTCACCGAGTTCACCATCCAGTTGGCCGACGTGGGGGGCGTGGGTATCGACGATTCGACCGTGGTCGTCTCGGCCATCCACCTCTACCGCGACCTCGACGAATCGACCTATGCCGATCCGTTTACCCGCGATCCGGAACTGGTCGAAGGCATCGACTACCGGATGAGCTACAACGCCACCAACGACACGATCGACCTGATTCCCTTCGCCGGCGTCTGGCCGGAGGGCTCCGACTACACGATCGTTTTGGACAACACGATTCGCGACCGGGCCAACAATCCCCTCCAGCCCAACCGGTTCGTCGATCCGTTCCTGGGCATGACCGTGTTCAAGATTTCGCTGGCCGGCTTCGATTTCGGCGACGCGCCCGACGATACGTCGAACCCCAACGACTACCCCACCCTGCTCCCCGACGGCGCGCGGCACGTTCTCTGGAGCGACTATCACCTGGGGGCCGGCGTGACCAGCGAAACCGACGGGCGGCCCACGGCGGGCGCGGACGGCGACCAGTTTGACGACGGCGTGGGGCTGACCGGCGCGGGCGTGTTGGCCGGGGCCACCGCCGATCTGACGATCGACGTCACGGCAACGAATCCCAATCGGCCCTCAGGCGGCTGGCTCAGCGCCTGGTTCGACTTCGACGGAGACGGCGTCTGGAGCACCACGGGGTTGGACAAGCAAGTGGTGATCCCGGTGAACGACACCTCGCAGAGCCCGGGCGTGACCAACACCCTCTCGGTGTTCGTGCCCACCGGCGGTGCCGATCGCGTTTACGCCCGCTTCCGTTTCGGCAGCGACCAGGCGGAGGTTTCGCAGTTGACGGGCGAGGCCTCGGACGGCGAAGTGGAAGACTACGTGTTCGATGTGGTCCAGTATCTCAAGGATTTCGGCGACGCCCCGGCCGGCTACGCCGTGACCGAGGCCCAGAATGGTGCCTGGCACGCCACCAACCTGGACGGCAGCGTGCCCTTCGCCGGCCAAGACGTGTTCCTGGGAACCATTGCTCCCGACTCCGAGTTGGACGGTGTCCACGATCCGAACGCCCAGGGCGATGACCTGGCCGGCGTGGACGATGAAGACGGTGTGACCCTGGGTGGACAGGTCTTCCTGGCCGGCGACACGATCCAGCTTCCCTTCACGGTCTCCGGCAAAGGCTATCTCAACGGCTGGCTGGACCTCAACGGCGACGGCGACTGGAACGATCCGGGCGAACAGATGATCGTCGACGAGTTGTTCAACGCTTCCGCGGTTTCCGACCTCGGCAACCCGGCGCCTGCCGAGACAAAGCTGTTGAGCGTCACCCTGCCCACCTTGCCGGGCGGTGTCTTCCAGGGCGTGGCCAACATGCGGTTGCGTGTCAGTTCGACGTCCGGGCTGGGGCCCGTCGGGCCGGACCTGGGCAGCGGGGGGACGGCCGTCGACGGAGAAGTGGAAGACTCGCAGATCTACTTCGTCGACGCCTTCCGCGACTATGGCGACGCACCGGACGACCCGGCCGACGCCACCGACTATCCCACCTGGCTGGCCAGCAACGGGGCCAGCCACCTGATCGTGCCGGGGTTGGCCTTGGGTTCCCTGGTCGACGGCGATTTCGACGGCCAGCCGGACCCCGCCGCGGCGGGCGACGACAACACCAATCTGAACGACGCCGACGGGGTGAAGTTCTCCATCGACGGCACCGACCTGTTCAGCCGCTTCGTGCCCGGCGGACAGGCCATCGTCGACTTCGACGTGACCAACGGCACGGGCCAGCAGGCTTACCTCTTCGGCTGGATCGATTTCAACCGCGACGGCGATTGGAGCGATCCGGGCGAACAGGTCATCGGCGACGCGCTCACCGGCGGGCTGCCCGTCGATGCCGACGTGGTTCCGGCCGACGACAACCATCTCACCATTCCGGTTCCCAACCTGTTTGATCCGGCCAATCCGAATCCCTCTTATTCGGAACTGGGCGACACCTTCGCCCGCTTCCGTCTCAGCACCGACTCGACGCTGGGCTATGACGGGGCGGCGGCCGACGGCGAGGTGGAAGATTACCTGGTGACGATCGAGACCGGCAACTCGATCATCCAGGGCAAGAAATTCAACGACTTGAATGCCGATGGAGTTTTGGATCCGGGTGAGCCGGGCGTCTCGGGCATCACCGTCTATCTCGATCTCAATGACAACACCGTACGGGATCCCAGCGAACCCTGGACGGCGACCAAGGCCGACAACCTGAGCACGCCCAACGTGGACGAGACGGGCGATTTCGAGTTTGTCGACGTGTTTGCCGGCAGCTACAAGATTCGCGAGGAGTTGCCCGCAAACTGGATGGTGACCTTCCCCAATCAACTGACCTATTTGCCCGATCCGGCCGGCGACAAGATTCAGGCCGTGCCGGGGACGGACCTGGTGGACGGCAACACCTTCTCCATCGACGATGGGTCGATCGTGCTGGTGTTCGAGTTTGAAGACACGGCCCTGGGCAACGGCACGTCGCCGGCCAACGTGCCGGTCGATTTCGATGCGAGCATGACGGCCGACCAGGTTGCCGCTTCGATTGCCGCGGCGATCAACGCCCAAGGCTTCGGCGTCACGGCCTCGGCCTCGGGCGGCGTGGTGTTTCTGGGCGGGTCGCTGGCCGGGGTCAACGTGGGCACCAGCCCGCTGACCGTGGTGGGCAACTCCCACAGCAACGCCGACGGCTCCTACACGGTCGAGCTGGGCCAGTCGGAAACGCGGACCGGCATTCTCTTCGGCGATTACCGCCGGGCCGAGGTCGCCGTCCGCGACGTGAGCGTGGCGGAAGGGGCCGACGGCGAGCAAACCCTGGTCCAAGTGGAGATCAGCCGCACCGGTTCGTTCGGCGCCGACGTGGAGGTCTTCTACCAGACGCAGGACGGACTGGCACCCGGCGACGCCACCACCGCCAACAACGACTACGTTCCCGCCACGGGGTCGTTGGTCTTCCCCGCCCAACCAACGCCGCAGAGCACCTGGGTCACCCAGGCGATCACCGAAAACACGACCAACGACTACGACTACCACGTCTCCGGCGGCTCGGTGGTGTTCGAAGTCACCGACGGCACCGATTGGGATATCTTCCTCTATAATCAGCAGGTCGGCGGGGCAGCGGTCCCCTTGACCTTCAATCTCACCGATGATCGGTTTGCCGACGTGCAGGAAACCGGCTCGGCGATCTACGTCGTCTGGTCCGGCTTTGACGGAAACGACTACGAGATCTTCTTCGCCGAGGTCGATCCCGCCAACCTCAACGTGCTCCGTACCGAGCAACTCACCGACAACAACTACGACGACAAGGGGGCCGTGCTCTCCGAGAGCCGCGTGGCCTGGTGGGGGAATACGCCCGGCGATACGGAAATCTTCTCCATGGATATCGCCGACATCGGCACGGCCGTCACGCCGACTGACATCTCCAACAACGGGTTCGATGATTTCGATCCGCGGATCGACGGCGACCGGGTGGTCTGGTTCAGCGACGTGGGCGGCAGCTCGGTGGTCTTCCTCTGGGACGGCGGTCCCCAGGCGATCCCCCTGGCCAGCAGCTCCACGGACAACATCGCCCCGCAGATTTCCGGCAATAACGTCGTCTGGCAAGGCCGGGACGGCAGCGACTACGATATCTTCCTCTACCAGATCAATACCGCCCAGACGACCCAAATCACGTCCGATGGGCTGGAAGACGTCGACCCGCAAGTCTCCGGCGACAACATCGTCTGGCAAGGCGGCACCACCCAGAACCGCGAGATCATGCTCTACAACGTGATCGACGGCGGTTCCCCCGTGAATATCTCCTCCGACAGCCTGCTCGACGAGCGGCCCCAGGTCTCGGGAGAGCGAGTCGTCTGGCACGCTTTCGACGGCTCCGACTGGGACGTCTTCTTCTTCGATCGGGCGGCGCCGGCAACCCCCGTGAATATCTCCTCCAACTCCATTTACGATTGGGGGCCCCAGGTTTCGGACGACCTGCTGGTGTGGCGGAGCAATGACGGCCAGGACTACGACATCATGGTCGCCAGCCAGACTGAACCGGAAGTCACCCAGACGCTCACGCTGGTGGTCAACGGCGACGACGTGCTGGAAGACGACGAGCATTTCTTCCTCGATCTGGTGGGTGCCACGGTGTCCACGATCATCGTCGACGACACGGCCACGATCGGCATCTACAACGACGACGGGGAGCTCGATTTCGGCGATGCCCCCGCCAGCTATCGCACCCTCATCGCCGACAACGGCGCCCGCCACGTGACGGTTCCCACCGATCCGGCCAACGCCGGCTACTTCCTGGGCGCCGCGATCGACGTGGAAGCCGACGGGCAGCCCAGCTCGGCGGCCGACGGCGACGACCTCTTCCCCAGCGACGACGAGGACGGCATCCAGTTCAATTCGCACTGGCTGCCGGGACAACCGGTCCAACTGGTGGTCACCGCCTCCCGGGCCGGCTTCGTCGATGCCTGGGTCGACTTCAACCAGGACGGAGATTGGGGCGATCCCACGGGAACACCCGACACGGGCGAAAAGATCCTCAACAGCGTGCCGGTGGTGGCGGGCGCCAACCCGATCAGCATCATGGTTCCCGCCAGCGCCGAATTGGGCCAGACCTATGCCCGCTTCCGCTTCAGCCGGACCGGCGGCCTGAGCTACCTTGGTTCCGCTCGCAGCGGCGAGGTGGAGGACTATGCCATCCGCGTCACGTCGGCAGTGCCTGCCGTGCTGGTGGAACCCACCGATGGTTCCACCGATGTGAGCGAAAGTGGTGTCCAGGACACCTACAGCCTGGTGCTCACCGCGGAGCCGATCGACGACGTCACGATCACCCTCGCGCCCAACGCCGAGGTGAGCGTGGACACGACCACGGTGCTGTTCACCCCGGCCAATTGGGACCAGCCGCAGACGGTCACCGTGAGTGCGGTGGACGATCTCGTGGACGAGGACAACCCGGGAGTGATCACCCACACCGCCACCAGCGGCGACGGCGCCTACAACGGCATCGGCATCGACGACGTGGTGGTCAACGTGGAGGACAACGACACGGCCCACGTCCAACTCTTCCGCTCCGGCGGCACAACCGAAGTGAGCGAGGGCGGAATCACCGATACTTATGACGTGGTGCTCCTCTCGCAGCCGGCCGGCGACGTCGACATACTGGTCTCCGCCGACAGCCAGTTGCAGGTGGCCTCGGGCGGACCTCCCACCAGCCAGTTGACACTGACCTTTACGCCGGCCGATTGGAATCAGCCACAGACGGTGGTGGTCAGCGCCGTCGACGACTTGCTGGTGGAAGGTGCCCACTCGGGTACAATCTCCCACCAGGCGTCCAGCGTCACCGACCCGCGCTACGACGCGATTGGCGCCGGCGTGGGTGCGGTGATCGTCGACATCGCCGACAACGACGCCAGCATCACCCTCACCGAGAGCGACGGCTCCACCACCGTCGGCGAAGACGGCCTCACCGACAGCTACGACGTGGTGCTGGATTCGATGCCCACCGCAATCGTGTCCATCTCCTTGACCCCCGTGGGCCAGATCGGCGTCAGCCCGGCGCTATTGACCTTCACAGCGCAAAACTGGAACATTGCTCAGACGGTCGCCGTGAGCACCCCGGACGACAACGCCTTCGAGTACCTCAAGCTGGGCTCGATCAATCACTCGGTGGCCAGCGACGACCCGATCTACAACGGTTACTCCATGCCCTCGGTCGACGTGACCATCGAGGACAACGAAATCGCCACCGCCGGCACGACGATCCACGTCAACGGCACGCCCGAGGACGACAATATCTCCGTCCGCCGCACCGGCGCCACGATCGAAGTCGAGGCGAACGGCGACCCCATGGTTGCTTTTGCGGCCGCGCAGTTCGACACCGTGGTGGTCGTTGGTGGCGGCCAGGGCGCCGACCAGATCACGGTGGAAGGTTCCAGCGACATGGAGACCGCCGTGCTGCGGGCGGGGAGTCTCGATTTCAGCGGGACCGGCTTCGCCTTGTCGGCCACCGGCATCCCCGTGATCAGCGTTCTGGGCGGCGCCGACGATGTCGCCTTCCTCTACGATACGGCCGCCTCGGACCGGGCCACTGCGGACGCGGAAACGGCCGCAGTCACGCTCACCGATGAAGCGACCTACGCCAACCGCGCCGAGGGCTTCCGCTACACCCACGTGATCGCCACCACGCCCGGCAATGACAACGACACGGTTCTCTTCCGCGACTCTCCCGGCAACGACAAGCTCAAGCTCGACCCCGTGATGGCCCGGTTCTTCAGCCCCGGCCACTACATCCGGGCGAAGTTCTTCGAACAGACGACGGTGGAAGCGACCCGCGGCGGTTTCGACTTCGCCCGTATCTGGGACAGCGCCGGCAACGACACATTGACGACCTCCTCCACGCAAATCGACATCCTCTCGGCGGACGGCTCGTACGACGCCACGGCAAAAGGCTTCGACAACGCGGTCGTCTACTCGACCACCGGCGGCTACGATACGGCCCAGATGTTCGACTCGCCCCGGAACGATGTGTTCTGGGGAAAGAGCTTCAAGAGCGTCTTCAACTACTATGAAAACGGCGTCTACACCAAGTGGATGACCGTGCGAGCGTTCAACGAGGTTTACGCCCACGCGGTCAACGGCGGATTCGACAAGGCGAAGTTCTGGGGCACGCCCGTGGACGACCATCTCCAGGCCGACTTCGTCAACGGAGAGACTTGGGCCCGCCTGTCGATGAACCAGAACGGCACCTTGAATCAAATGTTCGACGCCCTCGGCTTCGAGTTCGTTAGGGCAATGGATTTCAACGACGGCGACCACGACACCAAGGACGTGGCCCAAGCGGTCGACTTCCTCTTCCTCACCGGCGAATGGTTCGACGAAGTCATCTAGCCTCCGGGGTGGTTGCTCCCACCCGCGGGTGGCCCCGATAGCTCTGCTATCGGGGTGCCGCAGGCACAAGAGGCGAGGATTGGGGTGCAGGAATGGACTTTTTTTGCAGGGCGGCAGCTAACGATGGGGGAAATGGGTTGCCCAGAGCG
>CAYZWG010000066.1:0-17440 GCA_964481605.1 uncultured Planctomycetaceae bacterium
GGAGCTTGGGACCGAGAGGGGAGCTTCGTAGGGTGGGTGCTTTGCACCCACGCGCGGAACGTTTGACGCCGTGCGCCGGCGCGAGCGTGCAAGCATGCACCCTACCGCTTGGGAGCGAGACGAAAGACCGAGTCATCCGAAAACTACGAGGTGTGTGCGATGAAATGCCTGAATCCCGTTCAGCACCTGGTGCCCGTTCTCGTGGTGGCCCTGGTCCTCTCCCTGGGCGCGACACTCCCAGCCGACGACGTCGCCTCGCCGCGTGGCGGGGCGTTCGCCGCGAGGGCGCTGGCGCCCCGGCCCGATTTCTTCCCCATCCTCCCTTGGGATGTCGTCCACCATGGGAAGAAGCCGGACGGCAGTCCGAACAGCGGCCTGGAGAGTATCGCCGAGTGCAACTTCACCGTGGCCGGGTTCGTCACGCCCGCCGATTTGCCTCTTTGCGAGAAACTGGGACTGACCGCCATCATGGCTCTCGGCCCGGGCAAGAAACCCTGGACCAAGATGACCGATGACCAGATCGACCAGCGGGTGAAGGAGATGGTCGAGCAGGCCGGCGACAGTCCGGCGGTGCTGGGATACTACCTCAGGGACGAGCCCGGTGCGCAGGCCTTCCCGGCGCTGGGCAAGGCGGTTGCCGCGGTGAAAAAATACGCCCCGGGAAAGCTGGCCTACATCAATCTCTTTCCCAGCTATGCCACCGTGGGCGCGGCGAATGAATCGCAACTGGAAACCGCCAGTTTCACCGAATACCTGGAGCGGTTCGTGGCCGAGGTCAAGCCCCAGATGCTCAGCTACGACAACTACATGGTGCAGTATGCCGACGATCTTGAGGATAAGCAGCGGGCGGCGCTCTACTACGCCGACCTGCTCGAGGTCCGCCGGATGGCGCAGAAACACGGCCTCCCCTTCTGGAACATCGTCTCCTGCACCCAGATTCGGCCGCCCACCACGATCCCCTCTCCGGCCAACCTGGCTTTCCAGGCATACACCACCCTGGCCGCGGGCGGGCGGGGCGTCTCGTGGTACAAGTATTACCAGGGCGGCTACGCCTACGCGCCGGTCGACGGCGCGGACCACAAGACCCCGACCTGGCAATACCTGCGGGTGGTCAACGGGCAACTGCGGACACTGGGGCCGATCATCAACCGGCTGGAGTCGACGGGTGTGTTCTTCACCTCGCCACCCCCGGTCGAGGCGCTGCCGCTGCTGCCCGGCCGGATTGTCCAGCGAGTCGAGTCGAAGGCCTCGCCCCGGGGGATCGTCCCGGCACGGCCGCCGGTGATGGTGGGCGAGTTCCGCGACCGCCAGGGTACGGACTACGTGATGCTTGTGAATCTGAGCCTGCAACGATCCACCAACGTCAAGCTGTTCACGGTGAAGCCCTACCGGAGCAAGCAGGTTGTCTCGGCCGTGGACGGTCGGCTGCTGCCGCTGGACGAGAAGAACGGTCACTGGCTGGTCGCCGGCGAGGGGGTGCTGATCAAGCTGGAGTAGCGTCCGCCGGGGGACGTCATTGCTTGCCGGGGGGCTCGCGGGCGAGCATTTCCACGGCTTCCGCCAGCCAACCGCTGGACCAGTCGTGCCGCCGTTGGGGCCCGTCCCGATACACCTGGGCAATCCCCAACTGGCGCATCAAGGCGTGCGCCCGCTGGTGGTGCTGGCGGAAGTTGCCGTATCCGAAATGAATCAGCCGGGCGGCGCCCTGGAACTGCCCGGCTTGCTGCCTGAGCAAATTCGCGATCCGGTAGTGCGCGAAGTTTTCCTCGGTGGCGAAGATCGGCCCCATCCCGAATCGGTCGGGCCGCTCTTGCATCAGGGGGGCGTCCCACGCCGCCGCCTTGCCGAAGACATCGGGATGGCGCAACAGCAGGCTGAAGGCGCCCCAGCCCGACTTGCTGAAGCCCAACAGCCATCGGCCCTCCGGTTGGGCCGCCACGGGGTACGCCCGATCGACAAACGGCACCACCACCCGGACAAAGTACGATTCCTGCCGGATGCGAGGATTGCCGGGGTGATCGGCATACCAGGGCAGGTCGGAAAAGGTGGGCGCGACGCAGATTAGACGGTACTTGTCGGGCAGGCCGAGCTTCTTGCACTCCAGCAGCCCGTCGCCATAGCGGTCGCCGTCCTTGGCTTCCACCGGCAGCACATAGAGCACACGGTATGGCGCGGCCTTTTCCAGGCGGTGGGGGAGCAGGACCCTGATCGTGGTTCGCCCCGCCTGGTATTCCGATTCCACCGTGTGGATCAAGAATCCATGCTCCTCCGTTTGGGCGGGCGAGATGCTGGCCGCCTGCTCGGCCGGGGCCCGGCCCCACGCGGCAAGGACCAGCAGCAGGATGCACCAGGGATACCAACTTCGCCGCACCATCGCCGTGGCTCCTTGCCCACCGGCCGTGGTAGAGTCCGGCCCTGATTCTACCCCGCGCCAGCCCGCAGTGCAGCCGCCGTGGCCGCCAGGGGCCGTCCGATCGAGGCTCTCCCGGCCCGTTGCCACGCTCTCCCGGCAGCACGAGGTTTCGGGACCGACCCCGCGGGCAAATCGACAGAGGGTGTGGCGAACCGGGGCCCGCCCATGTTACATTCTCACCAGTGACACGGCACCTGGGGCCAAACCGGCACGGCCGGCCCTACGCAGAAGGTAGGCCGGATCACGATCCGGCCTACGGAACTATGGAACTACGGAACTGGAGCGTTTTGGACCATGAACCAGCTCGATCGACTCGCCCTCTTGACTCGTGGATTTCTGTACGCGGCGACCTTGTTGTTTGCCGCCGGGAGCACAGCCGCGGCCGCCGTGCCGAATGACCCCGCGCCAACCAGGCCGCGGTTGCTCGTGCTGACCGACATCGGCGGCGATCCCGACGATCAGCAGGCGATGATCCGGCTGATGACCTACGCCAACGAGTTCGAGATCGAGGGCCTCATCGCCACGGCCTCGGGCGTGCCCGGCGAATTGAAGAGGAAAATCGTCCAGCCTCGTTTGATCGGCGAGATTGTCGAGGCCTACGGCCGGGTTCGCGACAACCTGGCCAAACATGCCCCCGGCTATCCCACCGCCCGGCAACTGCTGGACCGGATCAAGTCGGGCAATCCCCATCGCGGCCGGGAGGCGATCGGCCGGGGCCACGACACGGAGGGGTCCGGCTGGATCATGCGTGTCGTCGACCAGCCCGACCCCCGCTTGGTCAACATCGTCGTCTGGGGCGGTCAGACCGATCTGGCCCAGGCCCTCTGGCGGGTCCGCCACGACCGCGACGAAGCCGGGCTGAGGCGGTTTTTGGGCAAGGTTCGGGTTTACGACATCGGCAATCAGGACGGCATCGAGGACTGGATTTTCGAGAACTTCCCCGACCTGTTCTACGTGCTGGCCAACGCGCCCCAGGGGGCGGACAGGCGGCTGGGGGTCTATCGCGGGATGTACCTGGGGGGCGACGAGTCGCTCACCTCGCGGGAGTGGATCGACACCCACGTCCGCCGGGACCACGGTCCCCTGGGCGCGCTCTACCCCACCAAGACCTGGACGGCGCCCAATCCGCACGGAGCGCTGAAGGAGGGGGACACGCCGTCGTGGTTCTACTTTCTGCCGTTCGGGCTGGGCAACCCGGCTCATCCCGAATGGGGCGGCTGGGGCGGGCGGTTTCGCCATGCCCAACGAGGGCTCTATCGCGATGCCGCGGATACCGTGGCGGAAACGACCGACGCCAGGGCCACGGTCTGGCGCTGGCGGCCGGCCTATCAGCATGACTTCCAGGCGAGGATGGATTGGTGCGTTCGCCCACCAGACGGGGCCAACCATGCTCCCCGGGCCGTGCTCCAGGCGGACCGCTCGCGGCGTGTTCTTCAACTCCGCGCGGCACCCGGTGCGGCCGTGCGGCTCTCGGCTGGGGGCTCCTCCGACCGCGACGGCGATACGCTGGCGTACCGCTGGTGGGTTTACGGCGAGGCGGGCACTTGTCCTCGGCCGGTCCGCGTGGAAAACGCCCGGCGGCCCGAGGCGATCGTCCACGTGCCCTCCGTCGCCCCGGGCACAACGATCCACGTGGTGCTCGAAGTGACCGACGACGGCTCTCCGCCGCTGGTGGGCTACCGCCGCGTGGTTCTCCAGGTTGAATGAACCGCGGCCGTCGTCCCTTGCGTCGAGTGCCGGATGGAAAAACCGTTTGGCAATCCGAGGTGTTTTCCTCATGTGGACTTGTGGAAACTGCCGCGAGATGATTGAGGACCAGTTTGACGCTTGCTGGAATTGCGGGTGTTCTCGCCACGGCAAGCTGAACCTGGATTTCGTACGTGAACCGCCTCCGGCGGCCGACGAATCCTCGCTCGAGCACCGGTTCGCGGAGAATTACGTTTGCCGTCGATGTCAACACCGGGAAGCAAAAGTCGAGCGTATCTCGGCGACGGGAACGGGCCTGGCCAGGCTGATGAAGAAGGACTTTCTCGCCGTGTCGTGTTGCCGTTGCGGTTCGACGGAGTTGTTCAACTTGTCGGTGCTGGAAGGCCGCTCGGGTCTACAGGGTTTCTTGCGTGGCCTTGTCGGCCTGTAATGATGATTGCATCGCGATCAACCTGGTTCCCAAGCTGGAGCTTGGGACCGAGCGAGCACCCTACGGCGCTTCGCATACCACGCGGAAGCCGACGTTGTAGACCGGCTGATAGGGTCGATAGGCCAGGCGGAACCCCGATCGGGCCCGCTGGGGGCGATCGCGCCAGGAGCCACCCCGCACCACCCGCTTCTCGGCCGCCGCCTCCGGGTCGTTGCGGCCGTCGTCGTCGTGGTAGGGGTAGGGCCGCATCGCCGAGCGGGTCCACTCCCACACGTTGCCGTGCATGTCGAACAGCCCCCAGGCGTTGGGCCGGTAACGTCCCACCCCGTCGGAAAGAAATCCGCCGTCGTTAAAGCGGTCGTCCTTGGGAATCCAGTCGTCGTACTTGCTCCGGTTCGATAGCGGCTGGCGATCCTTCTTGTAGGGATGGCAGACAAACTCGCTCAGGGTGGCGTCGGCCAGGTTGGCAAAGGGCGAAAAGTCGGTCTCCTCGTCGCCATAGGAAAAGGGCGACGCCGTGCCCGCGCGGCAGGCGTATTCCCACTGGGCCTCGGTGGGTAGCGAGACCGGCAGCGACGTTTCCCGGCTGAGCCAGCGGCAAAAGGCCATCGCCTGCCGCCAGGAGATGCGAACTACCGGCTGGTCCGGGCCGTTGACGTAAAAACCCCGCACGCCAAACTGCATCCCGAAGCGGGACTCGACCCGGCTGTCGTGCTCCGGATCGAAGGCCGCGTACTGCCGGTTGGTGACCTCGAGGCGTCCCATCCAGAACGGCCGCTCGATGCGGACGCGGCCCAGCGGCCGCCCGTTGGAGTGGCCACCGGCATCGCCACCGGCATCGCCCATCACGAACTCCCCCGGCGGAATCCACACCAGCTCCAACTTGCCGCCGCCGGGCAACTCGATCGTTCGCTCCGAGGGGCCCAAGGCTTGCTGCCGCCGCCGCGCCTCGGCCGCGTCGAAAGGCCACCCCGGGCAGTCGAGCGGCTGCCGCGAGATGGGTGGAAGCGGCTCGGGCATGATCGGCTCGACCGGTCCGGCGGCCGCCACGGGGATGGCCTCCGGGTCGTCGTCCAGGCCGTTGTAGCGCCGGCGAAGTTCGCGTCGCCGCCGCGCGTAGCCTTCCACCCGCTTTCGGCCGGCGATCTCCGTCCAGGTGCCGTGAAAGGGGGCGTTCAGGTCGATCCAGGTGACCAGCCGGTCCCAGGCTTCCGCGTCGAGCCGCACGTTGTAATGGCCCCGGGCGAGAAGCTGGACGAGCTGGGTGGTGTCGGCGTGGAACTCCATCGGCGTGAGGATGTGGTAGTCGCTTTCCAGGCCCGGCCGTCGCACGAAGCGGTGCAAGGCGACGTAGGAGGTGGAGAAATGGCCCGCGTCGCCGGCCCCGAAGTGATAGGCGCTGGTATAGTCGCTGATCCGCTCCAGTCCCCGCAGGTCGACGACCGGGGGGCCGCCCTGGGCGGTGTGCCCGTCGTGGCAGGCGACGCAATACTTATCCAGCACGGGCTGCACCTCGCGCGCGAAGTTGAAGCCTCGCGGCGGGCCGTACCAGGGGGTGATCCGGCTGGGCGGGTGGTACTCGGCCAGGGTGGGCCGGGCGGGCGGGCTCGAATTGCGGTCCTCGTGGCAGCCCACGCAGGAAACGACCTCGCCCGGCATCCCCGTAAACCAACTCCGCATCAGTTGCAGGGCCTTGCCCTCGGAGTCCAGCGGCTGGACGCTGATGGGCGTCTGGGCGGGGATGCGGAAGACGGCGGAGCCGTCCTCCTCGACGGGCACGGTGCCCAGAATCCGCTTGATATCCCAGGGACCCTCCATGCCCACCACGCCCTGCGGTCCGCCCATGCCCGGATAAAGGAAATGGTAGCTGAGGATTCGCAGCTTCTTCACCGTGCCCCGGGGGATTCCCTTCATTCCCTCGCCGGCGTAGACGTCGGCCAGGTAGACGACCGCATCTTTGCGGCGGAGATCGACCCGCGGGGGGAGGACCGGCGGGGTGGGTGTGGGTCGCAGGGGGATCGGCTCGAACAGCGCGTAGCCGTCGGCCTCGGCCAGCAGCACCATGTTGTCGAACACGTCGGCCAGGTAAATCCCCCACCGCGACCCGGCCGTGGGCTGCGCCGCCACGAGGAAATACTTCTCGCTCAAGGGGTAGGGGTGGAGAAACTTGGGCCAGGAGTTGTCGACCAGTTGATCCTCGATCAGCGGCTCCACCGGCCGGCCGCGGCCGGGAATCCGCTGCACCGCCCCGTCCGCCTCGTGGTGTCCCAAAGCGGAATCGAACAACACCAGTTCTCCCATCCGCCGCACGCCGTGATGGCCGCTGACAATGCCCACGAACTTGGTGGGACGACCCGGGATGGGCCGGGCGTAGAAAAGCGAGTTGGGCCAATAGGAGTTGCCTCCGTAGAACTCCATCTGGCCGGTGCCGTCGGGGTTCATCTGGAAGAGCACGCGGTCGTGGCTGTGGGGTGTATCGGTGTATTCCCAGCGGAGATAGAGCACGCGGCCGTCGTGCATCACCGTGGGGCACCAGTTGTGCTCCTGGTCGAAGCAGAGTTGGCGGATGTTCTTCCCGTCGGCATCCATCCGGTAGGCGTTGGCCACCAGGCTGCTGCCGTTGACACAGGGCACGGCGGCCATCGACGCGGTGGAGGAGAAAATGATCCCCCCGTCGGGCAGATAGCAGGCGTCGTAGTTCTGCACGCCCTCCACGTCGGGCGTGAGTTGCCGCAGGCCCGTGCCGTCGGCGTGAATCTCGAACACCTGCCAGCGGCCTCCGGCCCCCACCGAGGAAAACAGCAGCTTCTCGCCGCTGAAGTCGAGATCGACGTCGCCCACGAAGGCATTGCCCTGGGGATGGTAGAAGGTCGTCAAGCGGCCTTCTCCGGCGACCGGCTGGAGCACGGCGATTTCGTTGTCCCAAACGTCATTGCGAATGCTCGAGTTGCTTTGCCAGTTGTGCGGCAGGCCGTAGGGATCGCCCGAGTAGCCGTGGTCGCCCGGCGCCAGGCGGCGCTTCACCAGCAGCAGGCGGTCGAAATCCAGGAGCGGATTCTCCAGCGCCACGCGGTGCTCCAAGCGGGACGCCTCGATGTAGGCCCTTGCCAATCGCTCCCCCTGGGCCTTGCCTTGTGGCTCGTCCGCCAACCGGTCCACCTCGGCGGCCAGTTGCCCGGCCCGGTTCCGCTCGGCTTGGAGAAAATCACCGGCCGTGCCGCCGAGCGTGCGGAAGTCGTCGATCAGCGTGATCGTTTGCTGGAGCATCTTCCGCAGCCGACCGGGCGAGAGACGAAAAGTCACCTGCTTGGTGCGGCCGTCGGGAGTGCGAATCGTGGCCCGGGCAACCCGGCTGGTCGCTTCCCGGTCGGTTCCGTCGGTGTCGGAGAGAAGCTCATTGTCAAGCGGCGAACCGGCCATGGTGTCGGCCGCGGGTGTGGTCAGTTCGACGTGCTCGACGGTGGCCTCGCCCGTACCCAGTCCGGCAATCGCGGGGATCAGGTGGGCCTTGGCCGGAGGAGGGCCTTGGGCTTTTCTCTTCCGCTGGGCGATGGGCCGAGAGAGCTTCCAGCCTGGGGGAAAAGGCAGCGCCGATTCCAGCCGCAACCCGCACACGTGGCAGATACAAGGACCGGGGCAGACGAGCTTGATCGTGTGCCGGCCCTGGCTGATCCGCTTGGTGCACTGGGGCTCCCAGCGGGCGCTACTGGTTTGCCAACTCCCCGTCACGCCGGCCAGGCCGCGGTGAATCTTCACCCCGTCGAGATAGATGTCGACCGGCCGGGAGTCGTGGGCCGTGTAGAGGGCCACCAGGGTGTAGTCGGCCGTGACGGGGAAATCGAGATCGTATTCCGCCCGGTTGGGCAATTCGCCGGCGTTCCAGATACAGGGGAACTTGTCGGCGTAGGCCTCGCCGGGCGTGCTCACGCGGACGTTTCCCCGGTCGAACCAGTCGGCCCGGATGGTGAAGCTGGCCGCCGGCACGGGCGGGGCCGCCCGCGCGTGGCGCGCCCAGCCGCCGGCCAGGCCCGTCAGGGCAAGCAGTCCCAGCCAGGCCATCCGTAGGGGAGAGTTCATCGCACATCCTCGCGTTGCCCGTTTTCCGCGGCGGAAACCAACCGGTAGCGGCGCGGTCCCAAGGGAATCGACCGGGAGAATCACGTCCGCGTTCTCTGAAATCTTGAGCAAAGGCCCCCCCGTTGTCAACTCGAGCCCGCCACGGCGTTTTCGGCGGGGGTCGGGAGACCCGCGCCGAACTGGGTGTTTCGTAGGCCGGATCGTGATCCGGCATCCAGGGTTGCCCCACCCGTGCCGGATCGAGATCCGGCCTACGTTCTCGGTGGGTGGAGTGCTTTGCCCTGACCTCTTGTGGCTCCGGCCACACCGGTTCAAGAACCGGTGCTACCCGAGCGGGATCGTGGCCGTGGCCGGCCCTTTCGCTTTGCCTTGGGCGGGTCGAGGGTCTATGATCGTGAGGGGAGACGGCCCGGCCCGCCGGGTTGCGTGCGGTAGGGCGTTTTGGGGGCACGTCCGGGACCCGTGATGAAAACAAAACGACCGAGGTGATGACCATGACGGGAGCAAATCGACGCGAGTTCTTGAAGACCACGGCGGCCGGACTGGCGCTGGCGGGAATCCGCTCGTCCGTGGTGGCTGCCCAGGAGGCGAGTCCCGCCGGCATCCCCACCCGGCCGCTGGGAAAAACCGGCCAGCGGGTTTCCATCATCGGCATGGGCGGGTGGCACATCCGCAATCTCCCCGATCGCCAGGCCATCGCCGTGATGCACGAGGCGATCGACCAGGGAATCACCTTCTTCGACAACGCCTGGGACTATCACCAGGGCGCCAGCGAAGAGATCATGGGCAAGGCCCTGGCCACCGGAGGCTACCGAGACAAGGTCTTCCTGATGACCAAGAATTGTGCCCGCGACTACAAGGGCTCGAAACGCAACCTGGAAGAGAGCCTCAAGCGGCTGCGAACCGACCGGCTCGACCTCTGGCAGTTTCACGAGATCAACTACGCGGAAGACCCCGACTGGATTTTTGAGCGCGACGCCGCGCGGGCGGCCCTGGAGGCGAAGAAGGAGGGCAAGGTCCGCTACATCGGGTTCACCGGGCACAAGGACATCAAGTTTCACCTGAAAATGTTGGCCAAGCCCTTCGACTGGGATACGGTGCAGATGCCGATCAACATCCTCGACGCCCACTACCGGAGTTTTCAGCGGGAGGTGGTTCCCCAGTGCAACCAGCGCCAGATCGGCGTGATCGGCATGAAAGCCCTGGGCTGCGGAGATATTCCCAACGATCTGGGTCTCAGCGCGGAGGTCTGCCGCCGCTATGCCCTCTCGCTGCCCATCAGCACGCTGGTCTGCGGGATCGAATCGCGGGAAAACCTGAAGCAGGACCTGGCCATCGCGAGGGGCTTTCAGCCGATGTCCGAGGCCCAAATCGCCGACCTGCTGGCCCAGACCAAGGTTGCCGGAAGCCAAGGGAAGTACGAGAGGTTCAAGACCAGCAAGAAGTTCGACGGCCTGGTCCATCGGCGGCAGCACGGAGTGTAGTCGGATAGCGCCGCGTAGCGCCGGTACTGTTCCATGAGGCCGCCGCAATGGAAGAGTTATCCCGGATATCTCGGCTGGTTCTGGCCGGCATGGTTTGCATGGGTGCCTGGGAATCGGCTCGTGGCGCCACGGTCGAGGTCGCCCGGCCAAACGTCGTATTTATGCTGATTGACGACCTCGGTTGGGCCGACCTGGGTTGCTACGGAAGCCGCTACCACGAAACCCCGCGGATCGATGGGCTGGCCCGCCAGGGGATGCGGTTCACCGACGCCTACGCGGCCTGCTGTGCGTGTTCGCCCACGCGGGCGAGCATTCTCACCGGCAAGTACCCCGCACGATTGCACCTGACCGATTGGATTCCCGGCGTCACGCCGCCCAATCCCAGGCTGCTGATTCCCCACTGGCGGAAGTACCTGCCCGTTGAAGAGGTGACCATCGCCGAGGTGTTGAAGTCGGCCGGCTACGCCACGGCGGCCATGGGGAAGTGGCACCTGGGCGAGGAGCCCTATTTCCCCCAGCACCAGGGCTTCGATCTCAACGTGGCCGGCAGCAACGCCGGCGCGCCGCGATCCTACTTCTTTCCCTACGGCGGCCGGCCCCAACTCTCCGGCGGCAAGCCGGGCGAATACCTCACCGATCGGCTCACTGACGAGGCGCTCGACTTCATCACGGCGCATCGCCGGCAGCCGTTCTTTCTCTACCTGGCCCACTATGCCGTGCACACCCCCATTCAAGCGAAGAAGGAATTGGTCGCACGATACCAGGGCAAGCAGGGCTGGGGCGGACAGGCGAGCCCCAAGTACGCCGCCATGCTGGAAAGTGTCGACCAGAGCGTGGGCCGAATCCTCGACGGCCTCGACCGGCTCGGCCTGGCCCGCCGCACCGTGGTGATCCTCTTCTCCGACAACGGCGGGCTGTTGCGCCCGGTGGCCACCTCGAATGCTCCGCTTCGCTCGGGCAAGGGGTTTCCCTACGAAGGCGGGGTGCGGGTGCCGTTGGTCGTCCGCTGGCCGGGGGAGGTGCCCGCCGGGAGCGTCTGCCGCGAGGTGGTCACCAGCACCGACTTCTATCCCACGCTGGTGGAGATCGCCGGCCTCCAGGGCAATCCGCCCCGCCAGGCGGACGGCGACGGCCTGAGCTTGGTGCCGCTGTGGAAACAGACCGGCCGGCCCGCCCGCCAAGCCGTCTTTTGGCACTACCCCCACTACAACCCGATCGGCGGATTCCCCTACGGCGCAATCCGCCAGGGCGATTGGAAGCTGATCGAGTTCTACGAGGACATGCACGTCGAGTTGTATAACCTGGGGGACGACCTGGGCGAGGCCCACGACCTGGCCAAGGCAATGCCCGAGCGGGCCGCGGCGCTGTGCGAGCGACTGCACCAGTGGCGAAACGAGGTGGGCGCCCAGATGCCGGTGGCCAATCCCGCCTACCGGCCCGGAAAAGGCGGCCCGCCGCGCCGGTGACCACGTAGCGTTCGCCGAACGCGGAGGGGGAGACGGACTGGGCGCCCCCCCAGGCCCGGGTGCAAGTCGCGGTTTGCGGGTTTCAGCCGTGACGGCGGACGCCGTGGGCCTGATTCTCGCGGCGGGTCCAGAATCCCTCCAGGGGGCGTGAGGGTGCAGCAGCGGACTTCCGGAGGTGGTTCGAGGTGGCGGTTTCCGGTGGAAGGTTTTGAGAGCCTGTAGGCCGGCTCGCGACCCGGCATCGTAGAACCGGCTCTTCGTGCTCTTCTCGGGCTTCGTGGTGAAATGGTTCAGAACCCGCGCTGACCGCGGGCAGTGTTCACCACGAAGCCCGCCAACAGCACGAAGGAAGTAGCGCAGGGTCGTGACGTTTAAGTTTTTCCAAGCCGAGCAAGCACGGGGAGAATGCAAGGCGCGTGGGCCGGATCGCCACCTCCGCAGCCGCTTTGGGCAACCCATTCCCCCCCATCGCTAGCTGCCACCCTGTAAAAAAAGTCCGTTCCTGCACCCCATTTTCGTCACCCTACCGCGAGACTCCCCTCACCGCACCAGGAACTTGTGGTAGCGGGCCATCCAGTAGGGCAAAAGGAAGAACGTGCCGTCGTCTTCCTCCATCCCGCCGCTGCCGCCGTCCAGTTCGTAGGGGTCGCCGTTCCAACGCATCAGCCTCCGCTCGCTGGCCGGCAACACCTGGGCCGACAGGGCCTGCCCGGCCCGGTTCAAGTAATCCGCCCGCGGCACGTCCCGGCGGGTGCTGTTGGTCACCCGCCAGGAAATCAGGTCCAGCGGCACGTCGCGCAGCGCGGCGACCGTCTCCGGCAAGTCGAACCCCCCCTCGTCCTTGCCGCCGCGGGGAAACAGGTCGCGCAACATGGCCAGCGTGCCGGAGGGCGAGCCAAAATCGCCTTCCGTGGCCGAAGCGTAAATGAAGTTGAACAGCCCGCTTCGCTCCGGCCGCTCGACCTGCCAACTCCGTTCGATGCTCAACAGGTAAACCTGCCGCAGGCGAGGGTTATCCTCGTAGCCAAGCAGCGGGTAGTAAACGAGGAAGGCCAGTTCGTCGTCGCTGTGGTTGATCACGCTGGGCGGAAAGACGATCTTCTGGCGGACCGTATTGGTCGCGTAGGCGTGGTCCCGCACCAGCGTCTGGTAGGCCCGCTGGTACTTCTTGTCGCCGCTCGCGTGGTAGGCGACCTTCAGGTAGCTGAGCATCTCCAGCGAGTTCAGCCCTCGCTCCGCGGTCCAGGTGAGATCGTGGTTGAGCCGCTCCGGTGCCCACACGCCCCAGGTGGTGTGTTTGCCCGTCGGCCCCACCCAGTAGTAGCCGTGCTCGATCAGGCGGTCCATCACCCGCCCGGCCACCCGGGCGATCCGCCGCCGGTAGGCTTCGTCGGCCACCAGGTCGTAGTAGACCGCCCAGGCAAACACGTGCCCATCCAACTCGTCGCTGCTGGTGTCGCCCTTCCAGTCCCACTTGCCGTCGGCGCTGCGATGCCACGTGCCGCCATATTGAGGGCCCTGGCCGGCCGGCATGTAGGAGCGGGCAATAAAACCGGGCAACCCCGTCACCGTCTCCAGAAACAACAGCGCGTCCATCGACTCCGTGGCGTTTCGCCGTGCCTCTTCATCCCCCGTGGCGGCATAGCGAAAACTCTCGGCGGCCACGTAGAGCGAGGTCCAAAGGCCGTCGTTGTCGTTGGAAGGGAGGCGGTACGGCTCGACCTGGCCCGCACGTTCCAACCGGCTGGAACGGACCAGCCCCCGCCAGACGTGCCGCGCCCGCAACTTGGCGTGAATCCGCCTGGCTTTCTCCTCCAGCGTCATCCGCTCGGTTCCCAGCCGTGCCACGCCCCCTTGGGTACCCACCCACACCGCCCCCTCCGCCCCGAAGGCCAGGCTGGTGACATGGTCGTTCGGCAGCCAACGCCGGCTCTGGTAGCAGTGCCAGCGGTCGCCCGTCCAGCGGGCCGCGCCGCCGGTCGTGCCGATCCAAAGTCGGCCCTGGCCGTCGCGCTTCGCAACCGTCACCGGCTCCCAGGGAACCGGCCGTGGCAGGTCGTCCACCCGGGGTGGCCCCGTCGCGGGCCCGGCCACCGAATCGACGGGCTTCCAGCGGTCCCCCTCCAGCACCGCCGAGCCCTTGGACGTCGCCACCAGAACCTTGCCGGAGGGGTCGACCCAGACAGATTGAACGTGGCCGGCCGGCAGCCCGTCCTCCTCGGTCCACTGGCGGCAGACCTCCTGCGGGTAAGGCTCGTCGTGCATCTGGCGCGGCGTCGAGGCACCGGCCGACACGACGGCAGCCAAAAGCAAGGCGAGGGCCCAGCACCCCCGCCTTCCAGCAATTCGGCTAATCATGGAGCCTCCCGTTGCGGGCAAAAGGTAGTCTCTGTTCGGCGCGGGTCTCCCGACCCCGCCTATGTTCGGCGCGGGTCTCCCCTGTTCGGCGCGGGTCTCCTGACCCCGCCGAGAGAGGACCGATGGTCTCCCAATCGCCACGGCTGTCGCCATTCAGGAGACCTGCACCTTGGCGCTCTCGGCGGGGTCAGGAGACCCGCGCCGAACGTTGCACTGTCGCAAACTATCCGGCATCCACGCCCATCACGCGGTCTCAAGTTGTGGCTTGGACCACGCCAAACCTCGCTCGGTCCCAAGCTCCAGCTTGGGACCGAGCCAAACCTCAGAGCGTAGCACTGAGCTGGTCACAGTGCGGCGCCGCCGTTTTCAGATTGGCCGGGATCTTGGCATCCACGTTTCTCATGGCCCAGGCGAATCCTCCCAAAATGATCTTCTGGCAAAGAGGATTATCCCAAACGTCCTCCCGGTGGCCGAGCGAAGTGAAGAAGACGCGACCCTTGCCGTGCATCCGCGCCCAGGTGGCCGGGTACGGCGGCCGCTGATAGCAATTGCCCTTCATCCCTTCCGTCTCCTGCACCAGCACCACGTGCATGTCGGGGGCGAAGTTCTTCAGAGCATACCACTCTTCCTTGATGGCAAACGACTTGCCCGCCTCCTCGCAACCCGGAAAATGGGGTGAAGCAACCTGCATCGCCGCCACCTGCTGCGCGCCGTGAATGATGAATTCGCCGCCCAGCATGGCGAGGAAGGGATCGCGGTCGGCCACCGGCTGGACCTTGTTTCTCTCTCCCTTCGTGTGAAACGAGTCGGACGTGGAATGAAAACCCACGAACCCCTTGCCCGCGGCTATGGCGTCCAGCAGTTTCTGCTTCCCCCCGGGCGACATGGGCGGGGTCTTCGGTTTCGAGTCGGGATTGCAAAGATCGCCGCAGGAGAAAAAGGCGATCAGGTCGTAGGGCGCAAGGTCCTGGTCGAACACCCGGCCGTCCTTGCTGCAAACAACCTCGAACCCCGCCTTCTTCCCCAGTTGGATCAGCGTCTTGTCCGAGTGGCTCAGCCCGTCGGCACCCTGGCGGACGGTCGAATGTTCGAATCCCACGCTGCGGGTGAAATAGAGCACCTTCTGTACTTTCTTTTCCGCGGCCGCCGTCCATCCGCAGGGAAATGCACAACTTGCCAGCGCGGCGGCTCCCGAGGTAGCCAGAAATTCACGACGTCTCATTGCATCACCTCCGAAAATATCACGAGTTCGACTTGGACAGTACCGGAGCAATCCCCGATCGACCAGCATAGCCGATCGCAAGGGCCGGGCCAAGCTTCCGGCGAACACTGTAGGGATATTCCCAAGGCGGGGCGACGTTTTCCGGCAAGGGTCGGTTGTGCTCCCCACGGCCGCGACCGGGTGGTCGAAGTGGAGGGTGCCCCGGCGGCGCCGGAAGAGCCTCCCCAGGGAAGCGAAATGGCGGCCAGTCTGTCCCTCCGGCATGGAGGCAGCACTTGGCCGCGGCGCGTGCGGCCCGCCTCACCCCTCGGGCTTCAACTCCGGCAGGCCGACCTTGTCGCCGTACTTTGCCGCACCCAGCACGACCTCCTGCCCCGGTTCGAGCCCGCTGCGAACGACCACGAACGTGCCGTTGGTCGGGCCAACTTCCACTTCGCAGGCCCGCCAGTCGCCATCCTCGCAGGTCAGGCAGTATCTCTTCTGCCCGTGCTTGAGAATCGCCAAAAGGGGCACCTGCAACTCCGCCTGGCGATCCTCCACCAGGATTTTCGCCTCGGCACTCAGCCCGGGCTTGAGCGAGACGCCCACCACCTTCAGGCTTTCCGGGTCAATCCGGATGGTCGTCTCATACTCCCTCTGCTTTGGGCCAAACCACTCGACCGGTTCGGGGAACTCGTTGATTCGCTCCACCTCGCCGGTCAACTCGACTTCCGGAAAGGCCTTCAGTCGAAACCGTACCGGCATGCCCGTGCGGACCCGCGCCACGTCGGCCTCGTCGATCGTTGCCTTGATCTGCATTTGTTCCGAGTTGGGCAGCCGGAACAGCACGCGTCCTTCCCAGACAAACTCGCCCTCGCGGATCATGTGGCTGTGCCCATGGTGATAGAGGTTCGCGTAAACGACCTCACCCGAAGAAGGCGCCGTGATCACACACTTTTCGATCTGCTCTTGGAGCTCGTCGAGCTTTTCCAGGCTGAGTTGATGTACGTGCTCTCGCCATTTCACGTAGGCCGTGGCGACCGCCAGGTCCGCCCGCAGATCCCCCAGCCGCTTTTTGCTGGTGAAATTCGTCAGCACATTGAGCTTGGTCTCGGCCCGGGAGAAATCGACTTTGGCCTTTTCCGCGGCGAATACGTCGGCCTCGAGCCCGGCCTTCGTAACGTAGCCCTTGCGGTACATCTCCTGGCTGAGATCGCGCGTCTGCTCGGCCTGGCGCAGCTTTTCCCGCGCTTTGGCCAACTGGTCGTCGAGCCGCTGCCGGTCGCGCGGAAGCAGCCCGTCGCGATACTCCTCCAGCGCTATCTTGGTCTGGTCGAGCCACGATCGGGCCTTGATCAGGTAGGCCTGCTGCCGGTCACACTCGATCAATTGGGCCAGCCGCAGGTTTTTCAGGGGACCCGAATCGAGACGGATGAGAAAATCGCCCGGTTCAACGTGCGTCCCTTCCGGAATGACCTCGAGGATATTCGTTTTCCAAAAGCCCTGGGCTTCGACTTCGCAACGAACCTCGACGTTGCTGGCCGACTCGACCTGGCCCTTGACCGGGATTTCGTGAAGGAACCGGCCCCGCGCGACGGTGTACGTCAGCGGCTCCGACCGCGCCTTTTCTTCGCCCCAACGAGGCAGCAGGGAAAGAGCCAATACGGGCAGCGCGATGACCAGCGAAGTGGCCACCAGCAACGTGTGCGTGACCGTTCCGTTGCGGCGCGGTCTCCCCATGGCAATCATCGACCTCCACCCTTCCGGCTCCCGGCGACGGCCCATCGGTCCGCGCCGCCCGGCACCGGTCCTGGGGATGTCCGTGCCTCTCGGTCAGAGGTTCGCCCCCCGGCGAGACGTCTGTTGCGGCTCGCCCCGAGGCGGATTCGGCTGGGCAAAAAACGGCGGGAAAATGTTGGTGTGCAGGCGTGCTACTCCAGGCACGCACCGTCAATCTAGCATACCTTCTTCCCGTTGTGAAGATTGTGGCCGGCTTGCGGCGGGAAAATTCTGAGCATCTATCTGAACGACGGGCATGGGCGCCGAGCAGAGTGTGGGCCTTCTGCCGACAGTGGAGGCGGCCGCGAGGTGCCGGTCTTCGTCTTCCGAAGGACGCCAAATCCGCCGCTGGCCCACTCGTGGGCGACACCAAGCCCCATTGCAACCGGTTCCCGAATCTGCGATACTAAAGATGTCGGCAATGGGGAGCGGTATCCCCCCCCGACCTCGGGGCGTGGCGCAGCCTGGATAGCGCGTCTGACTGGGGGTCAGAAGGTCGCTGGTTCAAATCCAGTCGCCCCGACT
>CAYZWG010000067.1:0-17344 GCA_964481605.1 uncultured Planctomycetaceae bacterium
GGCCCTCTGCCGGTGGGGCGTAACACCTGAAATCCCAATGCTTTAGGTTCCTCGGCCTCCGCTAAGTAGTTTCTGTTGCGGAAACTGATTAGGGAGAGTTTCGCGATTTTGCGGGCTGGAGCTCACGATTCCGACCGGTTCGGCCCGATGATTCTGAGGATTCACCCTATTGGGTGGGACACTCGGCGCACAGTTCCTGCTTACCTGGTCTCTTGCCGACAACGCACGCCGTACGGGGGGGAGTGTCTTGCCGCAACAGCGGTCACCTCGTGTGCTGCGTACCCTCGTTCGGCCTGCCGTGGTGCTGATGGCCCTGGCGATGGTCGTGTCGTGGTGCGGTTGCGCTCACGATCGCGCTGCGGACGCCGTGGGACATGCGCCGATTTTTCGACGCTCGTGCGAGCCGGCCATCTCGATGACCGTGCGGGCCCCGGCCGCGCGGACCGAGACGACGATCGGCGCCCGGCGACCGCGGTTGCGTTTTTTCGGGCCTTCGGGCTTCGAGAAGGCCTTGGATCGGGGCGAGCCGCTGGCCGTGTCGGAACCGTTCGCCGGTCCGCCCGTGGAACCCCTGCCGGACGTCTCCTTGCCGGTGCCCGTGGCGGAGAACCCGCTCCCGGGTCCGGCCAGGGAGAGATGGCTCGACCAGTCGCTCGATGGGGGCGAAAACCGGCTCAGCCGGCGCCAGCGCTGCGGTGGAGTGGTGAAGGACGTTTGCGAGGACTACAAGAACTACTATCGCTGGCGTACGATGCGCGACCTGGCCTACGGCCTGGCGGCGGGCTCCGTGCTGGCCAACACCTCGTTGGACGAGGATTTTCAGGACTGGTACCGGGCGGACGTTCGCGGTTCCTGGGGCGACGACTTCGCCTCGTTTACCAATACCTTTGGCGAAGGCAAGATCTTCATTCCCGCTTATGCCGGCCTGGCCGCGGTGAGCTTGCTGGCATGGGACCGGCCGAGTGATTCGGTGATTGGGGATTTCAGTTGGCGGACGACGCGAGGATACCTGGTGGGGGCACCGCCGGTGCTGTTTACGCAGTTCTTGCTGGGGGCCTCGCGCCCCAAGGAAACGGCCTCCGGATCGCACTGGAAGCCGTTTGACGACGTCAACGCGGTCAGCGGCCACGCCTTCGTGGGGGCGGTGCCGTTTCTTACCGCGGCCAACATGGTCGACAACAAGCTGCTCAAGGGCGGGCTCTACCTGGGTTCGACCTTCACGGCCTGGGCCCGGCTGAACAACGATCGGCATTACCTCTCGCAGGTTTGCCTTGGCTGGTGGATGGCCTACCTGGCCTGCCGCTCCGTCGACGGGACCGATCAGCGGGGACTGGCTCGCCATCTCGTGCCGGTCACCACGCCGGAAATGGTTGGCATCGGCGTGGCGTTTCAGCGGTGAGCGGAGCCGGGCACCGCGGGCGTGGACGACGCTACCGGGGGCGGGCAACGGTCAGTTGCCGATCGCCGTGGGAGGAGAAGAGAAGGGTGGAGGAGCGTAGATTGTCCAGCAGCGTCTTGGTCACACGGCCCACCTGCTGGTAGTCGAGCGGACCGGCCCCTTCGAGCAACTTTCGGTTCCACTCTCGCAGGGTGTCTTGCGGAGCAAGTTGCTCGGCGCGGAGCAGATCGGCACCCGCGGCGGCCAGGTCCCATCGGGCCACCCGGATGCAGGCCCGGTGGTGCAAAAGCTCCGCTTCCGCGCCGGCAGAGCCGAACTGCTCCAGCGCCGCCTGGACGACCCCTTCCGCCTCCTCCAGACGCCACTGGTCGGCGTAGGCCAGGGCAAGATCGGTGTGGTTGCGCAGTGCCTGGGGATGGCCGGCCAGGGCGGCCTCTCGTTCGGCCATGGAGAGCGGCTCCTGCACCTGTTGGCGGCCGCCGAGCTGGTCCATCACGCGGTCCAGGACCAGCCGCATGGCGGAGCTGTCCTCGCTCAGGTTGAAGAAATCGTCGCCGCCGCCGGAGCCGAAATAGCTATCCGCCGACAAGAGGCCCCGCTGGGTGGCCAGGCGAAAGTCGGCCGTGCCGGGGTAGATCGCGAGGCCGTGGATCAGGTAGTGGGTGGGCCGGGCCCGCTCCAGGAAGGCGAGCGTCTGGTAGACGGTTTGGGGTGTTTCCCCGCGGCTGCCGAGGATCAGGTAGTAGCGCACCTCGAGGCCCAGCCGGCGAGCCAGGGCGGTCACGCGAACCGCCTCGTCGAGGTCGATCCGCTTGTTGATCTCTTGCAGCACTTGGGGGCTTCCCGACTCGATCCCCAGATTCACTCGCACGCATCCGGCGCGGCGCATCGCCGCGAGCAGTTCCTCGCTCACCAGGTCGACGCGGGTGTCGCAGCACCAGCGGAAGACGAGGTCGCGTGCCTCGATGCCGCGACAAATCGCCAGCACGCGGTTCTTGTGTGCGGTGAAGGTGTCGTCCTTGACGTTGAGAAATCGGTGGCCGCGGCCGCGGACCAGTTCCTCCAATTCGTCGAGCACGTTTTCCGGCGAGCGAAACCGCACCTTGCGCCCCCAGAGCGAGGGGGACGAGCAAAACGTGCAATCGGCGGGGCAGCCGCGCGAGGTGATCACAAACCCGTAGTCGAAGTGGCGCCAGGGCGGGCCGAGCTGGTCGAGCTGGCCCAAAAAGCTTCGCGGCGGGCCGAGCGTCACCCGGCCGTGGCAGCGTACGGCCGCGCCGGCCAGGCCCGCGAGGTCCCGGTTGTCCGCCAGCCGTCGCAGCAGCTCGACCACGGTCGCCTCGCCCTCGCCGATCACCACGGAGTCGAAGGCCTGGTAATGTTCCAGCCAGGCAGCGGCCAGGCTAGAGGCGTGGGGCCCGCCCGCGGCGAGATGGCAGTGTGGAAAGGCCCGCTTGATGCGGGCGCCCAGCGCGGCGGCGGCATGGCGGTGGAACGTGTAGCAGGAGATTCCCACGAACTCGGCCGGCCGGCGGCAAGCGTTGTCGACCGCCTCGTCCCAGTGGTGCGAGGCGAGGTTGAGCACGTCGGCCTGGAATCCCGCGGCGCGAAGCTGGGCCGCGATGGTCAGCAGCCCGTACGGCATCACGCGGCGGTCGTCGCCCGCGGCGGGCCGAGGCGACGGGCCGGCCTGAAGGACGTCGACCGGGGGATAGATGAGGAGAGCCCGAAAGGCCATGCGGTGAACTCGTGTTTTCTCGGTCTGCCGGGGACGGACACGATCGCGCCGGCGGGGAGCCCGAACCGTGGGCGGGCGGCCCCTCAGAAAGCGTACCACGTCGTGCAAGGAGGGTGGGCGAAGAATGGTGCCGCGGCGCCCGTCAGTGTCTCTCCGACGCGAAACAAAAGTAGCCGTAGGGCCGGCTGTGCCGGCCGGTTGCCGGGTTCAGCTCAATCGAGGTATCGCTGGAGGAGGCCGTGGTAGGCGTCGATCCGTCGATCGCGGAGGAACGGCCAGTGGGTGCGAGCCGCGTCCACCTGCTCCAGGTTGCACTTGGCCAGAAGGATCGTCTCGGCATCGTGGGGGGCGCGGGCGAGGAGGTTGCCGGTGGGGTCGCAGGCGAACGAGCCGCCCCAGAAGTCGAGCCGGTCTTCCTCGCCGGTTCGGTTCACGGCGGCAACGAACAGCCCGTTGGCGATGGCGTGGCTTCGCATCACGGTTTCCCAGGCGGAATGCTGCGAGGGGCCGGCCTGTTCCCTTTCCTCGGGCAGCCAGCCGATCGCCGTGGGGTAGAGGAGGATTTCGGCCCCAGCCAGCGCCAGCAGCCGCGCCGCCTCGGGAAACCACTGGTCCCAGCAGATGCCCACGCCGAGGCGGCCGAATCGCGTGGAGAAGACGGGAAAGCCCAGGTCGCCGGGAGTGAAGTAGAACTTCTCGTAGTAGAGCGGATCGTCGGGCAGGTGCATTTTGCGATAGCGGCCGAGCAGGCGGCCGTCGGCATCAAAAACCACCGCCGTGTTGTGGTAGACGCCCGGCGCGCGGCGCTCGAAGAGCGAGCCGACCAGCACCACGCCGTGCTCGGCGGCGGCCTGGCCGAGGGCATTGGCCAGGGGGCCGGGAATCGGCTGGGCCTGGTCAAAGCGGCGATGGTCCTCCGCCTGGCAAGGGTAGGCCAGGGCGAACAGTTCGGGCAGGCAGACGAGATTCGCCCCGGCCGCGGCCGCCTCGGCGATTCGCGCCAAGGCCGTCCGCACGTTGGCCTGGGGGGTCGAACCACACTTCATCTGCACCAGGGCGAGCGTGATGGTTGGTCGATGCTCGATGGTCGATGCTGGGTGCTTGATGGCAATGGCCCCTTTCTGGCGTGTTCGTTGTGCGGCAGCGCCACGGCGTTTTTGCGAAGCTTTCCAACTGGACTTTTGCAAACTCCTCCCCTCTCCCTCTGGGAGAGGGGCCGGGGGTGAGGGGTGAGAGAAGGCACGCAAGCAAGGCAAGACATTCTTCCGCCAATCGCCCTCACCCTAACCCTCTCCCGGAGGGCGAGGGGACCTTGTCCGGATCGCGATCCGGCCTACGGGCTGGACGATCGTCAGTCAACGAGCGTCCATCGGTCGGCGTCGGCGATTTGCCGCAGGGCTTCCTTTCGCGGCAAGCGTATCTGGGGGATAGGGGCGGGGGCATCGAACTCCAGAGGCTCGCCGTTCTGTCCCAGCCGCACGTCGTCGACTTCGGTTTCCAGGGCTTCCAGCCAGGGAGGCGCCTCAAACCCCACCCCGCCCGGCCGGGCCGTGAATTGGGCCACCTCCTGCTCGAGCAGGGAAAACGCCCGGGACTGCTCGTGCTCGTTCCACTCGTCCATTGCCGGCTCCACCAACGCCCGCAACCGATCGATCACCAGCGGCTGGATGAATCGTTCGCCCAGCCGCTCGGCCACGCTGGGTAGTCTCATTCCGTAAGCCCGGGCGAGCTTTTCGTATCGGGCCAACTGCTGCTTGGCCATGGGAGCCGTGCGTTCTTCCACGGCGGCACGCCACAGGGCGGCGGCCTCGATCCGCCCGCTGCGGACGAGCACCTCGTGGGCCGTGACCACGGGCTTGAGGTTCCAGGCCACCCGATCGTAGCCGGCCAGAAGGCGCAAGAAATCGAGCAGGGTGTAGAGCAACTCTCCGTGGTCCGACTGGGTGGTGGTGCTGTTGTAGTCGATGTACACGGGATAGTTTTCGGAGACTGCCTCAATGGTCATTTCGAGCCAGCGGACGGCCTCTTGGCGGGGGATTTCGCGATCGATCGCGGCCACCAGTTGGGGCGGCTCGTCCGGCTCTTGTTCGAGCGAACGGAGGTATTCGTCGACCCCTCGCTGCCAGATGGCGCGGAGGTTGCCCAGGTTCATGAAATACTGGGTGAACAGATCGTGTCCCCAGCGTTGGATGAACTGCTTCAGCCGGTCCCAGCGGCGTTTTTGGGCAACTCCTTCGAGGACGGAGATGCGGATTGCACGGCTGTGGGCCAGCCACCGCTTCAAGAGGACTTCGACGGCTTTTTCCAGGCAGTCGATGAGCATCCGATCCTGGTCATCGACGGCCGAGTCATGTTCCTTGGCGGCGGGGTTCCAGGTCTTGGAGGAGGCCACCAGGCACCGCACGATGCCCCGGGAACCGATATCGAAGAGCCGATCGAATTCGGTGATGGCGCCGGGACCGACGGGGTGGTTCCGTTCCATTTCGTGGACCGTTTGCAGCAATTGATAAGTTTCGCGCAACAGGCCCAGCCGGGGCAGGCAGTCCAGCAGCCGGGAAATCAGCCGCTGCAAGGAGCGGGAGGCGAACGCCCGCTGCGGATGGCCGCCCCGCGAACTGGGGATGTAGAGGAGAGGCTCGCCGGAGAGCTTCTCCAGCAGGCCGTCCCAGCCGGCGCGGATCGTGGGAACGTCCCCTTCGAAGGCCGCGCGAAGAATCGGCTGTGCGGCCTGCTCCCAGGGCGCCACGTCGGTTGCCGGTGCCCGGCCGGGCAGGGCCGCCAGGAGCAGGCGGGCCGCGTCGTCCATTTCCACGCAGGCCCCGATCACTCGATCCAGGAGGAATTCCTTCACCCCCCGACGCTGGTCGTATTCAACCAGCGATTCGTGCGCTGCCCGGGGCGGGGGAACGCGATAGCGCTGCACCGATTGCAACAGCGCCAACAGTGCTTGGCGATGGGTGCAGGCCTGGGAAAACCAGGCGGTGAGCACCTCGGGGCGGTCGTCGGCCGCCGGGCCGGACTGCACCGCGACCAACTTCCACAACCGCGCCACGGTCACCAGAAAGGCCAGCCGCTCGGCGATTCGCTCGCTTTCCTGGGAAAGCTCAAAATCCGTGATCGGCTCACCGTAGTCGAGAAGCTCGGCGTCGAAGCCGTCGTCGGTGGTGTCCCGATAGGTGACGCCCTCGTAGGCGGCGCGGAACAGGTTGTCCGCATCCTCTTCCGTTTCCTCTTCCTCGTCGCCCGATTCGCCCGATTCGCCCGAGGCGTCCGGAAGCTCGAATCGGGGAACCTCCCAATAGTGTTCGGCGTTGGCCTCCAGGTGGTCGAAGAACTTTTGGGTGAGCTTCCAGCGGTCCTCCGGGAGGGGAGGGGAGGGCTGCTCTGCGGGCTCTGCTTGGAAGTCCCAAAGCTCCTCCATCCAACAGACGGCCAATTCGTGAAGCGAGTGGTCCGACTCGGCCAGGGGAACGTTGTCGGCCGAACCGAGCCAGTGCATCAAGAGGGCCATGGAGCCGACCGGGTCGTGCTTTTCCAGCAGGGCCTCGACCACCAGGGCGTAAGCCTTGGGCGAGCGGAAGCGCTCGGCGCGAGGGCGCCAGAAGGCGACATCGCCGGCCGCCGTGCCGGCGTCTTTCCAGGCGGCCAAGGCGGTGGCCACCTGGGCAGCCGACTCCCACGTTTCGCGTCCCGAAACTCCCTCGATGGAGGAAACTTCCGTGCTGGCGAACTGGTCCCACCAGCCGGCCAGCGCCTCGAGGTTACGCGAAAGCTGCTGCTGAAGCTCCGACATGCCCGCGGCGGCGGCTTCTTTCTCCAGTCGGGCGTAGAGGTCGAAGACGTCGCTGACCAGGTCGATCAATTCGTCCACGCGGTGATCGGGGATGCTGTTTTCCAGCGCGGGAAAGAGGCTGAACTGGCCCCCGAAGCCGAGGATATTCCAGGGGTCGACCAGCGCCCCGCAGCCGATCGCGCGATGAAGGATATTCTCCATTTCCGGCAGCCGCCCGGCGGCCTCGGCCAGGCGTCCTCGATCGACGTCCAGATGGGCCTGGGCCAGGAAGCAGTCGATCTGGCAACGCATCCGTGCGGAAGGGACGGCGACGATCTGGGCGTGGTCTTGGGCCGCGCGGGTGTAGCCCATGCGGGCATAGGCTCGCGCCAGGTGGACGTGTTGGAGTTGGTCGGCGCGGCGGCGGGCCAGCTTCTGGTTGAGGTCCTGGCGGGCGCCGCCGAAGGGCTGGCGCAATTGTTGCGCTTCGAGCCGCAGCCGGTGGGCGTGTTCCGGCTCGACTTGGGCGATCAACTCCTCGTAGAAGTCGTCCCGGTAGGCCGCGATGTGCGGCAGCAGCGTGGCCAGGGTGGCTTGGGAGTCGTGGGTATCGGGGCCGCTCCCCGAGATGCCCGACCCCATGAGGATCGTTCCGGCCAGCACGGCGGCCGCTTCAAACAGTGCCTGGTGGCGGGATGTTTCGGCCTCTTTGACCCGTTCCAGCAGGGCGTCGACGGTGACCTGCTGGACCACGAACCGTCGGTAAAAGCCGCGATTGTCGATCCGGTGGGGATCCCAGGTGCCAAAATGGTAATTGGGGCGGCGATGGACCGGATGATCGAAATCGAACGCCCGGGGGTCCAGGGCCAACTCCTCCAGCAAGGCCGGATCGAACCACGCGCGGCGGAGCAAGGCGGGATCGGTGTGGCCGAGAATCTCCCACGTTTGCTCAATCAGATCGTGGTAGGGGCCAAAGGCCACGCCGGCCCCCTCGATGTAGAGCGGAATGGGGCAAACCCATTCGTGTTCGTAGGGCTGGAGTTTTCGGCCGTTTTGCAGCACGGCGACCGGCCGGTAGCCGACGAAGTCGTTCAATCGGCCCAGGGCCCCGTCCACGATCCGCTGGTTTTGCTGCCAGGGTCCACCCTCGGCCAGGATCGCCTCCGCCGCCCGGCCGATAAACAGCGGCTGTATCAGCATCTCTTCCGTCTGGTGCAGCAGCAGGTCGGCGTGGAACCGGCGATAGGCGGGCAGGAGGTGGTCGAAAAGGAGGTCCAACACCGCCTCGGCCTGATCGACTTCCCGAAAGGCCGGGCCCGATCCACGCAGTTGGGCGAGACTCCGGCGAAGCGACTCCGCCAGCAGTCGCCAGGTGGGCCGGCCGCGCTGGGCGGCTTCGACCGATTCGTCCGATTCGGTCCGGCGGCGTTCGATCTGGCCGTACAACTGATTCAGGTTGTCGAGGAACCGCGGGTCGCACGTGCCGCGGGAGAAATTCAGGTAGCCGAGGAGGTCGCGAACGCCCTGCCAGGCATCTTGGCCAAGACTCTCCAAATCCATCAAACCCGACTCCGGGGGGGGTGGTGGGTGCCGACGACGAGGTGGTCTTTCGCAAGGCTGGTCTGGCGAATGATTTTCCGTAAATCTTTACGACATCTACTCGTTACGAAGCTCCGGCTTCGCATGCGCAACCGGCGCCAAATTCTGCTTGGCCCAACTCGATGCGAATCTACGAGGCCATGCGTTCCCAAGCCGGAGCTTGGCAACGAGTTCTCCTTCCACTGCGTTCGGCGCGGGTCTCCCGACCCCGCCTCCTGCCGCGTTCGGCGCGGGTCTCCCGACCCCGCCGAAACCGCGAGTGGCACGGTCGGGAGACCGGCCACAACAGTCGCGTGGCAACGAGAGCCTGCGGGAGCCTCGCGCTGCCGGTAGGCACGAATATCCCCTTTCCGCAACAGAAACATGTTAAACGTCTGGGACCCCGGGGTCTACCGTGCTACCCCCTCGCGTGTTGGGGGGGGCTGGTCGTTGGCTTCGCCTTTTTTGCGTGCAACGGCGGGGCAACCTGGATATGATGAAATCAGATTGGGCAATCGCCACACTGCCGGAGGTGCGCGGTCAACCCGGGCCGGCCGGTTTCGCGTTTGGCACCGGCGAGCCGCCGTGTGGGCGGCATCTGTCCGGGTTCGGGCAGTCCCCCCCGGGGGGGTAGGGAGCCTTTCCGCTTCGGCAGGCCAACCATCGATCACGTTTTCGAGGCCGTTTCCCATGACGCGAAATCATCCCTGGGCTCTCTGGCTTGCTTCCGTTGCGGTTGGACTGATCGCCGCCAACCTTGCCGGGCAACAGGTTTCGGCGGCCACGCGAAGCACGATCATTGCCGAAACCACGGCCGCGCTTCACGGGCTGACTCGCCCCTGGTTCACCCAGGTCCAACTGGATCGTTCCAGGGCTCGAATCGACTCGATCGTGCTGCAAGATGGGACCCTGTTCGTGCAGACCAACCAGGCCATCTTGCAGGCGATCGACGCCGAGACCGGGCAGACGCTGTGGGTGAGCGAAGTGGGCCGGCGGGGCCATCCCAGCATGAGACCGGCGGTCAACGGGCAGATGGTCGCCGTGGTGAACGGTTCCTATCTTTACATCGTGAATCGTTTCAACGGAAAGTTGCTGTGGAAACGCCAGGTGGACGGCGCGCCCGGTGCCGGCGCGGCGTTGAGCGATATTCGGGCCTACGTACCGATGACCAACGGGATGGTGCTGGCGTATCGTCTCGAGCCGGTGACGAATCCGGCCGAGGAATTGGGGCTGGAGGGTCCGGCCGGCTCCGAAACGGCCCAGCAGGCCGACAAGCGGCGACACGAAGAGTTTCAATTGCACCAGGAGTATATTCCCCCGCTGTCCTGCCAGTCGTACGGGCGGACGCTGATCCAACCGCTGGTCACCCGCCAAAACGCGGGCGAGGAATTCGTCGCCTGGCCGACCGACCAGGGGCACGTTTTCATTGGCCGGATCAACCGCAAGGAAGAGGACCATTTTGAGATCATGTACCGGCTGGACACGGCGGCCGGAGTTGCCGCCCGGCCGACGTACCTGCCGCCCGATCCGAACAAGCCAGGCGACTCGGGGATCATCTTCGCTCCGTCGCGGGACGGTTTTGTGCACGCCATTCGGGAAAAGGACGGGTCGTCCCTTTGGCGTTTTCCCACGGGAGAGCCGGTGGTCGAACCGGCGGCCGTGGTGGGCGATCGGGTCTACGTGAGCACGCAACTGGGGGGCATGTATTGCCTGGAGTCGCTCACCGGCCGGCAGCTCTGGTGGGCGGCGAACGTGATGGGCTTCGTTGCGGCCAGCAAGGATCGGGTGTACGTGACCGATCGGCAGGGCCGGATCGCCGTGCTCCACGCGGAGAGCGGTGGTCGGCTGGATACGATCCGGGCCGACGGGCTGCCGATCCACCTGATGAACCTCCAAACCGACCGGATTTACCTGGCCAGCCGGACGGGGCTGGTGCAGTGTTTGCACGAGATCGAGCAGGAGAAGCCGATCCAGCATCGTGCCAAGCCGGTGCCGGCGGCGGCTGCGCCGGCCACCGGGAAACCGGCCGCCAAGAAGCCGGCCGCGGAAAAGCCCAAGCAGCCGGAGGCCCAGCCGGCCGTGCCCAAGCCGGCCGAGAATCCGTTTGGCAACGATAACCCGTTCGGCGGACAAGACCCGTTCGGCGGCAAGACCGGCGGGGGCAAGGCCGGCGGGGCAAAGGCACCGGCTGGCGGTGCGGGCGCGGGGGCTGCCGACGATCCTTTCGGCGGCAATCCGTTCGGCCAGTGAGATCGAGCGTGGGGCCTTCGAGCGTATCGCCCTTTGGGAGTGTCGACGTCCGTCGATTCAATCGATCGCGCCGAAGGGTCGCCAGTGGATGTCGACGCGGGTGTGCAGCCGGCTGGCCGCTTCGGCGTAGTCGGGGCGGTTTTCGCACAAGGCGGCGGCCACCGCCTCCAGCGGCAGCCCTGCCATCTCCCGGCAAAGGACGGGGTCGGCCGTGGCGTCGTAGACCTCGGTGGCCGGCTGATCCAGATCCCGGCGGAGGATCGCCGCCGGCGACCTTTGCGGATCATGCTGCGAGGTGACCAGCAACAGCGTCTTCGCCCCGCCGCAATCGACCAATCGAGGCTCGGCCGCCCGCAAACAGGCTTGTAGCACGCTGGGCGGGTCCTCGCAGTCGGCCGGCAAGTAGGAGCCCACGTCGACCTCGCGGAGGGCAGCCAGCAGGGTTCGGCGGGCGAGCCGGCGAAGGACGTGGGGCAGCGTCACGTCGAGATGGATTCCCTTCTCGATGGCTCCTTCGAGGCCGCCGATGGTTTGCAGGTACTCGGCACGAACGCGGCGGTCGACCTCGGTCGCCAGTTGGTCCAGCCGGCCGCGGAGAACTTCGATTCGATGGGTGAGCAAGCCCTGCAAGGGGTCCTCCACGCGGCGGCTCTCTTCCACCAGGTCGGTCCACGACCAGCGGGGGTGGAAGGCGTCGCCCAGCCGGTTCACGTCGCGCTGCAACTCGGCCAGGCGGTCGCCCAGCCGGGCCACTCCGGCCTGAAGGCTTCGCAACAGGCCCACGATTTCGCCCAGCGCCAATTGATCGAGCCGCAACAGGGCGTAGTCGGTCCAAGCGGGATCGATTTCGGCGTGTTGTTTTCTGGACCTGCTGAAGGCCAGCCATCCTCGCGGGCGTGCTCGGCGGCCGTTCCCGTCCAACAGACCGTGCTTGAGGCGTTGCAGTTGGTTCATCGAGCGCTGCAAGCGGTCGCCGGCTTCGGATTCCAAGCTGGCCAGCCGTTGGGCGAGCCAGTCGGCGGTCTGCCGGGTGGCGGAGAGATGGATCGAGTCGGCGCCGGCCAGGTGGAAAACCGAATGGCTGATGTTGGCCCCGTGCTGGGCCGCCAGCCGTTGGAAGCGGGTCCGCAGCACACCCTCCAACGAGGGGCCCGGCAAACGTTCGCCGCTGCCGTCCGGTTCCTCTCGCAACTCGGCGTCGACCGCCTTGAGCGTCTTCGCGGCCCAGGGCCGCCGGTCGGCCGGAATGTTCTGGGGCGAATCGCCCAGCCACCGCTTGAGGCAGCCTTGGAAATAGGGTTCCAGCGGACACGGCAACTCGCGCTGGACAAACCGTCGAGCCTGTTCGAGCAGATCGTCCAGGTTGGACGGTAGCGGCGCCGCGTGGTCAAGATCGCCGGGATGGTCGGGGTCCGGTTTTTGCGTTCCCACGCCGTTGGCGGCCGGGCACGACGGGGCGTCTTCGACGCCGGCGCTCTGCCACCGTCGCACCACGTCCTTGGCCAGCAGATCGGCCGCCGCCGAGACGAACCGAGCGGGGACATCGCCCAGGCGAAAGGTTCCGAAGGTGCGGACCGTGGGCACGCCCGTCGCCGCGGGCGAAGCGGCGTGGCTCATTTGCCTCGCCCGGTCGAGGAACGCGCCGGCCGCGGTGGCCGCATTGAGATAGAGGTAATCGGCCAGTGCGGCCACGGCGGCTTCCAAGCCGGTTTCATCCAGTTGATCGCCCATGTGGAACAGGTAGGTTTCGTGAAATGGGCCGACCCCTTGCTCGAAGGGCGGCAGCCCACAGGCCGGGTCGCCGGGATAGAACCCGGAGAAGGCGTAGTGATGCAACTCGCTGAGGCAGGCCAGGGCGTTGGCGGCGGCCAAGTCGTGGCAGGCGGTATGGCGCGTGGTTGCGTAGGCCAGGATTCCCGAGAGCCCGGTTTCCGGTAACCCCTGCCGGCGAAGGATGATCCGCAAGGCGTAGCCCAAATCGAGAATCATTCCGCCGGCGGTGCCGCCGGAGATGGTGCCCACCACGAGTACGCGGGGGTTGGTGTCGCAGACGTGGAGTCCGAGCGACCGGGAGGTGGTCTCCAGGGCGCCGGCGGCCATCACGGCTTCCAGTTGGTTGGCGAGACCGCGGGTGACGGCGGCGGCGTGGTCGGCCAACGCCAGTCGTCCCAAGGGGCGGAGGCCCTCGGTCTTCAGCGACTTGGGGACATTGTAGAGCCATCGCCGGCTGATCCAACGCAAGAGGTCTTTGGACTGCTGGCGGTAGTGCTCGTTTTTTCGCAAAGGGGTGTGCAGAAACTCGTCGGCGCCGACCAGCGTGGTGGCGCCGGTTTCGGAGGCCCCCAGGGCGGATACTGGGTCGGTATCGATCAGCACCGTCCTCAAGGCCGGGACTTCCTCCAGGGAGGAGACCTGTTCCTCGATCCGCCGCCGCAATCGCGTCACCGCCCTCGCGGCCACACCGCCGATGGCCACCACGAGCGTGGGCCGAATTCCCGTCTGCTCCTGAGGCAGCTCGATCGGTGGAAGGGTCACGCTCTGGGCGGGCACGACGGAAAAGGCCCGCCGCATGGGGGGCGGAGACGGTTCCACGGCTCGTTCCTCGCCGGCGGCCCGCACGGCGGCGGGCTGGCCGGCCCGGGTTGGCTCCGGCCGGGTTGCGTCGTGGTGGCGGGGTTCCAGCCCGGTGGACTCGGTGGCCACCGTCATCGAGTCGGGTCCGGCGGCGGCGGTTTCTCCGCCGTCCGGGGGCACCGCGGCGGGCCGAGCCACTGTGTCGGATCGGGGTGCCTGGAGCAGTTGTTCCACCAGTTCCCGGCAACCGGCGTATCGTTTTTCCGGGTCGCTGGAAAGTGCGCGGGCGATGACCGGCCGATCGCGGGGGGGCAGCGTACCCAGCCGGGGCTGCGTGTCGCGGCGTTGAGCGGCAAGTTGAATGGGCGTCTTTCCCGGAAACGGCAGCGTTGCCGTGAGCAATTCCTGGTAGACGATGGCCAGGCTGTATTGGTCGCTGTGGAGGCTGGGGTGACCGTCGAAGACCTCGGGCGAGGCGTAGACGGGGGTGAGCCCGCCCAACAGCGAGACGCTGCCGTCGTGGATATCCTTGACCAGCCCAAAGTCCGCCACCTTGACGTGCTCGCCCACGATCAAGAGGTTCTCCGGCTTCACGTCGAGGTGCTGGAGCGAGTGCTGGCGACGCATGTAGTCGAGGGCGTCGGCGGCGTCGCGGAGATAGGCCAACAGCTCGTCTCGGGGGATTCCGCGGAGTCCGGCAGCGCGACACTGTTGGCAGCGGTCCTTGAGGCTTCGCTCGGCCAGCTCCGTGACGATCACCAGTTGGCCGTCGATGATCTCGATGCGTTCCAGGGAGAGGAGGAAAGGATGGCGAACCCCCTTGATGCGGGCCAGGGCCTTCATTTCGCAGGCGGCGCGTCGCTCGTCGAAGTGGCCGTAGATGAACTTGATCGCCTTGGCCAGTCCACCCGGTGCTTCGGCCTTCCAGACCTCGCCGTATCCGCCGGCGCCGATCCGCTCCTTGATCTCGTATCCGGCAAGCAGCCGGGCGGCGTTGAGAACGGGAGGAGACACGGCCGGCTCGCTTTTCATTCAGGAACGTGGCGTGGGAAACGCGATCGAGGGGAGTTTGCCGGTGGCGGCGGGTGGGGTGTATTCCTTTGCACACCAGGCCTCCAGGGGCAGGGCCTCGCCGAGTTGGCGGCCCGATCCCCAGCGGCAGCCCAGCCGGCCGCAGGCGTCGACGTCGGCCTGATCGGCCAGTCCGGTGGCGATCACTTCGATCCCCAGTTGGCCGGCGGCGCGGACGATCGCTTCGACCTGGCCGGCGCGTTGGCGGTTTCGCCGAACGGCGCGGGTCAGCGAGGGGCTGAGCTTGAGGAACTGCGGGGCGATGGCGGCGCGGTGGGCAATGCGTGCCGGCCCGGAGGAGAATTCTCCGTAGGCCAGGGGTATTCCCAGCTTGCTCAAGCGGGCGTGGATGGCGGCGAACTGCGGGGTGTCGCCGGCGGCGTCGTCGGGAATCTCCACCACCAGGCGGCGGCCGGCGGCCGAGGAGGCCAATTGGCCCAGGGAGTCGATCAGCCCCTCGTCGCCGATCTCGCAGGTGTCGACTTGGACGAAAATGGCTGCCGCGGCGGGCAGTCGGGCAGCTTCTTCCACGGCCACCAGGCGTTCCAACTGCCGCACCCGGCCGATCAGCCGGCAATCGGTCGAAGCCACCAGCCGGGTGGCCGGCAAGCGAGCGCGCCGGGGCCGGCCGACGGCCTCGAAGGCCAGCAGCGACTGGTCCTCCAGTTGGACCACGGGCCGAAACCGGGGAACCACGCCTCGCCGTGTGACCACCTGGTGTATTCGCCTTACTTCGGCGACAAGCCGGCGAGGCGGCGGTTGTTGCTCCTGCCGGTCGCCCTGGCGGTCGATCATCTGGGTCACGGCCTGGCGGAGCGGTTCCGCCTTGCCGAGGAAAAAGACGAGCTCGACGTCGGCCACCAGCAGCAGGTCGCCGTCGTTCAATTCGGCCTCGGTGACGGGGCGCCCGTTGAGAAAGGTGCCGTTGGTGCTGCCCAGATCGCGCACCCGGTAGACCTTGCCCTGGCGGATGATCTCCAGGTGTTCGCGAGAGACCCGGGAGGAATCGAGTTGCAACTCGGCCGAGTCGCTTCGTCCCAGGATGAAGGGGAAGGACTGAAGGGGGGTTTCCTCAGCCAGCGATCCGTCGGGCCGATAGCGTTCCAGTCGCGGGCAGGGCAGGGCCGGTTGCTCGATCAGTTTGGTTCTCATGGTCCGAACACACCCAATCCGAGAAGTGCTGCTATGTGAGCGTGCCCCACGCCGGCGGGACGCTTGGAGGGCACGGCAGCCGGTTTGGCCGGGGCGCGGGCGGCGCTGGCTGGGGGGAATATTGGGGGTTGGTGTGGACCGCGCCTTGAAGTATAGCATCCAAACGGGTTTGGGCCGGGGAGAATCGCTTGCCGCACCGGTCGGGGTGAGCTAGGCTTGAATAGCCCTCGGCGCGCGTGGGGCAAGGGTGCGCGCGCTCGATTCAACCCAGACCCATTCCGGCCTTTCGTGGCGGGGTTGCCGCTTTCATGTTTCCAGCCCCCGGTAGCCAGCCTTTGGACGTGCTCCTGGCCTCCGAGGACCGCGCGCTGTTGCGGCACCTCTCGCGTTTTCTTCACACGCTGGGGTACGGCGTGGGACAGGTGGCCGACCTGGGGCGCGTGCCCCCGCTGTTGGAGCACGACACGGTCGACCTGCTGATTGTGGATGCGGGCGAGGACCTCCAGCGGGCACTGGCGACCTGCCGGCAGGCGACTGCCCAGCGCCACCGGTTTGTCCACACGGTGCTGATGTCCGCGGGGGACCTCCCGCTCGACGTGCCCGCCGCGGTGAGCGCGGGCGTGGACGACTTTCTCGCCAAGCCGGTGGTCTATGGCGAGTTGCTGATGCGGCTGCGGGAAGGTGCCCGGGCGCTGGCCTTCGAACGCCGTGTGCGGAAACAGGCCCCCACGGATCGGGCAACCGGTCTGCCGGGTGAGATTCTCCTGGTCCAACGGTTAGAGCGGAAGACGCCGGGCGGCGGCGGGTCGCATGCGAGCACGGTTTGCGTCGTTTTCGATATCGACTTTTTCCGCTGCGTCAACCATCGCCACGGACACCCGGCCGGCGATGCCGCGCTCCGTTCGGTGGCGGAAGTGCTGCGGGCGGCTTGCGACGACGAGGCGCTGGTGGTTTGCCTGGCCGAAGGCCGATTTGCCGTACTGCGGGAAGATAGCGAGGAAGAGCAGGCCGCCGACTGGGCCGAACGGGTCCGCCAGCAGGTGGCCCGGACGGAAATCGCCGTGGGCGAGAGTTCCCTGCAACTGACGCTCAGCGCCGGTCTTGCCGCCGTGGACCCGACCGAGCCGGAACCACGTCGGGCGGTTGACCGGGCGTGCGAGGCGCTTCGCCTGGCCAAACGCAGCGGCCGGGACTGCGTGGTGCGGTTTGGGCAATTCGATCGCGACACGAAGGCCTGGGAAGAACTGGCCGCGCCCGGCAAACTGTTCGAGGGGACGGTCGCCGCCGACGTGATGACCCCCTTTCCGATCGTGTTGCGGGAAGACGATTCGATCGCCCTGGCCCGTCGCCTGTTTGAGCGGACCGGCCTGCCGGTGCTGGCGGTCACGGCGGCCGATGGAAAGCTGATCGGCTTGCTCCACGCCGAGAACGTCACCGCCACGAGCGTGCAGGAGATGACCGTTGGTCGCGTGGTCGATACCTCCGTGAAGGTGTTCGACGAACGCGCCACGTTTGCCTCGCTGGTGAGTTACTTCGCCGAGGACTCCGCCTCGGCGGCGGTGGTCGCTTGCGGGGAGGACCCGGCGGGGATGATCACTCGCGACGGCCTGGCGGCACTCAGCCAGCCGATCGACAAGGCGCTGCTTTGCCCCGGCCCGCCGGCGGTCGGCAGCGAGTATCTGCTGGTCTCCGACTGAAGCCGCACGGTGCGAGGTGCCACCGTTTCGGGCCTTCCACCTGGTTCCCAAGCTCCAGCTTTCCATCTGGTTCCCAAGCTCCAGCTTTCCACCTGGTTCCCAAGCTCCAGCTT
>CAYZWG010000068.1:0-17297 GCA_964481605.1 uncultured Planctomycetaceae bacterium
CACGAAGAGAAGTAGCGTAGGCAGCGTGGCGTTTGAGTTTTTCCAAGCCGAGCAACCATGGAGAATGCGAGGCGCGTGGGCCGGGTCGCCACCTCCGCAGCCGCTTTGGGCAACCCCTTTCCCCCATCGCTAGCTGCCACCCTGTAAAAAAAGTCCGTTCCTGCACCCCCAGCCACGCTCGGTCCCCATCTTGGCACGGTGCGGCCAAGTCCCGATAATGGCCCTCGTCCCTACTGCTCCCTCGCCCGTCGTCGCAGCCCGCGCCCTCCCGGGAGATCGCCATGCTGATTCCCAAGTTCTGGCAAAAAGTGGAACGAGAGACGCAGATCGACGGCCGCGCCTTGCTGGTTCGTGCCTGGGGCCATTCGATGCAATCGGCCGAGGAGGCGCTGGCCAGGGCGGGCCGGCGTTTCGACGAGATCGTGGCCGCGCTTTCAGGCGGCGGCCCGGCCGGAGAGTACGGCTACCTGGCCCACCCCATGCGCGAGGTCCGCCTGGAGACCTTCGGCGGCGAGGCCGATCCGTCGGCCGTGATTACCCGAAACGGCTACGGCTCCCTGGTGCTGAATACCAAGGACGTGATGTTCGTCGACGTGGACGTGCCGCCGGCCGGCTGCCTGGCCCTGTTTGCCGCAAGCCAGGCGAAGCGCGAGGCCCGGGCGGTGGCGCAAATCGAGGAGGTCGTCGCCCAACGGCCCGACCTGGGTTTTCGCCTCTACAAGACCCAGATGGGTTTCCGCTTGATCGCCACCGACAAGCGTCACGGCCCGGCCTCGCGCGCAACGATCGACCTGATGCAACGGCTGGGGTCCGATCCGCTCTACGTGAAGCTCTGCGAGAAGCAGGAATGCTTTCGCGCGCGGATTTCACCCAAGCCGTGGCGGATCGGCCAGGGCCGGCCGCCGGTGCGTTACCCCGACGAGAAGACCCAGGCAAGCTACGACGCCTGGTGCGGCGACTACGACCGCCGTGCCCAGGAGTATGCCACTTGCCGGTTCGTCAGGCACCTGGGCGCGCCGGCCGCCGATGCGGAGATCGACGCCCTCGTGCGGCTGCACGATAAGTATTGCCAGGCGGCTTCCGACAAGGAGTTGCGCTAGGGGCCCGTGCCGCCTCGGCAAGATTGCAGGCGAACCGCCCGTCCGATACAACCTACCAGCGGGCGACCCTCAGTCCACAAGATTCCCTCTCGAAAAAACTACGGGATACTCATCATGCCAACGATCCGATGGAGAGCTCTTGACGCCCGGCGACGCGGCGGTCGAGTGGCGCTTGTTGTCGCGATGTGTTTGGCGGCGTCGTTGGGCGGGATGGCTGAAGACAACGCCCGGGCAGAACTCGCCGTCGGCCACCTCCGCTCGGAATACCTCGCCAACCCCCTGGGTATCGACATTCCCCATCCGCGCCTGAGCTGGGTCCTCGATTCGCCCCGGCGGGACCAGGTCCAAACGGCCTACCAGGTGCTGGTCGCATCGAGCCGGGCCAAGCTGGACGAGAACGTAGGCGATCTCTGGGACTCGGGCAAGGTGGTCTCCGCCGAAACGGCGCAGATTGCGTACACCGGTTCGCCGCTGGCCTCCCGCACGGCGTGTTTCTGGAAGGTCCGCGCCTGGGACGGTGACGACGTGCCCTCGGCATGGAGCGAGCCGGCCCGGTGGACGATGGGGTTGCTCAACCCGGACGACTGGTCGGCTGGATGGATCGGCCAGCCGGAGGAGACCATTCCCCGGCAGAAGAACGCCCCCTCGCCCTGGTTTCGCAAGGTCTTCTCGCTCGACGCCGCGCCGGTCCGGGCCACCGCCTACGTGGCCTCGATGGGCTATCACGAGTTGTATCTGAACGGCCAGAAGGTGGGCGACGCGGTGTTGCAGCCGGCCGTCAGCGACTATGCCCACCGGGCTTTCTACGTCACGCAGGACGTCACGGGCCGTGTGCGGCAGGGCGAGAATTGCCTCGGCCTGTGGTTGGGACGGGGCTGGTACGTGGAGGGTTTTCCCGGCGTGGTCCACCGTGGTCCGATCGCTCGGGTGCAGCTCGAGATTGCCCTGGCCGACGGCCGCACCGTGACGGTCAAGAGCGACGCGACTTGGAAGACGCACGCCAGCGGCATCACCACGCTGCGGGCGCCGCGGGGGTTTGGGGCCGCCTATGGCGGCGGCGAGCGTTACGATGCCCGACTCGACGTCGAGGGCTGGAACGCGCCCGGCTTCGACGACGACGGCTGGCCCGCGGCGGCGATCGTGCGGCCCGCCAAGGCCCGGCTGGTGGCGCAGATGGTGCAGCCCAACCGCTTGGTCCGTTCGTTCCGGCCGGCCGCCGTGGAACAGCTCGGTCCCGGCGAGTATCTCTTCGACATGGGGCGGAATCTGAGCGGCTGGTTCGAGCTTCGCTTCCGAGCCACGCCGGGCGAGACGGTTCGCCTGGAGTATACGGAATTGCGCCCGCCCGATCCGCAGCGGGCCGGCTACCTCCAGTTCGACGAGTGCATTGCCAAGGACGACGGCGAAACGGTCTTTCGCAACCGTTTCAACTACCACGCCTTCCGCTGGGTCAAGGTGAGCGGCCTGGCCCGGGCCCCCAAGCCGGACGACGCCACCGCCTGGCTGATCGACACCGACTTCGCTCGCGTGGGCGACTTCGCCTGCTCCAACGATCTGCTCACCCGCATCTACCAGACCGTGGTCTGGACCTATCGCTGCCTGAGCCTGGGCGGCTACACGGTCGATTGCCCTCACCGCGAACGGTTGGGCTACGGCGGCGACGGACAGGTCACCATGGAGACCGGGCTCTATACGTTCGACGTGGGTGCGCTGGACACGAAGTGGCTGGCCGACTGGCGCGACGCCCAGAACCCCCGGACCGGCGAGTTGCCCAACACGGCACCCTATCCCCACGCCGCCGGCGGCGGGCCGACCTGGGGCGCCATCAGCATCCTCCTGCCGTGGCAGCTCTACCTCCACGACGGCGATCGGCGCGTGTTGGAAACATGCTACGGCATGATGCAGGCCTACGTCGGCTTCCTCGACTCCAAGTCGCGCGACCACCTGCTCCAGCCCTACGGCCACCCGCATTACGGCTTCATCGGCGACTGGGTCGCGCCCGACCGCGACCAGGGGATCGGACCCTGGTCGCCCGAACCGTTGCGGGTCTTCTTCAACAATTGTTTCCGCCTTTATTGCAACCAATTGATGGAAAAGATCGCCACCGTGTTGGAAAAACCGGACGACGCCCAGCGGTATCGAGCCAAGACGGCGGCCATCGCGACCGCCATTCAGCGGCGTTTCTTTCGGCCGGAGGAAAACCTTTACGTCAACGGCGAGCAACCCTACCTGGCCTTTCCGCTCTATCTCGGCCTGGTCCCCCCGTCGTACCGGGCCCGGACATTGGCCCACCTGGAGATGGAGATCGTCGAGACGCACCAGGGCCACATCGACGCCGGTATGCACGGAACCTACTTCCTGCTCAAGTACCTCAACCAAATCGGCCGCGACGACCTGATTTTCCTCATCGCCAACCAGCGCACCTATCCGGGCTGGGGATACATGCTCGACCAGGGGGCCACCACCAGTTGGGAACGATGGGACGGCAAGCACTCGCGGATTCACAGCACGCTGTTGGCGATCGGCTCCTGGTTTCCCGCGGGCGTGGGCGGGATTCAGCCCGACGAGAACGCGCCCGGATTTCGTCAGGTGATCGTGCGGCCCAGCATTGTCGGTGATCTCACCTGGGCCAAGGCCCACCTGGACACGATTCGCGGCCGGGTCGCCTGCGATTGGCGCCTGGGCGATGATCGCCGCCTGGAACTGAACGTCCGCATTCCCGCCAACACCACGGCCACCGTTTATGTCCCCGCGACTCCCGGCGCCGAGGTCACCGAGGGCGATCACCCGGCCGCCGAGGCCGAAGGGGTGCGGCCGGTATGCAAGGTGGCGGGGACCGCCGTCTTCGAGATTGGCTCGGGACAGTATCACTTTCACAGCATGATGCCAGGGGGCAGACACTGAAGTAGGGCCGGCTGTGCGGAACCGAAACGTGGCTGGCGCTGCGAAGCGCGGCAGCCGGCCGGCACAGCCGGCCCTACGGCTTTCCACTTGGTTCCCAAGCTCCAGCTTGGGAACCGCCGGCCGGCACAGCCGGCCCTACGGCTTTTGAACCTTCAACACGGGAGAACCACGGAAATGATCCGACGACACACACTGGGAATCGCGGCCACGGCGCTGGCCCTGGCCGTTGCCGGCGGCGGCACGGCGGCCGGTCAAACCCGCGACATGAGCTGGTTTCTGCGGCAGACCGCCGACTTGGATCGGCTGCCCTACCTGGAGCAGGGCGTTGTCTCGCGGCAGTTTTCCAGCTACAACCGCGCCTCGCACTACGACCGCCGGACCAAGAAGTGCGTGGCCATGGACACCAACGGCGACGCCGGCTACTGCCTCAAGGTCCATTTCGGCCCCACCGCCGCCGCCGAATTTCACCAGTTCGAGGTTCCCGCCGGCACACCGCGGCTGGCCTTCGGCGATTTGCAGTGGGTGTTGGACCCCGTGGAGCGAACCGACGTGTTTTTCTTTCCCCGTCCGGGCGTGGCCGAGCCCCAGACCGTGCCGCCGGAGAACGTGGTCGCCTGCATTGCGGGGCCGGGCTACATCGACCGCATCTGGTCGGCCAACCCGATGGGGAAGGTCCGCTTCTACTTCGACGGCTCCACGCAGCCGATGGAGTTCGATTTCAAGGACTTGTTTACGGGCGGGGCCGGCGACCCGGACCAAGCCGCCCTGGCCCGGCGGCGGCAGTGGCCGTTTCTCCGGCCGATGACTTTTCGGCGTGAAGGCGAGGGAGACGCGAAGGCCTCCGACTGCTACTTGCCGATCCCCTTTGCCAAGAGTTGCGTGATTACGTTGACCAAGCCGGCATATTATCACTTCGGTTACAAGACGTTTGCCCCGGACGTCAAGGTGAAGACGTTTCGGCTGCCGCTTACGGCCGAGGAGGACGCCGTGTTGGGCGAGGTGTGCGACAAGTTTCTCCACCGCGGCAGCGACCCCAAGCCGGTCCGGCCGGGCACGGAGTCGATCGAGAAGACCGTCGAGCTTCCGCCCGGCGAGGAGGTCGTGCTGGCCGAGTTGTCCGGGCCCGGGGTGATCCAGGCCCTCCACGCCAAGCTGCGGGGCAAGGAGCGATACGCCCACAGCAAGGTGCTCTTGACCGGCCGCTTCGACGACGAATCGCGGCCCTCGATCTGGAGCCCCCTGGTCAATTTCTTCGGCACCGGCTTCCAGCCTCACGATTACAAGTCGTATCCGTTGGGTTACATCGACGGGGAAGGCTACTGCTACTTTCCCATGCCCTTTCGCCGGCGGGCTCGGTTGGCCGTCAAGAACGAGGGAACCCAGCCGGCCACGCTGAGCTACCGGATCGTGCACGCCCCCCTCGACGATCCGCCGGCCGGCTTGATGCACTTCAAGTGCAAGTATCGGCGGGAGGAAGTCTGCTCCACGTTCGACTATCCGTTTCTGGAGTGCCAAGGGCGGGGACGCTTCGTGGGAGCGGCGCTGGCGGTGGACGACGCCTGGCGAAGCTGGTGGGGCGAAGGGGACGAAAAAATCTGGGTCGACGACGACGTCTTCCCCAGCTTCTTCGGCACCGGCAGCGAGGACTTCTTCGGCGATGCCTGGGGTATTCGCACGCTGCAAGAGACGTTCTTCGCTTGCAGCTTTCTGGACCACAACCGCGACCATGCCTGGACCTGCTGCTATCGCTGGATGGTGCCCGACGACGTGCCCTTCCAGAAGCGGTTCCGGGCCACGATCGAAAACTATCCGGAGACGATTTTCGGGACCCGGGCGGTGAAATGGGACGAGGACTACACCTCGACCGCCTATTGGTACCAGGTTCCCGGCGGCAGCGACTTTTTCCAGCCGGTGCCGGTCCAGCGGCGGCGTCCCTGGGGCAAGGTGCCGGCACCCCCGCTGGTGGAGGCCGAGGACGTGCTCTCCGCCCAATTGGACCAGGGGGCGAAAATACTCAACGACGAGCGGCTCGACTACGAGTTCTCCCACGGCAAGGTTCTTGATCTGGGCATCCAGCAGGCCGGCGACGAGGTTTCCTTCCAGGGACCCGACCTGATCCTCGAAGGCCCCTACACGATCAAGGTCCACACGCCCCGCAAGGTGCCCCGGCCGGCCGCGTTCGAACTCTTTTCGCAGGGCCGCAAACTGGGCCAGACGCCGGCCGACTATGGCCGTTCCGACGTCAGCAACGTGGCATTCGGTGTGCTGCCCAGGGGGCGGTCCGAGTTCACCATCCGTTTCACTTCGCCCGGCCGGGCCGTGTTCGACTGCTTCCAGTTCGGCCCCGCGCGACAACTTCACGACGTGGTCGAGGCGGAGCAACTCCGTGTGATTGATTCGTCCGGGCAGGAGCCCACCCGCCCGATCGGCGTGCTCTTCAGCGGTGGCCGGCAGCTTCAGTGGCCGGCCGCCCGGGTGGGCGACACGCTGGAAGTGGAGGTCAATGTTCCGGCGGGCCGCTGGAATCTTTGCGGCGGATTGGTCCGCGGCCCCGGCCAGGGCAACTATCAGGCGACCGTGGGCGAGCAGCCGCCGCTGGTGCTGGAGGGTTTTGCGCCCACGCAGCGGGTCGTCGACTGGGTCCGCCTGGGCAAGTGCACGGGCCCCAACGGCAAGACGCGGATTCGCTTCCAGTGCCTGGGCAAGAACCCCCAGTCGTCCGGCTTCGGGCTGGGGCTGGACTACGTGGGCTGGCAGCGGATCGTGGTGGAGGATGCCATCGAAGGCGAGACGGCCAAGCTGGCCGACGTCCACCACGGCCACTTCGTCCCCCAGCGGCTGGGCCCACGATTCAGCGGCCAGTCGCACCTCTGGTTCCATCCCGACAAGCCGGGCGCGTCGTTCGCCTGGCTCTTGGACGCTCCCCAGGACGGCGACTACGCCGTGGCCGTCTACTTCACCAAGAGTTGGGACTACGCCGTGGTGCGGCTGTCGCTGGACGGCAAGCCGTTGGGCGAGTTCGACACCTACGCGCCCACGGTCCAATGGGCGGGCCGGCAGCCGCTGGGTGTCTTCCCTTTGAAGAAGGGCCAACACCGGCTGGTGTTCGAGGTGGTCGGCCACAACGAGAAGTCGCGAGGTATTTTGGTGGGGGTCGACTGCCTCACGCTAAAAAAGCAATCACCGGGGAAAGCCGCAGAGAGCGGCGAGAAATGACAGGGGTATTGCCCGATCACGATCGGGCCTACGGCTCGCAAACCTCTCTCCCACTCCCCACAAGGCCGGTGTAAACATTCGTCCAACTCGTCGCAACGAGTTTGTAGTGACCGCATTCATGCGGTCTTTTCCGGGAGCCAGGTCCAGGGGGAAGGCAAAAACGATTTGCTTTGTAGTGACCGCATTCATGCGGTCTTTTCCGGGAGCCAGGTCCAGTGCCCCGATGAATCGGGGCACTACGAACGGGTTGGGCGAATGCTTACGGGCTGGTGGGGGTAACACCTGAGCTCCCAACGCTTTACGTTCTTCGGACGGCGCTCGGTGGCGGTGCCCAACGAATACCCCACCAGGAATGATGACACCCCTCCGAAAGTCGCATTTCTGGGCGGAACGGGGTCTTGGCTGCTATTTTGGCCGACTGCTTGACATTTGGCAGGGCGTGCGTAACTATAAGGGGGGGAATGAACTGCACTGAAGGGATCGTTTCTCGATCCAGACGCGATACTTCTCTTCTGCGTGAACGTGGGGGTACGTGAGCGATCCTGCTCTTTTCTGCTCATCGGCTCATTAATGATGGAGGTGTAAAATGTTCCCAAGTCAGCGTTCTGATCCCGGCCGGCGTGGTTTCACGCTGGTCGAACTGCTGGTGGTGATCGCCATCATTGGCATCTTGATTGCCCTGCTCCTGCCGGCGGTTCAGGCTGCCCGGGAAGCCGCCCGGCGGTCACAGTGCTCCAACAATCTGAAACAGATCGGCCTGGGGCTGCACAACTACCACGACACGTTCAAGACATTCCCCTTCGCTTGGACGGTCGATGTGACCAACATGCTGAGCGGGGGCGCTCCCAACGCGTCGGTCTGGGGCATACGAATTCTGCCGTTCATCGAGCAAGGGCCGATCGCCGATCAGTACGATTCGCGGTATCCACCCTTTGATGGGATGAGCCCTGGTGACATCAACATCCAGATGATCCAAAAGGTGATCCCCGCCTTCCTCTGCCCCTCCGCCCCCATAGACGGAGAAGCCCGAAAGTATACCGGTGACGTGAGCGGCGCGGGCTTCCCCTTCACCTGGACCAACGTGGCTCCCTCCGACTACATCACCACCACGGGTGTTTTCGACGTTTTTGGACAGATCGCCTACAGCGGCAATCCGGGTGGCCAACGAGGCGGAGCGATGCAGTACGCCGGCTCGGATATTAACAACCTACCGCAGTTCGATATCAATTCGAACAAGATGTCGAATATTACGGATGGAACTTCCAACACCAGCTTGATTGCGGAACGTCTTGGTGGAAACACGCTCTACCAGAGGCGGAGCCCGATCACCGACCCGGCCCTGGCCGGGGCGTTGGTGGCGGTCAACGGGGGCGGCTGGGGTGATATTCTCAACGGCGAGGAGTGGATCGGGGGCTCCCTTTACGACGGCAACCCTCTGGTGGGAGGGCCCTGCGCGATCAACTGCTCCAATGTTCGCAACCGGGGATTCTATAGCTTCCATCCCGGCGGTTGTCATTTCCTCCTTTGCGACGGTTCCGTGCGTTTCGTCGGCGAGACCGTGGAGGCGTTCGTTCTCGCCTCGATGATCACGCGGGCAAAAGGCGAAGTGTTTGAGATGCCGTAATTGGGCAGCGCCACTTTGCAGAGGTCGAAAAACGTAAAGCGTTCGGATTTCAGGTGTTACCCCCACCGGCACGGGGCCGGTGGGGGGGAGCCCAAAGTTGCCGTAGGGCCGGCGGGGTCGGCAGACCCGCGCCAAACGCTGCGTGGGAGTGGACAAGAGCACAAGAACGAGAAGGAATGACTCCGATGAAACGACTGCTGGTCGCAGCGCTGGTATGCCTGCTGTTGGGTGCGTGTAGCAAGGAGGAAGGGAACCGACGGGCAACCTTCCCCGTGACGGGTGAAGTCGTCGTGGACGGCAAGCCCGTGGAGAAACTCAGTGTGATGTGTCTGAACGTCGAGGGCATCGATAAAGAGAATCCCACGATGTCTCAGGCATTGACCGACGAGAACGGGAAGTTCGAGATCGCCACTTACGAATCGGGCGACGGTGTGCCCGTGGGCGATTATGTCCTCACCTTCACCTGGGGAGAGTTCAACCCGATCTCCATGACCTTTACCGGGGACAAGCTCAACGGCCGCTATGCGGACGCCAAAAAATCGAAAATCCGCTTCACCGTGAAGGAGGGCGAGCCCACGGACCTGGGCAAGATCGAGCTGACCACGAAGTAGGCGGCGCCAGCCCTCCACTTCCGCTAGACGTAGAAGGCGCCGCCGCGCCCGCGGCGGCGCCTTTTTTGTGCTTGCAAGAACAACTTCCGCTCCGGCCTGTAGGGTGGGTGCTGTGCACCCACGCGCCCTGGCGAGATCCCGTAGCCATCCCGGCGTGCGTGCCGAGCACGCACCCTACGACTTGGGCCTTCTCGGCAACCCAGCACGAAAGGACCTCTCCCCGTGGTGTCCATCCTCCGCCGATTCCCCACCATCGTATCCGCGGCAATCCTTGCCCTGGTGGTTTCCACCGCCGGCGGCGAGTCTCTCCGGCCGGCCAAGGGCCCGATTCCCACCGCCCTGGGCGACTACGTTGCCCGGCCCGAAAGCGCCTTCGCTTGGAAACTCATCGGAAAGCAGAGCTTGGACCAGGGCGTCGTCTACGACGTGGACCTCACCTCGCAAACCTGGCAGGGAATCGTCTGGAAACACGCGCTCTTGATCTGTCAGCCCAAAGACCTGCAATATCCCCAGCACGTCCTGCTGATGGTCAGTGGCGGCCGCAACGGCCACCGGCCGAGCCGGGGCGACGCGGAAACCGGGCTGCGGCTGGCCACCTTGGCCGGCGCGCGGGTGGCCATCGTTTCCCAGGTCCCCAACCAGCCGCTGTTGGGCGATCACGTGGAAGACGACCTGATCAGCGAAACCTGGCTCCGCTACCTGAAAACCGGCGACGCCACCTGGCCGCTGCTGTTTCCCATGGTCAAAAGCGCCGTCAAGGCGATGGACGCCGTGGAAGCCATCGCCCGAGCGGAGTGGAACGAATCGCTGGCCGGCTTCGTCATCACCGGCGGCTCGAAGCGCGGTTGGACAAGCTGGCTGACGCCGGTGGTCGACCGCCGGATCATCGCCACCGCCCCCATCGTGATCGACACGCTCAACTTCCGCCCGCAAATGCAGCACCAGATCGACATTTGGGGTAAATACAGTGAGCAAATCCGCGACTATACGAGCAAGGGCCTGATCAAGCCGGGGGAGGAGACCCCCCGCGAGGTCCAACTCCGCCGGATGATGGACCCCTACACCTACCGGCAACTGCTCACCCTTCCCAAGCTTCTGGTCAACGGCACCAACGATCCCTACTGGGTCGTCGACGCGATGCGGTTCTATTGGGACGACCTGGTGGGGCCCAAGTACGTGCTCCAGGTACCCAACGCGGGGCACGGGCTGAAAGGCGGCCGCGAGCTGGCCTACGCCACCCTGGCGGCTTTCTTTCGCCACGCCGCCGAGGGCACCGCGCTACCCCAACTCGAGTGGACTTACTCCCCCGGCCTCGATCCCCTGCGGCTTTCGATTCGTTCGTCCCAGCCACCGCGGGCCGCACGGCTCTGGACGGCCCATTCGCTCGACAACGACTTCCGCGACGACCACTGGACCTCTCGCCCCCTGGCCCCCAGCGGCGAAGTGCTGGTGGGGGAAGTCGCCAAGCCGAAAGAGGGGCACGTGGCCTTCTACGGCGAGCTTCAATTCGATTGTGACGGGTTGCCCTATTCGCTCTGCACGCTGATCCGCCGAGAGTGAGTCGACGGTTCAACCCGGTTTCCCCGGCCCGCAGGGGCGCGTGTTCTGGACGCGGGCGGAGCCTCCCCGGAAAAGGAGACGGCCGTGATGGGCAGCCTGGCAACCTGGATGCTCCTGGGCCTGGTCGGCGCGGCGGCGGAAACACCCCAGTACCGGGCCGAGCTGGTCTTTCCCCTCCATCCCCAGCACAACCACGCGCCGGGGATCGTGGAATGCCCCGACGGCAGTCTGCTGGTCTCCTGGTATCGCGGATCGGGCGAACGGACGGCCGACGACGTGGCCGTTTATGGAGCCCGCCGGGCGAAGGGAGCCAGCCGCTGGAGCGACGCCTTTCTGATGGCCGATCGCCCCGGCTTTCCCGACTGCAATACCTGCATGATGATCGATCGGCGAGGGCGGCTGTGGTTGTTTTGGCCAACCATCCTGGCCAACTCGTGGGAGTCTTGCCTGACGAATTTCAAGGTCTCCGCGGACTACGGCGGCCCGGGCCCGCCCCGCTGGGACCGCGAGGGGCTGGTGCTGGTGAAGCCGGACGATTTCCAGCCGCAGGCCGAAAAGCTGCTGGAGACCATGCTCCAACAGTTCAAGCGGCCGCTGCCGCAAGCCTTGCAGACGGAAATCGAAGAGGCACGGCGGCGACTGGGCCAGAAGCTGTATCAACGCCTGGGATGGCAGCCACGCTGCAAGCCGACCGTGCTCCCCAGCGGCCGAATCCTTCTGCCCCTCTACACCGACACCTTTTCCATTTCCATCATGGCCGTCAGCGACGACCACGGCCAAACCTGGTTTGCCGGCAAGCCGCTGATCGGTTTCGGCAATATCCAGCCCACCGTGCTGCGCCGCGACAACGGCACCCTGGTGGCCTACATGCGCGAGAACGGGCCGCGGAACCACGTCCGCGTGGCCGAGTCCGGCGACGACGGCATCACCTGGGGGCCGGTGGGCGTCGCGGCCTTGCCCAATCCGGGCTCGGGGCTGGACGGCGTGCGGCTGGCCAATGGGCACTGGCTGTTGGTCTATAATGACACCACCGACGGCCGCAACAGCCTGGCCGTGTCGATCTCCCACGACGAGGGACGAAGCTGGGGCCCGACACGGCACCTGGAGCGCCACGACGAGGGAAGCTACCACTACCCGGCCGTGATTCAGGGGGCGGACGGCACGATCCACGTGGTCTACAGCTACTTTGTCGCCGGGGGCAAGAGCATGAAGCACGCCGCCTTTAACGAAGCCTGGGTAGAAGCCGGGGATTGAACGCGGTCCCCTCCCACCGCGGTTGAGGCAGAACTGGGCGGCGAACGCGGTCCCAAGCTGGAGCTTGGGACCGAGGTGAGGGGCTGGAGCTTGGGACCGAGCGTAACGATGGGACCGAGATGAAGCGTAATCCAGCGAAACCGCGCGAAAGGAAATCGAGATGAAAGGCTTCCCCCTTGGATGCTTCCTCGCCGTATTGCTGTTGGGGTGGATCGCCGCTAAAGCACCGGCCGCCGGGCTTCGTGCCGGCGTGGCCCGGGTCGACCTCACCCCGCCGGCCGAGTTGAAGGCCCCGCTGAGCGGCTACGGCGAGCGCATGAACCGGCCCGCCGAGGGCGTTCACGATCGCCTGCTGGCCAAGGCCCTGGTGCTCTCCGACGGGTCGACCCGGTTTGCCCTGGTGACGGCCGACACGGGCGGTTTTCCGCCGCCGATCAAGCCGGCGGTGGTCCAGCGGCTGGCGGCCGAGGGCTGGACCGCGGGCCAAATCATGCTCCTGCCCAGCCACACGCACGGCGGCATCTCGATGCACGCGATGAACCCGGACAATCGCTTCGGCATCCCCCAGATCGGCGTTTACGACCCCAAGTTGTTCGAGTTCGTGGTAACCACCTTGGCCGGGGTGGTGCGGCAGGCCCAGCGAGAGATGGTTCCCATCGCCGTGGGCACCTCCAGCCGACCGCTGATCGGCTGGAACCGAAACCGCCGGCACGACGACGGTCCGACAGACAACGAGTTGACCGTCACCCGGATCGACACGCTGGAGGGAAAGCCCCTGGCCGTGCTGTTGAACTTCACCGCCCATCCGACCTTCATGACGCCCCGGCAGATGCTTTTTTCGGGCGACTGGCCGGGTCACGCGCAGCGGACGCTGGAAGCGCTGGTGGGCGGGGGCGTGACGGCCATGTATTTCAACGGGGCCGAAGGGGACCAGGCGCCCAGGGCCCGGCCCGACTCGGGTTCGAGCCGCTGGGAAATGGCCGAGCGGTACGGCCGCGAGATGGGGATCGAGGTATGGCACCAGTGGCAGACGATCCCTACGCACGGCGACGTCGCCTTCGCCCATCACGCCCAATCGATCACACTACCCGAGCGCCGCTGGCACCCTGATTTTCTCCAGACGGGCGGCAAGGAGTATGGCCTCAGCGAAGCCCTGCTGCAAAAGATGCTGCCGCTGCTGTTTCCCGCCCAGGCGCCCAGCGTGTCGCTGCGGCTGGGCGACCTGGTGATCCTGGGAGTTCCCGGCGAGATGATCGCCGAGCTGGGGATCAGGACCAAGACCGAAGCCGGGCGAATCACCGGTGCCAAGCACCCGGTCATCGGTGGACTGGCCGACGAGTGGATCAGCTACATTCTCTCCCAGGAAGAATACGGCCGGGGCGGCTACGAATCGAGTGTCAGTTTCTACGGTCCCACGCTGGGCGAGACGATTGTCCGCGGCGTGCTCGAGGGGGCGAAATCGCTCCCGCGGTGAAACGCCGGGCGGTTCAGGCGTCCGGCGACTTGCAGAGGTCCGCGTAGCCGCAATACCATTGAATGAGGGCCCGAAGACGTTCGGCGCGAGTCTCGGCGTTCGGCGCGGGTCTCGATGTTCGGCGCGGGTCTCCCGACCCCGCCGAGAGCGCCGAGGTGCAGGTCTCCCGAGTGGCGACAGCCGTGGCGATGGGGAGACCATCGGTCCTCTCTCGGCGGGGTCGGGAGACCCGCGCCGAACACTGCGCCGCCAGCCGGCACTATCGCCGGGCGGCCATCTGGCGAAACTGCTTCCAGGTAATCACTTCAATCCCCAGCCGCTTGATCTCGGCAATCACCTCGGGGTTGGTGAATATCCGCCGGTCACCGTCGCGGCGGGAGGCGCTGTTGGTGATCGCCCGCAACTCCTCGTTGTCGTAGCCGCAGTGGATGATGATCTGGCTCACTCCCGGCGGAAGTTCGCGGAACGCGCGGAGGTAGTTTTCCCGTCGCTGGGCGTGCGTCTTGCCTCCGTAGAACTGAATCACCCGGTCGAGCACGGGCAGGCCCCGCTGGTTGAGTTGCTCGGCCAGGGCCTTGGCCCGCTGGGCCAGCGCGGGATACTCCTTCGCCTGCTGGGGATCGACCTGGCGAATAAACAGCACCGGCAGGTCGTACTCGACTCCCAGCTTGACGTAGACATCGAGCAAATCCGGCCGGCTGATGACCGCGCCCATGTGAGTGTCCAGGTGGCTCAGGGGCACGCCGAACTTCTTGGCCTTCTCGATCTGGGCACGGAGTTCGATTTCCACTTCGTCCGCCTTGTCGTGCTCGACCACTTGCCCCACGTTGTCCCAGAGGTATCCGTCCTCGTCGACCAGGCTGGAAACCCGGTCGCGCGGTGCCACCGGTCCCCAGCGGTAGCGTTCCCACTCGCAGTTGAGCGTCAAATGGATGCCGTAATCCTTCTGGGGATGTTCCTTGGCGTAGCGGGCGAATTCGATGAACCACGGGCAGGGAACCATGATGCTGGTCGACGAGGCGATCCCGTTTTCCATCGCGTCGATCGTTCCCATGTTGGCCGAGTGCGACATGCCGGCGTCGTCCACATGGATAATCAGGTAGCGTTTTCCCCCGGCCTCGTCGGCCGCCAGCGTCAAGGGCCGGCACAGCACGAGCCCGAGGGCGAGAATGGCGGCCGCGGCCGGCAGCGCCAGCCGGACCACCCGCGGCGAATCATCCCTTGCTTTTGCACACAAAGCGGCTTTCATCATGTCTCTCGACTCCTTCGTGCGGGGTTTGTCGACAGGTGGGATCCCGACCGCGACGCAAGGTCACGGCGGGGACACGAGAATCAGGGTTTGTCGGGCTTCCAACGCCAAGGAAACCTGCCCGGCGGCATCGCTGGGGGTCGCGCGGACCGAGCCGTCGCCGGGGTCCATCGCCTGCCAGGTGCCCGGCCGGCCGGTTGCCAGCCGGCCTTGATAAGGCGACTTGCCCACGTTGACCACGAGCAGAATCATCCGCCCCCGGCGCTGGAATCGGCCCAGTGCGATTTGCTCGTTGGCCGGGGCGATTCGAACCGCCGGCTGCAACGCCCGCACCAGGCCGGCACGATCCAGCTTGGCGCCGCCAGCACCGTCGACGAGCACCTTGCCGCCCTGCCGGCTGAAGTTCGCCGACACCGTGGCGGCTTCGGGGGGCAACTCCACTTGCTCGGGCAAGATCAGGGCGCGATAGGATTGGCCGCCGATCTCCAGCGTTCCCCCATCACTCACTTTGGCCGCCGCCAGATACTCGTGATCGATCAAGGTGAAGGGAATCTGGCTCCGCTCGAGCATTTGGCCCAGTCGCATGAACGAACCCACCAGCCGCTGGGCACGGGACGATTGGGACGACAGGCTCAACGGCTCGGCCACCGGAAGGTACTCTTCCCAGAGGTCGTGGATCGGGTAGTAGAGCAGGACCTCATTGCGGCGGTCCGCCGGTCGGAGGATCGCGTTGAGCCGTCCCACGAAATCGCAGTAGGCCCGATGCTGCCCCGGCGGCCGATCGGCGATGCCGTAGTAGAGGGTGAACTCGGTCACCCCCCAGGCGGCTTGCCAGGCGGCGGTGGCCCGCATCGGGGCCAATCCGACCGGACCCTGCCCGCCCAGCTTCTGGCTGAAATCGCTCACCTCGGTCATCACCCGGCGGCGGCCTTCCAGCATGGCCGCCGAGCCGGGCATCCCGGCCGTCAGCCAGCCGGACTGGGTCACCGCCGCGGGGTCGGAATTCAGCAGGTCCATGCCGGGGATGTCCATTCGACCGAGGCACTTCAGCCCGTTCCCCTCCAGGGCCACGTGGTGCAGAATCCGCTCCTCCCAAAGGCTGTGGCCCGAGGAGGCGATGTGATGCGCTCGGCACCAATTCTCCAAAGCGCCGAAATATCGCCCGGCCATCAGGTCGGCGATCAAGGCCCAGAATTGCCGCCGCACCCGGCGGTCTTCCTTCGACCCGCCCTCGAACAGGCTGCGCCGCCGCGGCATCAGGTCCTCGCCGTAACGCTTCCGGTATTGCTCGGCCAGGTCGTAGCACCAGGGCACCCGCGGCAGCGGCTTGATCGACTCGTCGACCGGGTCCACCACGCGAACCTTCTTGCGCACGCGCTCGGGCAACTGCCCGATGTTGATCGCGATCAACGACGGTTCGTCGGTAAAGGTAGCGCGGATCGTGTTGCCGAAATAGGGCTCGAGGCGTTGCCAATAGGCGTTGTGCGTCTTTTCGATGAAGCAGCGGACGGCCCGGTCGTCGATCAGGTTGGCGTAGCGCCGGGCGGCGTAGAAGTTGTTGCTGGCGTGGGTGTGTTCATAGGCGGGGCGGACCAGGAAGGGGTCGTCGCGGCCGCGATCGAAGGCCAGCTCCGTGGCCTCGAACTGGGGGTTCTCCGCCAGCACCAACCCGCCGGCCGCGCCGCTGGGATAGCCCTCTTCGTCGTAGAGCCAGACGGTCATGCCCAACTTCCGACACGACTCGACGCCGCGGATGAGCGTCTTCCAGTGTTCCTCCGACCGCATGTACCGGTCGAAATCGACGTTCGCCACGATGCCCCCCAGGCCCAGGTCGCGGTAATATCGCATTCCCTTCGGGCTGGCCGGTGTGGGAGCGATGCCCGGGGCGATCGGCCTGAACCGCTTGGGGTCGATGCCGTGGACGATTTGCAGGGGGCGGTCTTCCAGGGGAGGCTGCTTCCAGTTGGCCAGCCACTCGGCCGGAAGCGTGTTCGCGGCGTCGCCCGCAGCGGCGACCGCCGTGTCCCGTGGCGTGTCGGCCGGCGGGCCGATCGAGTCCTGCCCCTGGGCAAGAGCGGCCGTCAAGACGATCCAGGCAATGAGTGAGGTGGTTCGCGCGGTCATGGGGCATTACGAGACCCGGGCCGGCACGCCGGCCACGCCTCGCCTTTCTCCTTGTTGAGGACGACCTCTCGGCTCGCAGCCAAGGCAAACCTCCCCGGCGGGAGTCGATTCCCACTCCGCATTTCGCCGGGGGGGGGCGCTACGAGAGGACCAGCTTTTTTTCCTTGGGGTCGACCCGCAC
>CAYZWG010000069.1:0-9721 GCA_964481605.1 uncultured Planctomycetaceae bacterium
CGGCCCCCGGCCTGCTCAACCTGGGCCAGGTGATCCTGGCCGCTCCCGGCGGCCGCGCCGGGCGGCGGCTGGAAGAGATTCTGCTGGAAAGGGCCGAAGCCGCCCGGCTGGCCTTCGACCCCCCCACCATCCTCACCGTCGGCCGGTTGCCCGAAAAACTCTACACCGCCAAGAAACCCTTTGCCGACAGTTTCGTGCAGCAACTGGCCTGGATCGAGGCCCTCCGTCGCACCGATCCCGGCAAGCTCCAGCGGCTGGTCGCCTCGCCCCCGGCCGACGCCGATTTCAACGGCTGGCTGGCGCTGGCCGAGATGCTCGCCAAACTGCACCGCGAGTTGGCCGCCGACGACCTCAACTTCCTGCAAGTGGCCCGGCAAGGCCAGCAGTTGGCGGCCTTTCCCGAAAACGACCGCTGGCAAATCCTCGCCGGAATCCAGGAAAAATACCTCGCCATTCTCGACGGACTCGATCTCTGGGACTTGCAGACGGCCCGGCTGTTCGCCATCCGCCACCAGGAGTGCCAAAGCGACCGCCAGATCGTGCTCGTCGGCACGGCCGACCTCAACTTGGCCCAACGCCGGATTCTGGACCAGGTGGCCGACCACGTGACCGCGCTGATCTTCGCGCCGCAGTCCTTGGCCGATCGCTTCGACCCGCACGGCTGTCTTGAGCCCGACGCCTGGCAAGGGGCGACCGTGGCGCTGGACGACCAGCGGATCGAAATCGTCGACTCGCCCTCCGACCAGGCGGCGGCCGTGGTGCGGGCCATCGCCGGTTTCCAGGGGCGATATGCCGCCGAGGAGATCACCGTCGGCGTGCCCGACGAGTCGATCGTTCCCCATGTCCAGCAGCGGCTTCGGCAGTGTGGCCTGGCGGTCCGCTACGGGGTGGGGCGGCCGCTGGTGGAAACGCCGGTCTGCCGGTTCCTCGACGCCGTGGCCGAATACCTCGACGGTGCCCGCTTCGCCGCGCTGGCGGCCTTGGTCCGCCATCCGGCCGTCCACGACTGGATCGCCGCCCGCGGTGCCGAGGGCGACTGGCTCAGCGCGCTCGACCGGCACCACGCCCGGCGGCTGCCCGCCTCGGCCGACGCCGGCAGTTTGGTCGGCGGCGAAACACCGCAGGCGCTGGTGCGGGTGTACGAGCTGGTGGGCGAGTTGGTGGCGGCGCTGGTGGCCGCCGACGCGGCGGCCCCGCCGCCGCGAAAGCCGCTGGGCGACTGGGGACGCCCGATTCTCGACCTGCTCTTGCGTGTTTTCGGCACCACTGCCCTGGACCGCGAGGAAGAGCCCGACCGAACGACCCTCGCCGCCTGCGAGCGGGTGTGCCGCGTGTTGCAAGACCAGGCCCGGCTGGCCGGCCGCGATCTGCTCGAACCGAGCCTCACCGCCCGGGAGGCGATCCGCCTGCTGCTGCGGCAGTTGGACGGCGAGATGATTGCCCCGCCGCCGCAGCGCGGGGCGATCGACCTGCTGGGCTGGCTGGAGTTGCCGCTGGACGACGCCCCGGCCCTGGTGCTCACCCAGTTCAACGACCAGGCGGTGCCCGGGGCGCTCAACGCCGACCTGTTTCTGCCCAACCGCCTGCGGCGGCACCTCGGCATCGAGGACAACGATCGCCGCTACGCCCGCGATGTCTACGCCCTCTCCGTGCTGGCCGCCTCCCGCTCCGAGTTGAAGCTGATCGTGGGCCGCACCGGTCCCCAGGGCGACCCCCTGGCGCCCAGCCGGCTGCTGTTCGCCTGCGACGCCGAAACACTGGCCCGCCGCGTGCGTCGGTGCTTTGCCGACCGCTCGCCGGGCGGGCCGGCGTCGCTGCTGCCCGGTGCACTGCGGCCCGGCCAGGCCGGCCCCTCGCTCTTGCCGGTCCCCCAACCCCAGCCGCTGGCGGAGAAGCCCACCTCGATGCGGGTGACCGAGTTTCGCGACTACCTGGCCTGTCCCTACCGCTACTACCTGCGCCACCACCTGCATCTCGAGCCGCTTTCCGACGCGGACGAGGAACTCGACGCGGCCGCCTTCGGATCGCTGGCCCACGCCGTCTTGGGCCGTTTCGGCACCATGCCGGCCGCGGCCAGCACCGACGTGGAGGAAATCCGCCTTGCCCTCAACCAGTGCCTGGCGGGCGCCGTGGCCCGGTTCTACGGCAAGCAGGCGCTGCCGCCGGTCCGGGTCCAGGTCGAGCAGCTTCGCCGGCGGCTGATGCGATGGGCCCAGTGGCAAGCCGACTGGACGAGCCAGGGCTGGCAAATCGAGTACGCCGAAAAGGAAAAGGGCGGCCAGTGCCGCACCACGTTCCCCGTCGACGGCCGGCCGATGGAGATTCGCGGCCGCATCGACCGGATCGACGTCAACCAGCACGACGGCTCGCACATCGTCTTCGACTACAAGACGGGCGACACGGCCAAGACCCCCGAGCAGGCCCACCAGACCCGCGACGGCTGGGTCGATCTCCAGTTGCCGCTCTACCGCCACCTGGCGGCCGAGTTGGGTATCGCCGGCGAGGTCCGGCTGGGTTACATCGTGTTGCCCAAGGACACCAGCAAGATTGGCCACTGCCTGGCCGAGTGGAGCGAGGAGACCCTCGACGACGCCGACGAGGCCGCCCGGGAGGTGATCCGCCAGATTTGGGCCGGCCGGTTCTGGCCGCCCGCCACCCCGCCGCCGGCCTTTTCCGAGGCCTTTGCCGCCATCTGCCAGGACGGCCAATTTCACGCTCCCGCCGACGACGACACGGAAGGAGGCCGGCCGTGAGCAACGTGAGCAAACCGTCGCCGGCGCCCTTGGCCAACGTGGTGATTCGCGCCTCGGCCGGCACCGGCAAGACCTTTCAGCTCAGCAACCGCTACCTCGGCCTGGCCGCCGCGGGCGAGTCGCCCGATCGTATCCTGGCCACCACCTTCACCCGCAAGGCGGCCGGCGAGATTCTCGACCGCGTGCTGTTTCGCCTGGCCGAGGCGGCCCTGGACCCCGGGGCCCTGGCCCGGTTGGCCGGGCACCTGGCCGCCGCGGACTTCGATCGGGCACGCTGCCTGGGGCTGTTGTGCGAGATGATCGGCCAGCTTCACCGGCTCCGCGTGGCCACCCTGGACAGCTTTTTCATCCAGGTCGCCCGCAGCTTCAGCCTCGAGCTGGGTCTTCCGCCCGGCTGGCGGATCGTGGACGAGATCGAGGACCGGACGCTCCGCGACGAGGCGATCCGCGAGGTGCTCGCCCGCCAATCGACCGGCGACGTGGTGCGGCTGATGCACCTGTTGAGCAAGGGCGAGGCCACCCGAAGCGTGGCCGATCAAATCCGCACCCTGGTGCGAGACCTCTATGCCTTGTACGGCGAGGCGCCCCCCGGGGCCTGGACGGCCCTGCACCGCAAGAAGCCGCTGGCGCCGGCCGAAATCCGGGCGGCCATCGAGGCCGCGGCCGCCGCTGAGCTGCCCCCCGACCAGCGTCTGGCCAAGGCCAGGGACCGCGACCTGGCGGCGGCCGAGCAGGAAGACTGGGAGGCGTTTCTCGGCAAAGGGCTGACGGCCAAGATTCTCGACGGCTCGCTCACTTACTGTCGTAAACCAATCCCGCAGCCGGTGGTCGACGCCTACGAGATGCTCCTGGCCCACGCCGAGGCCCAACTGATCGACGAGATCGCCAACCAGACCGAGGCCACCCACGCCCTGCTCGAACACTTCGACGGGGCCTACGCCCGAATCAAGGCCCGGCGGCGAGGCTACCGCTTCGACGACGTCACCCGGCGACTGGGCCGCACACCCTTGCGAAAACGCCTGGGCCAAGTCGCCTATCGGCTCGACGCCGGCGTGGCGCACCTGCTGCTGGACGAGTTTCAGGACACCTCCCCACTCCAATGGCGGGTATTGCGGCCCTTTGCCGAGCAGATTGTTCGCCCCGGCGGCCGGGGCTCGTTCTTCTGCGTGGGCGACGTCAAACAGGCGATCTACGGCTGGCGGGGCGGCGTGGCCGAAATCTTCGAGGCCCTGGAAAAAGAGTTGGACGGGCTCGAGCGCCGGTTTCTCGACCGCAGTTTCCGCTCCTCGCAGCCGGTCATCGACACGGTCAACCAGGTGTTCCACGATCTCGTCGCCAACCCCGCGCTGGAGAAATACCCCCAGGCCGCCCAGCGCTGGTCGAAGCGATTCACCAAGCACACCACCGCCCGCGCCGATCTGCCCGGCTATTGCCGCCTGGCCACCGCGCCGGTGGCCGGCGAGGACAAAAAGGATCAAGCCGCGGTGACGCTGGCTTTTGCCGCCGACGAGGTCCGCCGCCTGGTGGAGCAATGCCCGGGCCGCTCGATCGGGATCCTGGTGCGAAAAAACCGGGCGGTCGCCCGCATGATCTACGAGCTTCGCGAGCGAAAAATCGCCGCCAGCGAGGAGGGGGGCAACCCCTTGATCGACTCCGCCGCGGTGGAGCTGGTGATGTCGCTGTTGACCCTGGCCGATCATCCCGGCGACACGGTGGCCCGGTTCCACGTGGCCCGGTCGCCCCTGGCCGAGCCGCTGGGCCTGGTCGACCATGGCGACGGCACGGCCGCCTCGCGGCTGGCCGCCCGCATTCGTCGCGACCTGGCCTTCGACGGCTACGGCCCCACCATCCGCCGCTGGACCGAACTGCTGGCCGGAGCCTGCAACCGCCGCGACCTGAACCGCCTGCTCCAACTGGTCGAATTGGCCTACGCCTACGAGCCGGCGGCCACCGCCCGGGCGGACGACTTCGTGCGGCTGGTGGCCCAGCGCCGGGTCGAGGACCCCTCCTCGGCCGATGTCCGCGTGATGACCTTTCACCAGGCCAAGGGGCTCCAATTCGACATCGTCGTGCTGCCCGAGTTGGACACCCGGCTGGTCGGCCAGGTGCCGGCGATGGTCGTGGGGCGGCCCGGGCCGACGGCGGAAATCGAGCGGATTTGCCGTTACGTGGGGAGCAAGCTGCGGCCCCTCCTGCCGCGGCCGTTTCAAGACATGTTCGATCTGCATCAGACCCAGGTCGTGGAGGAGGCGCTCTGCGTGCTCTACGTGGCGCTGACCCGCGCCGCTTGCGCGCTAGTGATGATCGTCGCTCCCCAGTCGCCCAAGGCCCGCTCGGTGGGGTCGACCGCCGCCGGCCTGTTGCGTGCGGCGCTGGCGCCCGGGGTGCCGGCCGAGCCGGAGACGGTGCTCTACCAGCACGGCGATCCCCACTGGCACGCCCGCGCCCCGGCCGCGCCTCCCACCGAGAAGGAACCCGCCCAAGAGCCGAGGGAGATTCGACTCGCCCCGCCGCCGCCACGGTCCCGGCGAGGACTCCAGCGTCGCAGCCCCTCGTCGCTGGAGGGCGGCCTCCGCGTGGACCTCCGCCGCCGGCTCCGGCTGGAGGCCGACGCGGCCCTCGACTTCGGCACCGCGGTGCACAAATGTTTCGAGCAGGTCGGCTGGCTCGAAGACGGACTGCCCGACGACGAAACGCTTCGCCGCGAGCTTGCCTCGCTGGGACTGCACCGACTGGATCCCGCCCAGGCGATCGCCCGCTTCCGCCAGGCCCTCCAGCGGCCGGCCCTCCGCGCCGCGCTCAGCCGCGCCACCTACGCCGCCCCCGCCGCGGGCGAGGATGCCGCGGCGGTCCACGCACCGCCCGAGATGGCCCAACCCCGCTGGCAAGTCTGGCGGGAACGCGATTTCGTGATCCGCGCGGGCGATTCGATCCTCCACGGCTCGATCGATCGGCTGGTCGTGCTCTACCACGGCGACCGGCCCGTGGCCGCCGACGTGATCGACTTCAAGACCGACTCGCTGGAGCCCAACCAGGCGGAAGCCATCGAGGCAAAACGAGAGCACTACCGCCCCCAGTTGGAGGCCTATCGCCAGGCGGTCGCCCAGCGGTTCGGGCTGGAACCCTCACGAATTTCCGCGCGGTTGGCGTTCGTCGGTGCGGGAAGGATGGTGCCGGTGTGAGTTCGGTGGGCCGGAACCAAGGCCGGCAGCGCGATCCGGCCTACCGGTCCACCGCCTCGACGGCGGCCACCAACTCCTGGTCCTGCCGCGGCATCACCGTGCGCAGGTCCAACAGCAGCCGGTCGTTCCGCACCCGCCCCACCACCGACGGCGTGCCCATCCGCAGCGCCGCCGCCAGCCGGTCGACGCTGATCGCGGCCGCCTCGATGGCGATGCACACCGTGGGAATCTGCTGCGTGGGAATCGCGCCTCCGCCCAGGTAGGTCGCCTCCTCGACCGCTTCCGCCCGGGCCACGGCGGTGGTCGCCTCGATCTGCGCCGCCAGCCGACCCCCGCGAAGCCGCAGATTCTCCACCGACGTGCCCAAGAGGTGCAAGAGCGGCACCTCCCGTCCCACCGTCTTGGGATCGCGCCAGAGCCGCAGGGTGGCCGCCAACGCCGCCAGCGTCAGCTTGTCCACCCGCAGCGCCCGGGCCAGGGGGTGCTTGTCGAGCTGCTCGATCCACGCGCGCCGCCCCACCACGATCCCGCTCTGCGGCCCGCCCAGCAGCTTGTCGCCGCTTGCCAGCACCAGGTCGGCGCCGGCGGCAATGCTTTGGCCGAGCACCGGCTCGTCGTGGAACCCGTAGCGGGCAAAATCAATCAGGGCCCCGGAACCGGCGTCGTGAATCACCGGGACGTTGTGCCGGCGACCCACCTTGACCAGCTCCTCCAGCGAGACCGTTTCGCTGAAGCCGACCACGGCGAAGTTGCTGGGGTGGACCAGCAGCAGCGCCGCGGTCGACTCGCCGATGGCCGCCTCGTAATCCTCGGGGCGGGTTTTGTTGGTCGTGCCCACCTCGCGCATCACGGCCCCGCTGGCGGCCATCACGTCGGGCAGCCGGTAGCTGCCGCCGATCTCGATCAGTTGGCCGCGGGAGACGATCACCTCGCGGCCGGCGCCCACCGCGGCCAGCGCCAGCATGGTTGCCCCGGCGTTGTTGTTGACCACCATCGCCGCCTCGGCACCGGTCAACTCCCGCAGCAACTCCTCCACCGCCACCCGCCGCCGTGAACGCTTGCCCGTGGCCAGGTCCAGCTCCACGCTGGCGTAGTTCCGGGCCACGGCCGCCATCTCGGCGATCGCTTGCTCGGCCAAGGGGGCCCGCCCCAGCCCCGTGTGCAGGAGGATGCCCGTGGCGTTGATCACCGGCCGAAGCGAGGGATTGCCCACCTCGGTCACCCGCCGGGCAATCCGCTCGGCCAATTCGGTCACGCTGGGCAGCGAGCGTTCCGAGGCGGCGTTTTGCAGCTCCCCGCGAACCTCGTCCAGCACCGCCCGCACCGAGGAAACCACCGCGCTGTGGCTGAGCCGCTGGACCAGACCCGCCAGCGGCGCCGTTTCCAGCAGTTCGTTGACCGAGGGGATGTTTCGCAGCGGGTTGGGCGACATGGGCATGTCCCTGCGGGCTGGGTTCCCCGGGGGCCAAACGGGGGAACCGGGGAAGGCGGGTCGAGATTCCGACGGGTGCTCCATTTTCCCGCCGGTAGCAGAAAGCGTCAACGGTGCCGCGCGGAAGGAACCGCGTAATGGCCGCGACACAAAGCCAGCCCGCTCCTGGTTCCCAAGCTCCAGCTTCCCCTGGTTCCCAAGCTCCAGCTTGGGAACCCGCCAGCCTGGCCGTTCGTCATCGTCGCTGGGAAAGAGGGCGAGGCTCCCGCCGAGCCGGGCGGCCAGGGTGAATGCCGCCCCACGGCTCGGCGGGAGCCTCGCGCTGCCGGCTTCCCCCAACAGAAACCAACTACGCCTGCTTCTCGATCATCCCGTGTTTCCGCATCTTCTTGTACAGCCCCACACGGCTGAGCCCCAGCGCCTTGGCCGTGGCCGTGCGGTTGCCGTTGTTTTCGCGGAGGGCCTGTTCCACCATCGCCCGCTCGCTGGCGGCCATCTTTTCGCCCAGCGTGGCCCCTTGCGGCAATTCTGCTTGCTGCCGCCCGGCCACCTCGGCCTGCTGCACCGCCTCGACGAAATGGGGCGCCAGGTCGTCGGGCGTCAACTCGCCCGACCGGCAAAACAACACCGCCCGCCGAACGTAGTTCTTCAGCTCGCGAACGTTTCCCGGCCAGTGGTATCGCTTCAGACAAGCGAGAAACTCGGGATCCACCCGGCGGACGTTGACCTCGTGCTGGGCACACAACTCCTGCACGAAATCCAGCGCCATGGGCACAATGTCTCGCGGCCGCTGCCGCAGTGGCGGGATGTGGAACTCGAGCATGTTCAGCCGGTAGTAGAGGTCCGCGCGAAACGCGTTTCGCTCCATCATCTCTTTCAGGTCGACGTTGGAGGCCACGACCAGCCGCGCCCGCGAGGTGCGCGTCTCGTTGGAGCCCACCGGCTCGAACTCGCCCGTCTCGATCACCCGCAGCAACTTCACCTGCTGGCCCGGATTGAGCACGTCGATCTCGTCCAGCAAGAGCGTCCCCCCCTGGGCCGCCTCGAACTTGCCGATTTTCGACCGGTCGGCGCTGGTGAAGGCCCCCTTCACGTGGCCGAACAGCTCGGTTTCGATCAGCTCCGAGGGCATCGCGCCGCAGGCCACCGTCAACAGACGCGAGTCGGCCCGGGGCGAAAGCTCATGGATCAGCCGGGCCATCGTCGTCTTGCCGGTCCCCGTCTCGCCCACCAAGAGCAACGTCACCTTGTGGGCCGCCATCCTCACCACGTCGTCGAGCAGTTGTGCCATCTCGGGCGTGTAGGTCTTGTAGGTCACCCGCGCGCTTTGGACGACCTTGGGGGCATCGGCCCCCGGCACCGCCTCGAACAGCTTCTGCGCCAGCTCGGCCTCCATCAACCGGCCCAGTTGCCGCCGATCCAACGGCAATTGCAGGTGGCCGCTGACGATCAAATCCGCCACTCCCGCCCAATCGCAGACGTAGCCCTCGTCCGAGACGGTCACTACCGGCACCCGCCGCGAACCCCCCTCGCTGAGCCGTTTCAGCAGGGGCGAGGGGTCTTCCCGCGTCGCCGATCCCCGCAAATCCAGAAACACGGTGGCCGGTCGCTGGCGGCAGAGAATGCTCTCCGCCTCCCGGTACGATCGGGCCAACTCGATCCGGCATTGATGCTCCCGCTCCAGCAGATCGCGAAGCTGGCCGGCCAGTGCCGGGTCGCGACTGACGATCAGCGTGTTGCCCGAAACCGGCGCCGGCGAAGGCATCCGCGTGGAAACATCCATCGTGGCAAGACCCAGGGTGACGAAATCAGAGGCGGCCCACGGTGCGACCAATTCTCCCCGTCCTGCGGGGGGTGTACGCCTCTCGTGACCTCCCAATCCTCTCCCAAATTCCCGTTCACAAACCGTTTGGTGCCGGGATGTTGCCCACCGACCGCAGCAAAGCCCATTCTTGGCAGAATAGCGAAGCTAGTCAAGTTGCGACGCATAAGCCGACTAGCTAGTCCAGGCAAACTTGTCCGGACGATCCCCGTCTCCCAGCCAACCGCACCGGCTTGCCCGCCCTTGCCGAGAGTGGGATATTCGACTCGTTACGAAGCTCCCGTTTCGTAACGCAACTGGCGCCAAGCTCTGCTTGGCCTGTCGGCGGCGCCATTTGAAGCAGAGCTATGCTGAAATGCGCTGCCAAGCCGGAGCTTGGCAGCGAGAGCCTAACTACAAGGCAGCCCCCCCTGGAAATCCTCCCCGCGACCGGCCCCCTGAACAGAGACCCTCTCATGCACCGGTTCCTCATCGGCTTTGCCCTCCTGCTGGTTCCCACCGCCGCCGTGGCCGAAACCAATCTCCTGGTCAA
>CAYZWG010000069.1:9821-17242 GCA_964481605.1 uncultured Planctomycetaceae bacterium
TTGCCCTCCTGCTGGTTCCCACCGCCGCCGTGGCCGAAACCAATCTCCTGGTCAACGGCGGCTTCGACCGGGACGCCGACGCCGACGGCCTGCCCGACTCCTGGAGCACCAGCGGCGACTCCCACGTGAGGCAGCGGATGGCGCTGGACGAGGGCCGCGGTGGCGGCCGCGCGGCGCGGCTGGAATGCACGCAATTCGCCGCCTTCGGCCCCGCCTCCCACGCCATGCTTTGCCAGATGAACGTCTCCGCCACCCGCGGCAAGCAATACCGCCTCACCTTTTGGGCACGTGGCAAGGAGATCGCCTGCGACGTCGTCTCCGTGGCACTCTCCGACACCTCGGTCTGGGCCCCCTGCGGGCTGGAAGGCGCCTTCGCCCCCACGCCCCAATGGCGGCGCTACGAGTTCGTCGCCCGCGCCATCCGCGATTGCAAGGGCACGGGCCGCTTCCAGATCTGGTTCACCTCCACCGGCACCCTCTGGATCGACGACGTCCAACTGGTCGAGGTCCAAGGCGAACTCTACCGGCCGGGCCGGGTGATCCGCCCGGCCGGCGGCGTGAACCTGATCCCCAACGCCGGTTTCGAATGCGGTACCAGCGGCTGGGGGTCCACGCAACTCGACCAACGGATTCACTGGGGCGGGCCGGTCAATCGGCTGTTCGGCTCGATCGACCGCTCGCAGGCCGCCCGGGGCCAGGCCAGCCTGAAGATCGACCTTTCGCCCCAGACGCAGCCCGTCTCCTACTTCGACTACTTCGACCTCTCTCGCCGGCCCATTCAAGCTCCCCTTTGTGCCAACGCCGGCTACCTGGCCCTCACGCCGGGCAAGCCGTACACGTTCTCCGTCTTTGTTCGGGCCAAGCCGCCCGACACGCCCGTTCGCCTGGTGGTCCACGAATTCTCCGGCCGACGCCACGAGAGCCTGGTCCTTGCCGCCGACTCCTGGCAGCGGCACCACTTGACCTTCACGCCCGCGTCGGCCTGGTGCTACGTGGCGGCCGGGCCCGACCTCCGCCTCACCGGCCAGACGCCCCATCCGCCCCCGGCGGCCACCGTGTGGCTCGACGCGATGCAACTGGAGGCGTCCGGCCAGCCCACCCCGCCGGGCCCACGCCAACCGCTGGAAGTCGGCCTGGCAACCGACAAGACGGGCAACGTGTTCACCTGGAACGAGCCGATCGAGTTCACGCTTTCGGCCGCCGCCTCGGGTGACGCGGCCCCGGAAAACGCCCGGGTCGACCTCCGCCTGACCGACTTCTTCGACGAAACGGTTTGGCAGCAAGGCATCGATCTGTCGCTTCGGCCGGGAGAGAGCAGGCGGAAGCCGATCCGCCCGGCCGCCGGGCCGAAGCTTCGCGGCTACCTGCGGCTCACCGCCCGCTGGACCTCGGCCGGCCAGACCTCGGAGCAATCGATCCGGCTGGCGTCGATCCCGGACTTTGCGGGCAGCGATTCCCGCTTCGGCGTCAACCACGCCTATCCCTGGCCCCACCTGTTGGACCTCTGCCGCAAGGCCGGCCTCCTTTGGGTTCGCGACTGGTCGTGCAAATGGCACCAGGTCGAGCCCCAGCCGGGGCGATTCACCTTCCAGGAAACCGATGCCCAGATCGACCGTCCGCTGGCCCACGGTCTGCGGGTGCTCGGCTTGGCGCCGTTCCCGTCGGCCTATTGGTCGTCCAGCGGTGCCAAGGATTTTCGCCCGGGCGCCAACTACCACGAGAACCGCGAGCAAATCGCCCGGGCCCCCCGCAATCAGGCGGAGTTTGAGAACTACGTGGGCCGCACGGTGGCCCACTACCGCGGCCGGATCGCGTGGTGGCAGGTGTTTAACGAGCCGCTCTACACGAGTTACTCGCTGCCGCGGCGGTTCGGCTATACGGGGACCGACTACGCCCGCTGGACGGCGGCCTTCGCCGGCGCCGCTCGGCGGGCCGACCCCCACGTCCGCATCCTGGCCGGGATTGGGGGCTTGAGCGAGGGCGACCTTCTCCGCGACTGGAAGGAGTTTTTCGCCGCCGGCGGACTCGAGCACGTCGACGCGGTCGACATCCACCACTACCCTCGCATCCGCCCGCCGGAGTACATCGAAAAGACGCTTCAGTCGCTCAACGAGCTGATGGACCGCCAGGGGGGACGAAAACCGCTCTGGCTGACCGAGTATGGCTACTATGCCGACGACGATCCCGTGCGGGTGCCGATGCCCAACAGCGGCTTCGACTTTCCCCTGCCCAGCGAGACGATTCAGGCGGCCTACGCGGTTCGCTGGAACGTAATCATGCTGGCCGGCGGCGTGGAGAAAATTTTCTACCACGCCGGCACCTGCGACGGGCTGCACCGCGACAGCCTCCAGGGCATCTTCTTCGAGTATGCCGGCACGCCCCACAAGATCTACGCCGCCCAGGCGGTGATGAGCCACCTCTTCACCCCGCGGTGCAAGTTCGCCGGCCGGCTCGACCTGGGCGATTCGCTGCGGGGCTATCTCTTCCAGGACGGTCCGCGGCACGTCGCCGCGGTCTGGGCTCCCCAGCCCGGCAAGACCCGGCCCCTGGAAGTCGGCAACCCCCGAATCCACGGGCTGGACCTGATGGGCCGCCCCCTGCCGGGCAACCGGTTCACTCCCGGCGGAACGCCGGTCTACCTCGTGGCCGAGGGCCTGAGCCGGGCGGAGTTCGCCGCCGCCGTTCACCGGGCGAAGTAACCTGATCGAGGCCTCCAGCCTATTCGAGCGACATCAAATAGGCGATCAAATCGGCCATTTCCTCCTTCGACACTTGCTCTTCCAGTCCCTCGGGCATAATCGAGATGCCCGTGTTGACCATCTCGTCGATATTCGCTCGCAGCACGGTGTCGCTCTTGTTTTCAGCCCGCTTGAGGGTGATGCTGGTGGCCGTTTCCGAAGTGATCATCCCCGTCACGGAAAGACCGTCGTCGGTGACGATCACGTAGTTGAGATACTGCGGCAGGACGTCCCGGTTGGGGTCCAGCACGGACATCAGGATTGCCTCGGGCCCCTTGTTGCGAACGGTCGCCAGGGGCAGCCCCAGATCGTTGCCAACGCCTTCCAGGCGATGGCACTTGGAGCATTCCCGTTTGAATATCTCCCGGCCCTTGCCGGCGTCGCCCTTGCGGGCGAGCACGTCGTGGTAGGCTTTCACCACGTCCTCGCGCCGTCCCAGGTGCACGTCGGCCAGAAGCTCCTCGGCCCGGGCGCGAATGGCCGCGTCCGGATGGGAGCGGAGGAAGACGATCCGCGCGGGGTCGAGCTGGCCGGGCAGAATCGTACCCTCGGCGATTGCGTCCAATAGCGCGGCGATTCGCTTGGGTCGGGCGAAGAGGGCTTCGGCCGCCTCGCCCCGGACCTGGGGACTGAACCCTCCCCAGGCCTCGATAATCATCTCCGCCACCTGCTCGTGGTGGAACCGGCTCAAGGCGGCCAGGGCGGCCATCTGCACCTCCTGGGGCTGCCGGCTGTCGAGCAATTGGCCCAGCACCCCGCCGGCCTTGTCGAACGACGCCATGGCCAACGAGCGGACGGCCGTGACCCGGGCCGCCACCGGCCGCTGGGCGTCGGCCGCCGTGGCCACGGCCCTGGAGATCATCTCTTCCAGCAGCTTGCCGGCCCGGCCCCCACCCGAGCTCAACCGCGCCAGGAGCGGGCTGCCCGAGGCCGCCAGGCCCTTGCTCAGTCCGCGAACAATCGCCTGGGCCAGGTCCTTCTGGGAATCGCCGAGCGACTCCAGCAGGCCGAACACCTCGGCCACCTGGTCGTCGTGCTTCTGCAAGCCCGCCTGCCGGGCCAACTCTTCCAGCAGGCCGCGGCCGGCCGGCGTGGCCCGCCAATCGGCGTCCTCGGCCAGCAGGGCCAGCAACTCGCCGGCCCGGCCAAAGCAGGAACTCAGCACCGCCAGCCGAATCCACTTGTCGGACCCGTCCCGCCGGGCAATGGCCGCCAGCGCGGCGGTCGCCCGGGCACCGGAAATCTCCCCCAGCGTAAAGGCCAACTGGTAGCGCACCCGCGGATCGTCGTCGGAAACCATCTGGTAAAGCCGATCGCGAACCGCCGGCGACTCGGCCAGCACCGCCTCGGCCAGCCGCACGGCGTGCTCGCGGACCCGCGGGTGGTCGTCGCCCAGCCCCGCCAGCACGGCCTCGGGGTCGAGTGCCTTGAGGCCGTGGAGGACGTACATCGCGTGCATTCGCCCCAACGGCGATTTCGACTCCACCGCCAGCCGTCTGAGCGGCTCCACGGCCGCGGCGCTGCCACGCTGGCAGAGCAGCCGGGCGGCCGTCACCCGCTGCCAGCGGTTGGGGTGCTGGAGAAGTCCGACCAACTCGGCAATGGTCATCTTGCCCAGCCGGGGCGGCGGCTGCTGCTTGAACCCCTCCGGCAGGAAGCGGTAAATCCGCCCGCGATCGTTGCCGGCGCTGGTGTCGAGATATTTCTTGGCCGAGGGGGGGATCGCGTCGGGATGCTCGAAGATCTCGCGGTACATGTCGGCCAGGTACAAGGTGCCGTCCGGCCCGTTGGTAAACTGGATGGGCCGAAACCAGATTTCGTCGGAGGTGAGAAATTCCTTCTTTTTTTCCGTGCGATGGGCCGTGAAACCGACTCCCGACGGATCGAGCCGCATCCGGTGCACGAGGTTGCCGGCCCCCTCGCAAACGAAGGCGTTGCCGTGGAACGCCTGGGGCCAGGCGTTGCCGGTGTAAATGGTCACGCCGCAGGCCGCCGTGAAATAGCCCGCCGGCCTGCCGCCCCCCTCCACCGGCCCGGAAAAACTCCCCGAAATCCGCATCTCCGTGCGAATGATCCGCCACGGCTCGATCGGGCTGGTGCGATACACGGCCCCCGCCCCGCCCAGCGTCTCGTCGTAAACGTGGATCGCCACCCGGGCGCGGGGCGCGGTGAGGTAGGGATTGCGGGCGATGTAGCGGTCCTCGTACATCACCATCTCGATGGGTGCGGTGTTGGCCGACTCGAACTTCCGCCCCCAGTCGTCGTAGGTCATGCCAAACTGCGAGCCGCCGCTCTCCAGGCGAAGCTCACCGCTGCGGGGATCGAAGCTGAAGTCGCGGCCGCGCGACTCGATCGGCTTGCTCGTCTGCCCGCTGGTCCGCTCCCACAAAAGCGAGCGGAGCTTTCCGCCGGAAGTGCTTGCCATGCCGTGGATGCGGTTGTCCAGCCCCCAGCGGAGGCTGTTGGGCACGGCGTTGGGGTTGGATGTGTCGAAACCGGTGAGGATCACCTCCTGCCGGTCGGCCACCCCGTCGCCGTCGGTGTCTTTGCAGTAGAGCAGATCGGGCGACGAGGCCACGAAAACGCCGCCGTCGTAGCACATCACCGCCGTCGGCCAAGCCAGCGAGTCGACGTACACGGTGCTCTTGTCGAAGCGGCCGTCGCCGTCCGTGTCCTCCAGCATGGAGACGCGGCCGATGCGCGAATCCCGCGCCTCGGAGTAGGTTGTCATCTCGGCCACGAAGAGCCGCCCGTTCTCGTCGAAATCGAGGTCCACCGGATCGCGAACCAGCGGCTCCGCGGCCACCTGCTCGATGCGGAAGCCGGGTATGATATGGAATGCCTTTACCGACTCGGCCGGTGTCCGGGGCGGAATGCGGGGAAGGCGATTCTTGAAGTCGCGGTGGGGGTCGAACTTCTCCACGTAGCCCCCCTGGCGAATCACTTTTACCCCTTCCTTGGTCGTCTCCACCTTCTGGGCCAAAACGGCCGGCCCCATCAAAAGTGGAATCAACGCGGTGCAAACAACCCACCGCCCTAGCCGCGGCCAACCCGTGGGCGAAGCCTTTGGATGGCTCGGGGTGCGAAAATCAATGGGGCAGCTTTTCATGGCGACAATCTCTGGGGACATTTTTCAAGAGGAGCGGGGAGGTTCGTTCCACGGCGGCGGTGGCGATTCCAGCTTGGTTCCCAAGCTCTCGCTGGGGAACCCACTGGTTGTACGTCTTGCTTGATCCAAGGTGAAGCGGAGCTTCGCGCTGGATGCGGTCCCAAGCTGGAGCTTGGGACCGAGGGAGAGATTTGAGGTGGCGCGTGGATGCGAGCACCCAGTTGATGAAATATCAGACGCCTAGGAAAACTAACGGCCCTCGGTGAGCAACTGCCGAATCACCTTCTTCAGCCGCTCTTCCGACTGGGGTACGACGTCCGAGGCGCTGGGCTCGTAACCGCCTTGGGCGAAGGCCTTCTTGGGGCAGATGTACCCGGTCGAACCCAGCCCGTAGCCCGCCACGGCGACGAACTTGCCGGGTCGAACCCCCTGGGCGAAGAACTGGAAATCGATCAGCGGCTCGCCCGGCAGGTAAAGCATGTCGGCCGGCCCCAGCCGCACGTCGATGATGTCGATGGGCGACTTCAATCGCTGGGCACTGGCCAGGCGGCCGGCGGCGTCGATGCGGGCCTTGGCGGCCGCCTGGGGGTTCTCCAGCGTGGCCTGGAGCTTCGCCGGCGCATAGGCCCCGTCGGTGCGCGGCGGCAGCAGCACCGGCAGCACGTGCCACCCGATCGACTCGATGGGCTGGAATTTCGTCGCCGCCAGCGAGGCCTCCATGCCCGCATACAACCGCTCGGCCAGGGCGGCACGGTCTTCGGGGATACCCCGGTTGTACTTGCCGGCGGCCACGTCGCCGGCACAACCGGTGAAGTAAATCTGAAACACGCCTTCCTTTTTTTCCAGCCGCTGCCGGGCCATGCCGGCAAAATCGTAACTCGCGCGGCCGTCCAGGTAGTAGCTCTGGGGGTGCGTGGCATAATAGTGCAATCGTACCAGCGGCTTCTCACCCCGGGCGAGCGTAATGGTCTTGAGGAAGGGGTCGATGGGGCCCTCGGGCATGGCCCGCAGCTTGGCGTCCTTGCAGGAACTCCAGCGGGTCAGCAGCTTGCCGTCGGCGGTGAATACGCGGCGGATGGAGGCCACCCGATCGACCTTGGCCTGGCCCAGCCCCACCCGATCGAAAGGCTCCAGTCGCCCCACCGCGCCCCGGGCGGCCGCCGCCAACCGATCGGTCACCTCGTCGAGAAACTTCAGGTCGCGGTAGGGGGGCGGGTTCTTCTGCTTCTCCAACAACTGCTCGGCCCCGGCGTCGTAGGGAGGCGCCGTGTGCTGGTGCACGCAATGCACCGCCACCCGCTCGGGCAGAATTCCCACCGACCGGGCAAGCTTGTCGCGAAACGTCGAATGCGTGGTGTTTCGCATTGTACACCAGTCGACCGCGCAGAGCACGTAGCGTCCCCGGGCGTCTTCCAGCACCACCCCCTTGGCCAACAGCGGGTGCTCGATCGTCTTCAGCTTGTGGAGGTACAAGAGGTGCCCCAGCGGCAGGGTCACGTCGCACTGAAACGTGGCTAGGCGTGGTGTAGCGTGGGCCGCGTCCGCGTTGGCCGACCAGCCGACGGCGCAGGCCA
>CAYZWG010000070.1:0-3556 GCA_964481605.1 uncultured Planctomycetaceae bacterium
GGGCGGCTATTCTTGGGGAGGTCCCGACAACCCTGAAAACTCGTGAACGGTTACCTTTTATGCAATTGTGCGACTCAAAGAGAAGAACTGGAGTGAGCGAGTTCTTTCAGAAGAGTGCAATTGGAAGACGAAGGAAGTTGGTCTTAAGAGCGGCGAACTCGTGGATGCCACATTGAAGATAGTCAAGGAACTCGAAGACATCATTTTCAAGTCGCTTTCCGAAAAGTACGGCCCGCAAGATGAAACAAATGAAGAGGCTCCGCAGGCAGATGCAGGTGACGGTCATAACCGAGAATCGTGAGACCGGATGGACTATCCCTTATCGACTCCTTGCCAACACTTCTGATTGGCCTCGGCTAATTCCGATAACCCACCTTCGCCACGAAGAAAGCGAGGGGGAAGCGTCCCACTGATTGTTAAAAGTTGACGATGGTCTCCGGCTCGGCGACAATTGCCGGGCAAAAGAACCTGGAGAGGCCGGAGCGTGAATCTGGCCGGACAAAGGAGACCATCGTCATGGACCAGTGTAGTTTGATGGAGTTGCTTGGACAAGCCAGCGTAAGCGAGGGAGAAGGGCTTCCGCCGCATCTCGGGCTGGCGAGACCTTCAGGCGTTGGCCCGCGCGTTGGAGCGTCCCTCGGCGGGGCGGCCGGTGGGGGCGGCGACTGATTGACGTCAACACCCAATCGTAGTAGCGTAACTTTCCAGGAGACCAACGCCAGCCTGTAGGCCGGGTCGCGACCCGGCATGGTGGAACCAGCTCTTCGTGCTCTTCGCGGGCTTCGTGGTGAAATGGTTCCAGAACCCGCGCTGACTGCGGGCAGTGTTCACCACGAAGCCCGCGAAGAACACGAAGGAAGTAGCGTAGAGTTATGGCGTTTGAGTTTTTCCAAGCCGTGGAAGCATGGGGAGAATGCGAGGCGCGTGGGCCGGGCCGCCACCTCCGCAGCCGCTCTGGACAACCCATTTCCTCAGTATTTGTGGAATGAAGCAAATGCTTGAACCGGTTGTCGCGATCGCGACGTTCATTGCGCTCGTTGTTGCTCTTGTTACCATTGTGCGCAAAGCGGGATACTCGGGATGGTGGGTTCTTCTGGGACCCGTGCCAGTCGTGGGCGTTGTGATGTTCGTAGTGTTCGCGTTGTGCCGATGGCCGATTTATAAGGAAGTCGTCCGACTACGAGTAATGACTAACACGGCAAATGAGCAAGACTACAATTCTGTTTTGTCGATGGCGGTTTCCGCAGAGCGCAAGGGGGATTCCGCCATAGCGTGCTCACTGTTTGGTTTGCTCGTATCCAATTGCGATGACGAAGAGATTAGGTCCTACGCCAAACAACGCATCGATCACATTAGAGCAATGGAACTAATGCGGCGTGGTTCCGAGAATCCATATTCGAGCCCCGGCGTATAGTTACGACTCAACCATAGAAGGATTTCTCACTGGCCGAAACTGGCGTTGGCCTGCTGGAAAGTTACGCTGCTACGATTCAATGTTGACATCGACTATTGGCCGGTGGGGGCCTCAGACTCCGCTTCGGCCTACGGAACTCTACCGTGGCAATTCCACGTTCGAGACGCCTTCCGTTCCCGGGTGCAGCAGGTTGTTGGCGAAGTGGAGCCCCCTGGCGTCGTCGGCCACGAGTACGGCATAGCGGTAACGCGGAGAGGGACCCGGCGAGGTGCCGGCCGCGTCCGCCCGGTCGCGGCCCGTGTCGTAGACAATGTTCCCCTCCACGACCACGTCGGCCAGCGGGGGGTTTTCCGGTTTCTGCCCCGTATCGAACCTCAGCGGCGAGCCGTTGTCGCCCCAGATCCAGTGGGCAACGATCAACGATCAACGATCAACGATTCCAGATGTGCCAGCACCAGCCGGGCCACGTCCGTGTGGTGGACCGCGGCCAGGGCCTTCCAGCCGGGCACCGCGTTGACCTCCAGCACGTAGGTGATGCCGTCGCGGCCGGGCAAGAGATCGACCCCGGCCAGCGAGGCCCCCACCGCCCCGGCCGCCCGAACCGCCGTTTCCACCTGCCCGGCGTCCGGCTGGAAGGGCTCGGCGGAGGCCCCCAGGGCCACGTTGGTTCGCCAATCGCCGTTGGCCCGGCGACGCATTCCCAACACGCGGTCGCCAATCACCAACAGCCGCAGGTCGCAGCCGTCGTGGGGAATGAAGCGTTGCAGGTAGAGCACCGCCTGGGTCTGGGCCAGGGCCTTGTACACCCGCAACGCGACCGCTTCGTCCGACACCCGGATCATTCCCTGCCCCAGCGATCCGAAGAGCGGCTTGACCACCACGTCGCCCCCCAGGGCCGCGTGGGCTTGGAGGGCCTCCTCGACGGTCTGGCAGGCGATCGTCTCGGCCACCACCAGGCCCGCCTGTTGCAATCGGGCCAGGGCCAGATACTTGTCGATCGCCGTCTCCAGGGCCTTGGGCGGGTTGACCACCGGGCAGCCGCCGGCGGCCAGGCAGCCCAGGGCATCCATGCGAAAGACGATCTGCTCGAGCGAGCCCGGCGGCATGGTGCGCACCAGCACGCCGTCGATTGCGGACAGGTCGACCCCGTCGCCCCAGACGCTCGCGCCGCGGCCGTCCACCCGCGAGGCCAGCCGGCCAAACCCCACCGCCAGAACCTCGTGTCGGCCGGCCGCGGCCCGGCAAAGGTCGCCGAAGTACCAACTTGTGGGCGACGCCAGTACGGCCAATCGCATGGTCACGCCTGGGGGTTGGAGGGCGTTGGCCGCCGCCTACTTTCCCACCACGACTTGCAGGGCCTGCTTGAGCGAGCGCCGCGTCGTCTCCGAGTATCCGATATCGAACCAGAGAATCTTGCCTTTCGGATCGACCAGGTAGAGGCGGGGAAGTTCCTTCGTGGCGATCGTGCCGAAATACCGGCCCGCGGGATCGGTGAGCACCGGGAAGGTGACCCCCGCGGCCGCCGCCAACTCGGCCACCTCGGCGTCGGCGTTTTTCTGGTCGACGGCTAGCACTTCAACGCCCTCCGCCGCGTAGACTTCGGCGACGTCTTTTTGCAGGTCGTGCAGTGCGGCCTGGGCCGTGAGTTGAGCCCGCCGAGTCTCACCCCGGGTAAAAAAGAAGACCACCGTCGCCTTCTCTCCCAGCAGGGACCGGACCGCAACGGATTTGCCCTCCAGATTGCGGACCTGCCCGTCCGGCAAGGGGTCTCCTTCACCCACCCGGCAGGTGGCCCGCAGCGACTCCGTCATTTCCACCTTGGGCATGGTCGTGGCCACCGGCTCCGGCTTGACGGTGACTTCGATCGGTACCTTCTCTTTCGGCTTTTCGGCCGGGGCCGGGGAAGCCGGGGCCGGCGCCGGGGTCGCCGCCGGCCCGGTCGGCTCGCTACTGCCGCGACAACCGCAGACCACCGCCATCGCGGCTCCCATCGCGACGATCGCCAACCGGCCAGTCCATCGGTGTCGAGTAGACATCGTATCTCCTTCGGTAGATAGGGTTTCCAGCCTGGGACCCAAGCTCGGCGGGGTCGGGAGACCCGCGCCGAACCTTGCTTTTGAGCCTGGTTCCCAAGCTCCAGCT
>CAYZWG010000070.1:3656-12915 GCA_964481605.1 uncultured Planctomycetaceae bacterium
TCCCGGCCTGGTTCCCAAGCTCCAGCTTCCCGGCCTGGTTCCCAAGCTCCAGCTTCCCGGCCTGGTTCCCAAGCTCCAGCTTGGGAACCCACTGGCCCGGGGGTTCACTTCATCCCGAGCGAAGCGGAGCTTCGCGCCGGGTGCGGTCCCAAGCTGGAGCTTGGGACCGAGACGATACTACTTCCGTACTCGCGGCTGATTTTGGCTGCGGTCCCAAGCTGGAGCTTGGGACCGAGACGATACTACTCGCGGCTGATCTTGACTCCGATTTCGCGCAACTGTTTCGCGTCGACCCGGCCGGGCGCCCCCGTCATCAGGTCGGTCGCCCGTTGGGTCTTGGGAAAGGCGATGCAATCGCGAATGTTGTCCAATCCCCCGAAGAGCATCACCAGCCGGTCGATTCCCAGGGCGATCCCTCCGTGGGGTGGGGCGCCGTACTGGAGCGCCTCCAGCAGGAACCCGAACCGCTGCCGGGCCGTGGCCGGGTCGATCCCCAGCAGGCCGAAAACCTTCTGCTGCAGCGCCTGGTCGTGAATACGGATCGTGCCGCCGCCCGCCTCGAAGCCGTTGACCACCAGGTCGTAGGCCTGGGCCCGACATTTCTCGGGCTGGGCGTCGAGCCGTTCGAGGTCTTGGCGGCGGGGCATGGTGAAGGGGTGGTGCATGGCCGTCCAGCCGCCGTCCTGTTCGTCAGGGGCGAACATGGGAAACTCCACGATCCAGGAGAAGTGCATCGAGGCGGGGTCGTAGAGATTCAACTCGCCGCCGAGCCGCTTCCGCAGACCATGCAGCGCCTTGCAGGTGACTTCCCACGTGTCGGCCACAAACAGCAGGAGGTCGCCCGGGGCGGCTTCCATCCGCTGGGCAATTCTCGCCAGCAACTCGGGGCTGAAGTTCTTGGCCACCGGCGAACTCAGCTTGAGGCCCTCTTCGACCTTGAACCAGGCCAGCCCCTTGGCCCCGAAATCCTGCTTCACGTAGTCGGTCAGTTCGTCGATTCCCTTGCGTGAATATCGCCCCGCGGCCTGCCTGGCGTTGATGCCGCGGACCCGCCCGCCGGAGTCGGCCGGCCGGCGAAACACGCGGAACTCGGCCTGCCGGGCAAGATCCGTGAGGTCGACCAACTCCATCCCGAAGCGGAGGTCGGGGGCGTCGTGCCCGAACCGCTCCATCGCCTCGTCATAGGTCATCCGCGCTAGCGGCAGGGCAAGCTCCTGCCCCAGAATCTCGCCGGCCAGCCGGGCCATCAGGCCGTCGATCACCCCCATTACGTCGTCCGCCTCGACGAAGGCCATCTCCAGGTCCAACTGGGTGAACTCCGGCTGGCGGTCCGCCCGCAGGTCCTCGTCGCGAAAACACCGGGCGATCTGCACGTAGCGATCGTATCCCGCGATCATCAGGATTTGTTTGTAAAGCTGGGGCGACTGGGGCAGCGCGTAGAACATGCCCGGCTGGACCCGGCTGGGGACCAGGTAGTCGCGGGCTCCCTCGGGCGTGCTCCGCCCCAGCACGGGGGTCTCCACGTCGATGAACCCAAGATCGTCGAAATAGTCGCGGATGATCCTGATGAGGCGATGCCGAAGGAGCATCGTCTCCAGCATACGGGGCCGTCGCAGGTCGAGATAGCGATGCTTCAGCCGCAGGTCTTCCCCGGGGATTTCCACGGCGCCGGGCCGCATCGGCGGAGTCTTGCTCTTGTTGAGCACTTCCAGCCGCTCGACCCGCACTTCAATTTGACCGGTGGCCAGCTTGGGGTTCTCGGTGCCCTCAGGCCGGTGGGCCACCTTGCCGGTAACCCGAATCACGTCCTCGGCGCGCAAACCCTTGGCGGCCCGCAGGTTGCGGTCTGTCCCCTCGGGTCCGAAAACGATCTGCGTCTTGCCGTAGCGGTCGCGGAGGTCGACAAACAGCACCCCGCTGTGGTCGCGATTCGTGTCGACCCAACCGCCAAGGGTGACCTCCTGGCCGACGTGCTCGCCACGAAGCTCGCCGCACGTGTGAGTCCTGAGCAACGCTGAACCCCTTGTGGTCATGGGTTTCTGTGTGGCCGCTTCGCGCACACCTGGAAACAGGTGAGGTTGGGCGCGGTAAACCACTCATTGTAGACCGTGCCGCCCCACGCGCAAAGACTCGCCGGCCGCGTAGGGCCAGCCGGCCGGTTGTGCCGGCCGAAAACGTGCGACCCCCCGAGCGAGCAAAACCCGCGGGTCTCAATCGTCGACCATCTCCAATATCCTCTCGACGATCCCCTCCGGCTCGACCTCGTCCGACACGTCCAGAAAACGGCACTCGTCCAGGCCGCGGAACCAGGTCCCCTGACGCTTGGCCAACTGCCGGGTGTGGCGTTTGACCGATTCGATCGTCTCCGGCAGGTCATGCTCGCCCCGCAAGTGCTCGATCACCTCGCGATAGCCGACTGCCTGGGCGGCCGTCCGACTCAGCGGCCGGGAGCGTGCCAAGAGCGTTCGCACCTCGTCGACCAAGCCCGAGGCGAACATCGCCTCGACCCTCCGGTTCACCCGCCGGTAGAGCGTCTCGCGGGGCCGGTCGAGCACGAAAACCTTGCCCTGGGCGGCCTGGAAACCCCGGGCGAACTGTTGTTGCAACGCACTGATCGGCTGCCCCGTCTTGTGGTAAACCTCCAGCGCCCGAATCAGTCGCCGGGCATCGTTGGGGTGCAAGCGGCGGGCCGCTTCGCCGTCAACCTGGGCAAGCCGCCGGTGCAGTGTGCCGGGCTCGCTCCGTTCAAGTTCCCACATCCGCCGGCGAAAAGGCTCGTCGGCCGGCGGCCCCTCGAAAATGCCCCGCAATAGACCCTTCAGGTAGAGCGGCGTGCCGCCGACGAAAAGCACCTGCTCACCCCGGCGTCGAATCGCTTCGGCACAGCCCGTGGCCGCCTCCACGTACTGGGCCAGGCTGAACTGCTCGTGGGGCTCCAGCACGTCGACCAGGTGATGGGGGACGCGGCGGCGCTGCCGGGCGGTGGGTTTCGCCGTGCCGATATCCATGCCGCGATAGAGCGCCATGGAGTCCATGGAGATGATTTCCGCCCCGATCCGCTGGGCCAGACCGATGCCCACCTCAGTCTTGCCGCCGGCCGTCGGCCCGGTGAGGAACCAGCACGTTTGGGGGTCGAACGGCGGCACGGGCGCTGGACTCGCGATGTGGATTGGAACGCCGCGGCTTGGCACGGCCGGTCGTTCCCGATACGCTTCGATGAAGGGTCAAAGGCAACGAGGAAGTATTGTGTTCCATCACCCTCCTGGAGGGAAGGACCGACCGTGGTGAACTCGCCGGGTGTATTGGCGCGGCTGATGAGGGTGATTGAAGACCGCCGCGCGACCCGCCCGCCGGATTCGTATACGACGCAATTGCTCGACGGCGGTCCCCGGCGTATCGCGGCCAAGGTCCGCGAGGAGGCCGGCGAGTTGGCCGAAGCCGCCCTGGACCCTGCCGGCGACCCAAAAGCGATTGTCCACGAGGCGGCCGATCTCATCTACCATGTGTTGGTGCTGCTGGCCGCCGAGGACCTCCGGCTGGAGGACGTCGAGGCCGAGTTGGACCGGCGTCGCGGCATGTCGGGACTGGCCGAAAAGGCCGCCAGGGAGGGGGAGGGAGCAGAGGCGGAGGATGGAAGATGAGGCGGCGGGGAGCGTTGCGAGTGGCCCGATAGCTCGCCTATCAGCCCCGTAGGGCCGGCTGTGCCGGTCGAAACATGGCTGGCGCTGCGAAGCGCGGCAACCGGCCGGCACAGCCGGCCCTACGGTAACCGTTCGGCGCGGGTCTCCTGACCCCGCCGACGCTCCCCGGCAGTCCGGCAGGCCGCAACCCTCACCTCTTGTGCCTTCGGCACCCCGATAGCGGAGCTATCGGGGCCACCCGCTCTCGGCGGGGTCGGCCAGACCCGCGCCGAACGGCCGGGCCGCCTTGATGGGCCGCAAGCCCAAGCCCTACAATGGCTTATTCTCCCTGGTGGAGAGATTCGCGAAGAGCCCCGGATCGAGACGGCAGCGGAATGCCATGGCGGAAGACTATTACAAGGTGCTGGGAGTGCCGCGAAACGCCTCCCAGGAGGAGATTCAAAAGGCCTACCGCGAGCTTGCGCGCAAGTACCATCCCGACCTCCACCCCCACGATAAGCAGGCCAAGAAAAAGTTCCAAAAGGTGCAGGCCGCCTTCGACGTGCTCAGCAATGTGCAGAAACGGGAGATGTACGACCGCTACGGCAGTTCGTTCGAGACGGCCGGCGGAGGGCCGCGGGGCGGCGCCGCGTGGGGCCCCGAGGGAATGCCGCCCGGCGGCTTCACGTTCGACGATATCGATTTCGGCCAGTTTTTCGGCCAACGTCCCGGCAGTAGCGCCAGCGGGGGATTCGAAGACCTCTTCGGCCAGTTCACCCGGGGCACCGCCCGGACCACCCCCCGCGGCCGCCCGAAACGGCGACGAGGGGCCGACGTGCGGCAGGAAATCACGGTCCCTTTTGCGACCGCCGTCAGCGGGGGCCAGGCCCAGATCGAGGTCCGGCGGCGAACCGGCAAGACCGACCGGATTGCGGTGACCATTCCGGCCGGGGTGGAGGACGGCAAGAAAATCCGCCTTCGCGGGCAGGGCGAGCCCGGCAGCCGAGGTGGCCCGGCCGGCGATATCCTGCTGACCGTCCGCGTTGCCCCGCACCCTTGCTTCCGGCGACACGGAAATCAGCTCCACGTGACCCTGCCCGTCACCCTGGCCGAGGCCGTCTTGGGGGCCAAGGTCGACGTACCGACGCCCCAAGGGGAAGTTGCCTTGACGATTCCGCCCGGCACGTCCGGGGGAACCAGACTACGCATCAAATCGCACGGGGTGCGGTCGAAGACCGGCCCGGCGGGCGACTTGATTGCCGAGGTGCAGATCGTTCTGCCCAAGCAGATCGACGCCGAGGTCCGCGAGGCCGTCCAGCGGTGGGGCCGGCGGCAGACCGAAAACCCGCGTGCGAAGCTCCGATGGTAGGCTCGGCCGGCGACCAGCGATTCTTGCCGCGTTACCGGATTCGCCGTGGGGCGGATTTCAAGCGGGCCTACGGGCGCCGCGTCCGCGCCTCGGACGGCTGCCTGCTGGTTTACGGCTGCGAGAACGGGCTTTCCCATCCGCGGCTGGGGCTTTCCGTCTCCCGCAAAGTCGGCGGGGCGCCCCGGCGAAACCGCTGGAAACGGCTCCTTCGCGAGGCGTTCCGACTGCACGTCCGCGAGCTGCCGGCCGGGGTCGACCTGGTGGTGATCCCTCGCCCCGCGGCCCCGCCCCGGCTGGACACCGTGGAACAATCGCTCTTGCGCCTGGCGCGGCAAGTCGCCCGGCGGCTGTCGAGGCCCCCGCCATGAAAGGCGTCGCCGGAATCTGGTCGCCGCTGATCCGGTTGCCGCAATGGGGCGTGATCGGGCTGGTCCGCGTCTATCAGCGGCTGGTCAGCCCGATCATCGGCCCCCGCTGCCGATTCGTGCCGACTTGCAGCGAGTACCTGATCCAGTCGGTGAGAAAGCACGGGGTGCTCAAAGGGGTGGTTCGCGGCCTCTGGAGGATTCTTCGCTGCAATCCCTGGAATTCGGGCGGATACGATCCACCGTGAGGCGGTCCGGGCAGGAGATCGCCGAGAGGATCAGCACACAATCCGCGAAATCAAGCCGTCGAGTCCCCCAACGCGATTGTGGTTCCCGCAAGGCTCTGGTATATTTGGAACTTCGCCGATTTCCCGTGGGAGCCCCCTGAGGGAAGGGGGCCGAGAAAACGGTCTGGCTTCTTTTGCAGCGATCGGGCGCGACCTCCAAGGCCTTTCCGGTCGGCAAGGCCCCCTGTCTCCGGTCGGTCCCGCCGCGAATCCCCCACCAAAAGTCTCAACACTATGGTCAATCGCAACCTGATTCGAGGGCTCGACCTCAGCGAAGAAGAGTGGCAGCAGGAACTCGACGCGGCTTTGGAAGGCGTTCCGCCGGACAGTATCGACTGGGGCGGCGAAGCGATTGCCGTCAACCAGATCGTGGGCGGAAAAGTGGTCCGCGTGGAAGGCGATTTCGTCGTCGTCGACGTGGGCTACAAGAGCGAAGGGCTGATCCTCCGCAACGAGTGGACGGACGAAGAGCCCCCCCCCGAGCCCGGCCAATCCGTGCAGGTGCTGATCGAGGACGTCGAGGACATCGCCGGTCCGCAAGACGACTTCCGCGGCATGATCAGCCTCAGCAAGCGGAAGGCGGAAAAGATTCGGGCTTGGCAGGAGGTGATGGAGCACGTCCACGAGGACGACGTGGTCACCGGCGTGGTCACCCGCAAGATCAAGGGCGGCCTGCTGGTGGATATCGGGGTCAACGTCTTCCTGCCGGCCAGCCAGGTCGACATCCGTCGTCCCGCGGACATCGGCGACTACATCGGGCGGACCATCCAGTGCATCGTGCTGAAGATCGACGAGGCGCGGCGAAACATCGTGGTCAGTCGTCGGGCGCTGATCGAGGCCGAGCGAGCGGAGAAGAAGGCCCAGCTTCTGGCCGTTCTCGAAGTGGGTCAGCTTCGCAAGGGCGTGGTAAAGAATATCGCCGAGTTCGGCGCGTTCGTCGACCTGGGTGGAATCGACGGCCTGCTGCACATCACCGACATGAGTTGGGGCCGCATCAGCCACCCCTCGGAGATGGTCTCCATCGACGAGGAGATCGAGGTCCAGATTCTCCATATCGACCACCAGAAGGAGAAGATTGCCCTGGGCCTGAAGCAGAAGACACCCAGCCCCTGGGAAAAAGTGGGAGAAAAGTATCCCGTCGGCAGCCGCATCGGCGGCACCGTGGTCAACGTGATGACCTACGGGGCCTTCGTGAAACTCGAGGACGGCATCGAAGGACTTGTCCACATCAGCGAGATGTCGTGGACCAAGCGGATCAGCCATCCCAGCGAACTGGTGCAGATTGACGACGAAATCGACGTTGTCGTGCTGGGGATCAACCGGGAGAAGCAGGAAATCTCGCTGGGAATGAAGCAGACCCAGCAGAACCCCTGGGACAAGGTGTTGGATCGCTATCCGCCGGGCACGGACGTCGAGGGTACCGTTCGCAATCTGACCAATTACGGTGCCTTCATCGAAATCGAAGAGGGGATCGACGGCCTGTTGCACGTCAGCGATATGTCCTGGACCCGCAAGATCAGCCATCCCAGCGAGGTGGTGGAGAAGGGCAAGAAGATTCACTGCCGCGTGTTGTCGGTCGATCGCGACCGGAGGCGTATCGCCCTGGGCTTGAAGCAGCTTAGCGAAGATCCCTGGGCCCACGATATCCCCGAGAAATACGAACCTGGCCAACTGGTCACGGGGACGGTCACCAAGATTACGAATTTCGGCGTGTTCGTGGGGCTGGAAAACGGGCTGGAGGGACTGCTCCACATTTCCGAGTTGGCCGACCACAAGGTCGAGAATCCGGAAGAGATCGTCAAGGTGGGGGAATCGATCGAAGTGAAGGTCCTTCGCGTTGATCCCGACGAACGGAAGATCGGCCTCTCGCGCAAACGGGTTGCCTGGGCGGAAGAGGCGGAAGCCGAGGCGGCCGAAGCGGCGAAGTCGGCTTCCGCGTCCAAGGCCGAGCTCAAGGGCGGCGTGGGCAGCGCCAGCGGCCCCCTGATTCAGCCGATCGAGACGCCCAAACCAGAGGAGCCGGCGGCCGATTCCGAGGATTCCGACTCTTCGGAGCAAACGGACCAGGCCGAACAGCCGGCGCCCGAGCAGCCGGTCGAGGTAGAAAACAAGACCGAATCGGCGGAAGCGGATCAAGGTTAGCCGAACTGTCGACGTGTCGGCGCCACCACCTATCGCGGCCCCCTCGGCCAAGTGCCGGGGGGGCCGTTCTTTTCGCTACGGCCGGTACCTCAGACACATTCGGTCTACCTTGTCGCCCGGCCGCTTGGTTGCAGAAACGACTTGACATGCGTCGATAGTTGCTTCTGACCGGCCCCCACGACCATCCCACGCGCCCACGGTAGCGGGCCGCCGGGCTTGGTGTTGCTTCACGGCAAAAAATCACCCCCCCGCCGGACCTCGCGCCGAACCGCAAAACAACCGCACCGCCCCACGCATCCTGCTCCCCCCCATGACCGAATCCGTCCAAGAGCGAGCACGCACCGAATCCTCCGTCCAGTCGCCCCTGGAAACCTATCTTCGGGAGATCAACGAGACGTCGTTGTTGACTTCCGACGACGAGCAGGAACTGGCCATCGCCATTGGCCAAGGTGACACCAAGGCCCGCGACCGCATGGTCCGCGCCAACCTTCGCCTGGTCGTCAACATCGCCCGGGGCTACACCGGCAAAGGACTCGGTCTGCAAGACCTGATCGAGGAAGGCAACCTGGGCCTGCTGCGGGCCGTCGAAGGCTTCGATCCCGCCATGGGTACCCGGTTCTCCACCTATGCCTCCTATTGGATCAAGCAGTCGATCAAGCGGGCGTTGATCAATACGGCCAAGACGATCCGCATTCCCGCCTACATGGTCGAGTTGCTGTCCAAGTGGCGGCGGGCGAGCACCCGGCTGGGCGAAGAGCTGGGACGCTCCCCCACGCCCGAGGAAATCGCCCGGGTGCTCGGCTTGCCCAAGAAAAAACTGCCCATCATCAAGAAAGCGATCCGCATCTACAACCTCACTCCGCAGACCGACCAGTCGGAGGCGGGCTGGTCGCTGGGCGAGATGGTGATGGACGAACGGATGCGCAATCCCGAAGAGGAACTCGTCGAACACGACAACCTCGCCCACGTGCTGACCCAACTGGAAACCATGGATCAGCGCGAGGCGACCGTCCTGCGGATGCGTTTCGGCTTGGAAGACAGGGAGCCGAAAACGCTCAAGGAGATCGGCCAGACGCTGGGACTGACTCGCGAGCGGGTGCGACAGATCGAGACCGAGGCCCTCAACAAGCTGGCCCTGAGCCTGGAAGGCGCCCCCGACTGAGGACTGCGGTTGGACCGCGCCACTTTTCCGAGGTCGAAAAACGTAAAGCGTTCGGATTTCAGGTGTTACCCCCCCCACCGGCCCGCAAACATTCGCCCCACCCGTTCGTAGTGCCCCGATTCATCGGGGCCTTGAACCCGGCTCCCGGGACAGACCGCATGAATGCGGTCACTACAAACCCGTTGCGACGAGTTGCCGCACTTCGCCGGCTCAGTCTGTAGGCCGGGTCGGGACACCCGCGCCGAACCGCCCCACCCGTTAGTGCCCCGATTCATCGGGGCCTTGAACCCGGCTCCCGGGACAGACCGCATGAA
>CAYZWG010000070.1:13015-17026 GCA_964481605.1 uncultured Planctomycetaceae bacterium
TGCGGTCACTACAAACCCGTTGCGACGAGTTGCCGCACTTCGCCGGCTCAATCGGCGTCGTCGTGAGCATCGCTCAGGCAGGGGACTTCGCTGTAACGCCGGGGAATCGCCACGCTCGACAGGAGCAGGACCGCGCAGCAGCCCAGCCAAACGGCGCCGCCGGCGTCCAGCGGGTTGTGCCCCGCGCGGATTTGTTTCCATCCGTCGATCCCCGTATGCTGCAACAGCGCCAACAGCGTGCCCACGAACCCGAAGCGAAACACCCTCTTGGCTTCTCCCCAGGTTACTCGTCGCCAGGAGAAACCGTTTCCCAGGGTTCTCAGGCGGGCGAGAACGGTCGAATCGGGAAAAACGCGGGGAACGTCGGCCCGATAGGCGTCGAAGTCGCCCGCGTGAAGTAGCGCCAGCCGGGACTCTTCCTCCCGCAACGTCGAGCCGTATGCCCAGAAGAAGAGGAAGGGATACGACAGCACCAGGTAGACGCTGCCGCTGAGCAGGCAGAAGCTGCTGTCGATCAGGTAGTTGGCCAGGTAATAGGGGTGTCTTACGGTCGCGTAGGCCCCTTGGGTACAGAGGGTGACGTTTCGGATCAATTGCCCTTTCACCAGAACGTGAAGCCAGCAGCCGGCGGCGAGCAGGGCAAAAGAGACGTAGAACCTTGGGGCGCTGGCGGGGCACAGAAACGTGGAGACCACGCACAGCACAATGACCACGTCTCTCAGTCTTCCCCGGTGGAGCCACCGCGGTTTTCGCACCTCTTGATGTTCCGGCATGATCGGTTTACCCACGTTCACCAACGATATTCGAGCCCCGCGCCGATTCCATCGGCCATCGGCAGCGGGAAAAACGTGAGATTCTTCGTGGCCCGCTGGGTATCGTCGACCGCCGAGGCGGCCACATAGGCCATCCACCAGCCCAGTGCGACCTGGGAGGGGTAGTGTCCGCCGTCGTTGATCCGCGACAATCCGGCCAGGGTGGACCCGGCGAAAAAGGCGGTCTTCCAGAAGGGATCGTCCGTCATCTTGGCCGCCGCGAGGAAAGGCACCGCGCCCATGAAGCTGTGGCCGCTGACCCCGTTGTTGTCCTGAAAAGGCCTCCACCGGGAGCCACCGCCGGTCTCCCCGGGACGAGACGCGCCGGTGGCCAGTTGCATGGCCAACAAGGGAGGCGCGCCCACCAGGAGGGTTCGCAGGCTGCGCTGGCCCCACTCCCCGACGCCATCGCCCAGGGGAACCTCGTCGAACCACGACCCCACCAGCGCCGCCCCGACAAAGGCCGGAATGGTGATGTATCCGTTGCCCAGCACCCTGGGGGTATGGACCGCCTCGGAAATCTCGTCCGTGTGAGTACCTCGCACGTTCTTCTGGTAGGAATTCTGGAGGCTGGCGTCCAGTTTTGTGTTGGCCATCACGGCGGCCACCCCCACGCCAACGGCCAACATGCCCAGGTTCTTTCCAGAATAGTAGTGAGCGTGATCCGCCAGCACGTCGCCGAACCAACCGTGCGCGGGCGGCTGGCGACCCGGCTCGGAGGTTGTCTCCAGGTCGCCCACCGACGGCAAGTGTACCAGCGGGGGCAGATTGTCCTCGAATCGTGCCAGCCGGATGTCATCCTGGCCACCGGCGTCCACGGCCGGCAGCCGCGTGACCCGGTCGGGATCGACTTCCAGCGGCCGCGGTCCCGCCCGCCCGCCCGCTGCAAGAAGCGTGCCCGGCGATTCGGCCACCTCGCCGACAACGGCCTCTCGGCCTCGGGCTCGCCTCCGCGACGCGGCGGCGCGGCCGGGCGGAGGAAATGCCGCGCGCGGCGGAGGAATTTGGGTTGCCGGCCGGGGCCCGCCATTGAATCGGGGCACCGCAGCGCAGCCCGCCGGCAGGATCGACAAGGAAAGAACCAGGGACTGGAGAACCGTGAGTCGACCCACCGATGCGCGCACCTTGAGTGAGGTCCCCCAGAGAAACGAAGGCGGGATCATAGCCGCGGGACCCGGCCCTGGCAAGACCGCCTTTTCGTCGATTGCGCTTGTAGGCCGGGTCGCGACCCGGCATGGTAAGGATGTGGGAACGGACATTTTTTTGGGGAGGCGGCAGCTAGCGATGGGGATCTTGCTCGGGCGTTGGGGGAAAATGGAGTTCCCAAAGCGGCTGCGGACGTGGCGACCCGGTCTACACGTTCGCATTCTCCCCGTGCTTCCACGGCTTGGAAAAACTCCAATGCCACCACCCTGCAATGCTTCGTGTTCTTCGCGGGCTTCGTGGTGAAATGGTTCCAGAACCCGCGGTGAAGACGGGCAGTGTTCACCACGAAGGCCGCAAAGAGCACGAAGGGCCGGTTCCATCATGCCGGGTCGCGACCCGGCCTACAGACTACGAAAACGATGGGCAAGCCATTTTCCGCCGACCACCTTGAGACGCGGGGGCAGTGAGGTTAGGCTGGCGGAAACGAACCCGGCGGCAACCGTTTCTGTGCCGCGGGCAGATTCCTCCATGTCCTTCGCACCGGCGGGAGGCCAGCGATGAGCGAAAAACGGGCCGCTTTCGCGGTGGGCGCGCATCCGGACGACGTAGAATTCAACATGGCCGGCACGCTGTCGCTGCTGGCCAAAGCCGGGTTCGAGCCGCACATGATGAACGTGGCCCGCAGCAACCTCGACAGCAATGAGCTTTCGGAGGCCGAGATTACCGGCATCCGCCGGCGCGAGGCGGAGAGTTCGGCGGCGGTGCTCGGGGCGATCTACCATCCGCCCATCGTGGACGATCTGATGATCTTCTACGACGACAAGCTGCTGCGAAAAATCAGTGCGGTGGTGCGCGAGATTCGTCCCGCGATTGTGCTGCTGCCGTCGTTGAACGATTACATGGAAGACCACACCAACACGGCCCGCCTGGTGGTCACCGCCTGCTTCAGCCGGGCCATGCGGCACTATGCCAGCGACCCGCCCCGCCAGGCGAGCGACCAGGATGTCTACTTGTACCACGCGCAGCCGCACCTGAACCGGGACGGGATGCGAAACCTGGTCGTGCCGGAATTGTTTGTCGACGTCTCCAGTGAAATGGAGACGAAGCAGAAGATGCTCGCCTGCCACGCCAGCCAGCGGCAATGGCTGGACGAGACGCAAGGCCTGGACGATTACCTGGAGAGTATGCGGCAGGCCGGCGCGGAAGTGGCTCGCATGTCCGCCCGGCCGGGCTGGAAATACGCCGAAGGCTTTCGCCGCCACAGCCACGTGGGCTTCTCCGTCCAGGACCGGGACCTCTTGGGCGAGGTTCTCGGCGGTGAACTCGTGCTCCAACGCCCGCAGCGGCGCTCGGCGCGGTTCTCCTGACCCAGCCTACAGGCCACGTGGCGCTTTCCCACAATGCAACCATGAAGAAGAGCCCGGCCCGGTTCACGGCGATTCGCCGTGGGGCAGCATCACGGCCTTGATGACCGGCTGGCTGCCGTCGACGATGCCCGCCATGATTTCCCTCGCCTGGTCGAAGCCGAAGGTGTGGGTCACCAGGGCCTTGGCGTCGACCAGCCCTTGGCGGAGCAACCGGTTGGAAACCGGAAAATGGATCGCCGGCTCGGCAAAGGTCGGGATCAGCGAGATCTTGCGGAAGATCAGTTCGTTGATGTCCACCTCGATCGTGCTCTGGCCGCCGAAATGCAGCCCGTAGAAGGTGATGATCCCGCCAAACTTGATGATCTTCAGCGCGTCGGTCATGCTCTGCGGGGGAGACGATACAATCACCCGATCGACGCCCTGGGGAAATTTCTTCTTGACCTCGGCCTCCACGTCGTGACGGCCCACCTGGAGAAAATCGTCGCAGCCCATCTTGGCGGCCAGCTCCAGGCGGGCTCGTTCCCGCGGGTTCTCCGCCGGCAGCCCGGTGATCACCACGTAGGCGGCGCCCCGCAGCTTGGCGACGCGGGCGGACATCAACCCCAACGGCCCCGGCCCCAGCACGGCCACACTGCCGCCCAGCGGAATCTGGGCGTTCAGCACCGAGGTCAGCGACACGGCCAGGG
>CAYZWG010000071.1:0-16993 GCA_964481605.1 uncultured Planctomycetaceae bacterium
GTTATCCCAGCAGCGGCCAACGCCGCACGGCCGCCTGCCAGCAGAGGAGCCAGGCCACGCTGCCGGCCAGCATCCACGCCGCCGGGGCAACGCGGCCCAGCCGGGCGACTCCACGACCCGCCGCCCGCGCCACGGCCGCCGCCGCCAGACTCGGCACGACGATCACCACGGCGGCCTGCCAACCGAGGAAAAGCCCCACCACCGCCCCGGCCAGCGGTACGGAATCGTCGTTTTTCGGGCCCGACAGCCAGCGTCCGGCCAGCCCCAAGAGCCCCCCCGCGACGAGCCCCACCAGGGCGTCGAGCAGCCCGGCCGCCGGTCTCCATCCTACTCCAATCGCCGGCACCGGATGCAGCCAGCCCCAGCAGGCCGAGCCCACCAGCCCCACGACCAGCGCCGGGCCAAACAATCGCCGCGGCACCCGCTGGCCGTCGTACTCGATCAACGCCGCCGGCAGAAGCGTGGAGATCAACAGCAGGTGCCAGGCCAGCAGGCCGGCAACCTGGGCCGAGCCCAGTGCCGGGCCAATGACGCCGCCGGCCACCGGCACGGGCCGCACGGGCAGGTTGGCCGCCCCGCCCAGACCCTCGACGACGCCCAACAACAGGTACAGCCCGGCCACCAGGGCCTCCACGGCCGGGTAGCGGAGGGGAATCGGCCGCCGGCAATCGCGGCAGCGGCCCCGCAGGAGAATCCATCCCAGCACGGGCACGTTATCGTGCCAGCGGATCGGGTGCTTGCACTGGGGGCAGAACGATCCCGGCCAGCTCAAGCTCAAGCCCGCCGGCAGCCGGTAGACCACCACGTTCAAGAAGCTGCCGATCGCGCCGCCGGTGGCGAAAATCCAGACGGCGATCAACAGGTGGGTGGCCGTGGGGTCCATGGTTGCTGCTGCAAAAGGGCGGAACGACAAATGCAAAAAACGGAACGGCGAATGCAAAAAATGGGAGGGCGAGGGTGCAGGAACAGACTTCCGGAGGTGGTTCGAGGTGGTGGTTTCATGTGGGAGATTCTGAGAGCTGTAGGCCGGGTCGCGACCCGGCATCGTGGAACCAGCTCTTCGTGCTCTTCGCGGGCTTCGTGGTGAAATGGTTGCAGAACCCACGCTGACCGCGGGTAGTGTTCACCACGAAGCCCGCGAAGAACACGAAGGAAGTAGCGTAGGGGCGTGGTGTTTGAGTTTTTCCAAGCCGTGGAAGCATGGGGGAAATGCGAGGCGCGTGGGTCGGGCCGCCATCTCCGCAGCCGCTCTGGGCAACCCATTTCCCCCATCGCTAGCGGCCGCCCTGCAAAAAAAGTCCGTTCCTGCACCCGGAGGGCGAGGCTCCTGCCGAGCCGGGCGGCGAGGGTAAATGCCGTCCCCACGGCTCGGCGGGAAATCACGGTGAACGCCGCCCCCACGGCTCGGCAGGAGCCTCGCGCTGCCCGCAAGGTGCTACTCGCCTCGGCCCGACGAGAAGAAGAGCGTATCGGGCCGCGGCTGTCAAGCAGATCGACCGCCGGCCCGATTGTGGCGTCTGGTGCGGCCGCGGGATAAACTGGGGAGGCCGCGCCGCCCGTGGCGCCGGCACGGACGGCGAAGCAATCCGCGCGAGCAGACCATGAATTCCCGGGATCGTGTGCTGGCGGCCTTTGCCCACCAGGAGCCGGACCGCGTGCCCGCCTGGTGCGGGGCGTCGCCGGAGTTCTGGGAGAAGGCCAAACGCCGAGAGGGTCTCTCCAACGAGGCCCTGCGGTGTCGCTTGGGCGACGATTTTCGCCGCGTGTTCGCCCGCTACGCGGGGCCTTCGCTGGAGCCGGCCGGCGACGCGACCTCGGTGACGCCGTTCGGCGTCGAGCGGGCGGGCATCGGCTACGGGCAGCCCTTGACCCATCCCCTGGCCGGGGCCTCGCCGGACGAGGTCCGGGCCTACCGCTGGCCCGATCCGGCCTGGATGGACGTCTCGCCGATCCGCGCCCAGGCGGAACGCTACGGCGGAGAGTACGCCATCCTGGGCGGCGATTGGTCGCCCTTCTGGCACGATCTGATCGACCTGCTGGGCATGGAGACCATGTATCTGAAAATGTACGACCAGCCGGAACTGGTCGACTCGATCCTCCGGCACGTGGTCGACTATTACGCGGAGGTCAGCAAGCGGATTTTCGACGCCGCGGCCGACGTGATCGACGTCTTCTTTCTGGGCAACGATTTCGGCAGCCAGCGGGGGCCCCTGTTGAGCGAGGCGATGTTTCGCCGTTTCCTCCTTCCCCACCTGAAACGGCTGGTCGACCTGGGGCACGATTACGGCCTCCGGGTGATGCTGCACTGCTGCGGCGGCTTTGCCCCATTGATTCCCGCCATGATCGAGATCGGCCTGGACGGCGTGCACGCCATCCAGCCCTGCTGCCGGGGAATGGATTTGCGCCGGCTGAAGGCCGATTTCGGCGATCGCATCCTCTTCAACGGGGCGATCGACTCGCACCACGTGCTGATCGAGGGCGATCCCGCCTCGGTACGCCAGAAAACCCGAGAGGTGCTCGAGATCATGAAGCCGGGCGGGGGATACGTGGCCGGGGCCAGCCACGACACGATCCTGGAAGAGACCCCGGTGGAAAACGTGCTGGCGATGTTCGACGCGATCCGGGAGTTCGGCCGGTACGGCTGAGGCGGCCGCCCCACTTGCATCCGCCCCCGGCCACGATCATCATGGGTTCCCGTTGCGGAAAGGGGGCGTGCCCGTCGAACGATCGCAGAAACAACAGGAGAAAGCCTCGATGAGAAAGAACCTGGCTCTCGTGCTGCTGCTGGCGGCGGCCATCCCCAGGCTGACCGACGCGGCCACGGCCGCCCGGAAGCCGAACGTGGTGCTGGTGCTGACCGACGACCAGGGTTACGGCGACCTGAGTTGCCTGGGCAACCCGGTGCTGAAGACGCCCAACCTGGACGCCTTGTGGGGGGAGTCGGTCCGCCTGACCGATTACCACGTTTCGCCCACCTGCTCGCCCACCCGGGCCGCCCTGCAAACCGGCCACTGGACCAACCGGACGGGCGTCTGGCACACGATCATGGGCCGTTCGCTGTTGCGGGCCAACGAGGTGACCATGGGCCAGGTCTTTCAACAGGCCGGCTACGCCACCGGGATGTTCGGCAAGTGGCACCTGGGCGACAACTATCCCTATCGGCCCGGGGACCGCGGCTACGGCGAGGTGATGCGCAACGGCGGGGGCGGCGTGGGCCAAACGCCCGACTATTGGAACAACGCCTACTTCAACGGCGCCTACTTCCACAACACGAAGCCGGAGCCGGTCAAGGGTTTCTGTACCGACGTCTGGTTCGACTACACCAAGCGATTCATCGCCGCGCAGAAGAAGGCCGGCCGGCCCTTCTTCGTCTACCTTTGCACCAACGCCCCGCACGGGCCGATGCACTCGCCGGAGGAATCGAGCGCGCCCTATCAAGCGGTGGGCACCCACGTGGCCAACTTCTTCGGCATGATCGCCAACATCGACGAGAACGTGGGCCGGCTGCGAGCCTTTCTCCGCCAGCAAGGCCTGGCGGAAAACACGATCTTCATCTTCACCACCGACAACGGAACCTCCTCCGGCGAGAAGGTCTTCAACGCCGGAATGCGGGGCAAGAAGGGGAGCGAGTACGACGGCGGCCATCGGGTGCCGCTGTTTATCTATTGGCCGGACGGGGGATTGACCGGCGGTCGCGACGTGAAGCCGCTCACCGCCCACGTCGACGTGCTGCCCACCCTGATCGACCTTTGCGGTATTCCGTCGCCAAAAGGCGTGAAGTTCGACGGGCGGAGCCTCCGTCCGCTGCTCTACGGGCAGGCCGGCCGGGGGGATGGCTCCTGGGACGACCGCATCCTGATTACCGATTCGCAGCGGGTCAAGGACCCCATCAAGTGGCGGAAGAGTTCGGTGATGACCAGCCGCTGGCGACTGATTAACGGGAAGCAGTTGTACGCCATCCACGAGGACCCGGGCCAAAAGCACGACGTGGCCGCGGCCCACCCGGAGGTGGTCAAGCGGCTGCGGCGATTCTACCAGGACTGGTGGGCCGAGCTGGAGCCGACTTTCCGAGAGGACTGCCCCATCTACCTGGGCCATCCGGCCGACAACCCAGCCCGGCTGACCTGCCACGACTGGATCACCACTCGGATGACGCCCTGGAACCAGGCGATGATCCGCGCCGCGGCGACGGGGCCGGAGATGACCGGGTTTTGGAACGTCAAGGTGGTCGCCGGCGGCGAATACGAAATTCGCCTCCGCCGCTGGCCCAGGGAGGCCGACGCGGCGATCGACGCGCCGCTGCCGCCGGGGGCCGACGTGCCGGGCGACACGGCGTTTCGGGCCCACCCCGGCAAGGCCCTGCCGATCGTCCGCGCCACGGTCCGGATCGGCGACACCGAGGCCCAGGCCCCCGTGGCGCCCGGGGCCAAGGAGGTCGTGCTGAGGATGCGGCTTGCGGCCGGGGTGACCCGAATGACGGCCCGGTTCTTCACCGCCGACGGCCAAGCGCTGGGGGCGTACTACGCCTATGTGAAAAAGCTCTGATGCAACTGCCGGGAAATAGAGTACCCAGCGCTCGGCGCAAGTCGCGCTCGGCGCAGGTCTCCCGACCTCGCCGAAACCGCCGCGGCGCAGGTCTCCCCAACACGGGGAGGTGATTTCCTGGGACTTGCCTGATACGTTCCACCGATGCGAACTGGCGGCCGGCGCGGGCCCGGCGGCGTCGCTCAGGGCCGCGCGCCGCTCAAGCTTCGGTACTTGGCGTAGTCGGCCTCGGATTGTTCCCGGTCGCCCAGCTTGCTGAAGGCGATGGCGCGATTCTTGTAGGCCTCGGCGTAGTCGGGCTTCAACCCGATGGCCTTGGTGAAATCGGTCAGCGCATCCATCGTCTCGCCCCGCAGTCGCAGCACCACACCCCGGTTGTTGTAGGCCCGGGCATAGTCGTCTCGCAACTGGATCGCCCGGTTGAAATCGGCCAGGGCGTGCTCCAAGTCCCCCGCTTCACAATAGGCCGTGCCACGATGGCAATGCACCCGAGCGTGGTCGGGCTGGAGGCGAAGCGCCTCGGTGAACTCCTCCACGGCCCGATCGAACTTACCCTTGGCGCATAAGACGATGCCGCGTTTACAGGCTTTCTTGGCGTCACGATTCATCACGTTTGACCCGTGGGGAGATTGCTTGTTTGCCGGGCACCTGGACCCCCCGCCATGATATCCATGATAACATGCCCAAATGCTCCGCGGGACCCAAAATGCCCTGCCCCCCTAATTGGCATGGCCGGGGTGGACGGCCGGATCGCCCCTTATGCCGGCACGGGGCGGAACCCCAGGGCTCACCGCCGGGCGACCATCAGCAGGTCGACGCTTTGCTGCCGCCGGTACGGCTCGTCGTGGTAGCCACCGAAAAATTGCACCTCGCCTGCCCCCGCGCGGCGAGCCATCGTTTCCAACTCCTCCGCCTCCAGCCCGAGGAAAGGGACCGACTCGGATCGCAGCGCCGGCTCGCCTTCCAGGCCGACCACCACCAGGTTGACAAACCCCTGCCCGCCACACCGGCTCACACCCTTGACGATGATTGCCTCGCCTTGCGGAAGCGCCGCCCGCCGGCATTTCTGCCACCGGCAGGGCCCGTCGGCCAAGCGCCATAGATTGAGAACGTGGAGGATGATCGCCCCACCTTCGCGCACGGCGCGGAGCATTTGGCCGACCGCCCGCCGGGCAGTGTCCATCTGGGCCGCCAGCGCCAGGGAGTTGCCCACGCAAAGGGCCACGTCGAACGGCTCGGCCGGATCGATCGGTTGGTCGAATCCGCGGACGAAAAAACGCAGCCCGGCCGGTTCGCCGAACCGGCCGCGGGCCCGCTCGATCATGCGGGGACTGATGTCCGAGCCCTCCACCCGCAGGCCCCAGGAGTGAAACATGGCCGCATGCCGCCCCGTGCCGCAGGCCACGTCGACCACGCTGTGGGCGTCCAGACGCTCAAACCATCGGCGATAGAAAGGCGCTTCGTGGCCCAGCCGCTTGGGCCAGTCGATCATCGCCTCGTAGACGTCGCTGAGGTCGTCGAAAGACGGCTTCCGCATGGGGAGCGTTCCTTTCCGTGTTGCACGGTCCCTTCTTGTGTGGACCATCATGGCGCCGGGAGAAAGCCATGTCAATTGACGAGCATTGGCGAAGGGGTTTGGCAAGGTGTAGGCCGGCTCGTGATCCGGCCTACACGCTACTCAGGCTGGCCGGGAGCCGGGTGCATTGACAGGGCCGTCTTGGCAAGCGACAATTTATTGATGGTTGCATTGCCAATGATCGGTCCTTCAGGACCGACGCCCGAGAATCCGGGCTTCCGTTGGAAGCCCTCCGCTCGTTGGCCATGCAAGCGTCAATAAGGTTTGCGTGCCTTCCCCCATTGCCCCCCGCCCGCCTTTGCTCAAAAGGAGTGTTCCGTGACCGCCCCCTGGATCACCTATCGGCCCGAGTTGAAGGTCCTGGACTGTACGGTTCGCGACGGCGGACTGGTCACCGATCATCAATTCGAGGATGCGTTTGTTCGGGCCGTGTACGAGACCTGCATTCAGGCGGGAATCGACTACATGGAGATCGGCTACAAGAATTCCCGGCAGCTCTTTTCCAAGGATCAGTTCGGTGCCTGGAAGCATTGCGACGAGGACGACATGCGGCGGATCGTGGGGGAGAACGATTCGCCCTTGAAGCTCTCGGCCATGGCCGACGCCGGCAAGTCCGACTGGCGAACCGACATCCTGCCCAAGGAGCAGAGCGTGCTGGACATGATCCGGGTGGCCTTCTACGTCCACCAGGTTTCCGAGGCGGTGGACATCATCAAGGACGCCGCCGACAAGGGCTACGAGGTGTCGGCCAACCTGATGGCCGTCTCCACCGCCAAGGAGACGGAAATCGACCAGGCGCTGGAGGTGCTGGCCGAATCGCCGGCCCACACGCTGGTGGTGGTCGACAGCTTCGGCTCGCTTTACGCCGAGCAGGTCGAGTTGCTGGTGAAGAAGTATCTCGAGTTCGGAAAGGCGACCGGCAAGGAAGTGGGAATGCACGCCCACAACAACCAGCAGTTGGCCTTTGCCAACACGATCGAAGCGATCATCCACGGCGCCAACCGGGTGGATGCCTCGATGGGCGGCCTGGGACGCGGCGCCGGCAACTGCCCGATGGAACTTCTGATCGGCTTCCTGCGGAACCCCAAGTTCAAGATTCGCCCCGTTTACGAGCTGTTGCAGAAACACGTCCATCCGCTGCGAGAAACGGTCGAGTGGGGCCCGTTGGTGGAATTCAACATCACCGGCCAACTCAACCAGCATCCCCGCTCCGCCATTGCCGCCCGACGCAGCCAGATGTGCGATAAGTACGTCGAGTTCTACGACAAGATGATTTCGGACGTTTAGTATTACTGCGCAGGGTCGGCCGTTGCGATTCTCCGTAAGTGCTTACGAAACCTACTCGTTCCCAAGCTCCAGCTTGGCATGCGCGACTGTCGCCAAGCTCTGCTTGGCCTGTTGGCAGCGTCACGGGAAGCGGAGCTACGATAAGATGCGTTCCCAAGCCGGAGCTTGGGAACGAGAACGAGCCGGTTACCACGAACAACCCTGCGCAGCAATATTAGGACCAGTCGCTAAACCTGAGGTAATCCACCGGCTCTGCCGGTGAAAATCGCACTGGTTCTGCCGTTTCCTGCGAGAATTCTCCATGTTGTTCACCACGGATGGCACGGATATCTCGGATCAACTCCATCATCAAAGTGATTCGCCATCTGGTGCTGTCCTATCCGTGTCATCCGTGTGATCCGTGGTTTCACGATAGATATGCAACTGGCAAGGGCAATCCGTGTGGCTTGACGGCCCCTTTCAGGGGCCTTCTTCATACCCCCGGGCTCTGCCGGTGGTTCTGATTGACTTGCCCATTTGCCGGGTCGCGTTTCACGGTGGCCCTCGGTTTTCGAAATGGAAACCGGTAAGTTGTTTTTCCGCCGCCCCTTGAACGGGCCGCGAGCGACCAACCGCCGGGTTCCCGCCGAGGGCTCGTCTTCGCCCCCGGTCGATCGTTGACTCATCCAGCGGCGCGATCTACCATGGAGTGACGAGAGTTCTCTTTTTGGTAGCCACGGTTCCGGGGACTCGATCCGTGCCGATTGACGCCACCTCGGCAGCGGGCGAGGCCCGCACTCCTCGACGCGACCGGCGCGATGGCGAAAGTCCACGTCACTTGCCCGAAATGCCTGGTCCAATACAGCGTGGACGAGTCCCACCTGGGGCGCACCGGCCACTGCAAGAAATGCAACACGGCCTTTGAGCTTACCCGCGGGCTGGATAACGCCACGCGGACGTGTTTTCTCCCCACCGGCGCTGAAGAGCACCCGCCGGCCGGTGCTTCGGGCGAACAATCGCTGGCGATCTGGAACGTGGGCGACGTGGTGCTGGGTGTCTACGAGGTCAAACGCATCCGGGAAGACCATGAGGCGGGGAAACATTACGCCGAAGGGGGCATGGGGCTGGTCTACCGCGTTCGCCACCGCGGCTGGGACCTCGACCTGGCCCTGAAAAGCCCCAAGCCGGAAACCTTCCAGACCGAACGCGGCAAAGAGAACTTCGAGCGGGAATGCACGACCTGGATCGAGCTGGGGCTGCACCCCAACATCGTCAGTTGCTATTACGTCCGTCGGGTGGGCGGGATTCCCATGGTCTTCGCCGAATTCGTCGAGGACGGCAGCCTGGAGGACTGGATCAGCAACCGCAAACTCTATCAGGGCGGCCCCGCCGAGAGTCTTCGCCGAATCCTCGATATCGCCATCCAGTTCGCCTGGGGGCTGGAGTATGCCCACGGCCGCGGCCTGATCCACCAGGACGTGAAGCCGGACAACCTGATGATGGACGGCGGTGTGCCCAAGGTGACGGATTTCGGGCTGGCCAAGGCGCGGGTCGCCGCCGGCGAACTGGCCGCGGGAACCTTGCAGCGAAGCATGTTCGTCAGTTGGGGTGGAATGACCCCGGCCTACTGCTCGCCCGAGCAGATCGAGGCGGCGCTGCAAATCAAGTCGGGAATCGACGACCAACAGCGCACCCGGCTCACCCGGCGAACCGACGTCTGGTCGTTCGGGGTCAGCCTGCTGGCCATGTTTTTCGGCAAGGCGCCGTGTAGCGGGGGTGGCCACACCGCCGGCAAGATCTTGCGCGACTACCTCGACCACCCAGCCGAGAGCGAGATCCTGCCCCGAATGCCCGATACGCTGGCCGACCTCTTGAACCGCTGCTTCCAGCACGATCCCGAGGATCGACCGCAATCGATGCGGGAGATCGCCGGCGTGCTGGCCGACATTTACCGCCAGGCGACGGGCACGAGCTACTCCCGCCAGGAGCCGGTCACGGCCGAGTTGAAGGCCAACGCCTTGAACAACCGCGCCGTTTCGCTGATCGACCTGGGCAACCGGGAGGAAGCCGCCTCGCTCTTGGAAGAGGCCTGGGAACTGCACCCCTGGCAGTCCGAGGTGGCCCACAACCGGGGGCTGCTGCTCTGGCGGGCCGGACAAATCAGCGACCGCGACCTGGTCCACCACCTGGAGGAACTCTGCCGCACCCGGCCGTTGGACTGGGAAGCCGCCTACTCGATGGGCCAGGTGCAACTCGAACGCGGCGAGGTCGAGGCGGCCGTCAAGGCCCTGGAGCAGGCCGTCGGGCTGGGCGGGCAGTTCGAGGTGCAGGCCACGCTGGACCGGGCCCGGGCCCGCCTCGCCCTGGCCCCCCGCTGCGTCCGCGCGCTGACCGAACTGCCGCCCGGGGGACCCGCCGTCTATCTCAGTTCCGACCGCCACTGGGTGCTGGTCCAGGTCGACCCCCAGGGCGTCCGCCTCTTGAACGCCTTGACGGGCCAACGGGTGATCCACTTCCACCTCACCGGAGAGAGCCTTTCCGGCTCGCTCAGCTCGGACCGCCGCTGGAAGCTGGTGGCCGACGGCAGCCGCGTGCTACGCCTCTGGGACCTTGCCAAGGGGCGCAAGGTCCGCAGCTTTCGCCCCCTTGCCTGGGGCCCGGCCACCGGGGCGGTCAGCGCCGATGGCCGCTTTGAATTGTCGGCCACCGACGACTTCTCCCTGGAATTCAAGCTGCGGTCCAGCGGAGAAACGATCGGCACCTTCTGGGGACATACCGAGGCGATCACCTCGATCTGCCTCAGTGGGGACGGCCGCTGGGCCCTCTCCGCAAGCCTTGATCGAACTATCCGGCTCTGGCGGACCGAAACCGGCTGTTGCCTGCGAACCTTCAAGGCCCACGCCGGACCGGTCCGATCGGTGTATCTCGACGGCGACGGCCGTTGGGCCCTCTCCACCGGCGCCGACCGAACCCTCCGATTCTGGAACCTGGAATTGCTCAGCGACGAGAGCCGGCGATTCCTCTCCACCACGGTGCTCTGCCATGTGACCAGCAGCGAGGAGGCCGGCAAGGCCCAGGCCCAGTTCGCCAAGCTTTGCCAGAAGGCCCGCCAGGCCGCCCAAGCGGGTGATTATGGACAGGCGCTGGAACTGATCTACCAGGCCCGGGCACTGCCCGGCTACGAAGTCGGCCGCGAGGTGCTCGACCTCTGGTCGCTGGCCGGCGGCCACTGCCGGCGAAAGTATCTCCTCGACGCCTGGTGCGTGCAGACCTTCGAGGGCCACACCAAGGATGTCCACGCCGCCGCCCTCAGTACCGACGGCCGCCGGGTGGTTTCGGGAAGCTGGGACAACACGGTGAAAGTCTGGGCGGCGGACACGGGCCAGTGCACCGCCACACTCAACGACCACACCGACTCCGTGCGAGGCGTATCGCTGGATGCCACCGGAAACCTGGCCCTCTCGGCAAGCTGGGACAAAACCCTGCGGCTTTGGGACCTGGCCGCGGGCGAGTGCCTCGGCCTGCTCGCCGGGCACGGCAACTGCGTCACCTCGGTCGATCTGAGCGCCGACGGCAGCCGGGCCGTTTCCGGAAGCTGGGACCGAAGCGTGCGGCTGTGGGACGTTGCCCAGCGCCGCTGCCTTCAGTCGTTCGACGGCCACACGGCCCCCGTCAACGCCGTGGCCTTGAGCCCGGACGGCTGCCTGGTCCTCTCCGGCAGCGAGGACAAGACGATCCGCCTTTGGGAAGTGGCCGGCGGCCGCTGCCTGCACACCCTGGAGGGCCACGACGACCGGGTCACCGCCGTCTGTTTCAGCTCGGACGGACGCTGGGCCATGTCGGCAAGCAAGGACTGGACGCTCAAGCTCTGGAACATCGCCACCGGCGATTGCGTGCGGACCTTCAAAGGGCATCATGGGGCGGTCCATGCGGTGTTTTTGAGTTTCGACGGGCATTGGGCCTTTTCGGGCGGCAAGGACAAAACCGTCCGCCTCTGGGAGGTGGCCACCGGCAGTTGCGTCCACGCCTTCGAGGGACACGCCGGCAGCGTCTGGGCCGTTGCACTCACTCCCGACTGCCGCTGGATGCTTTCGGCCGGCGAGGACTGGAGCCTGCGGCTATGGGAACTCGATTGGGATTACGAATTCCCCGGTTGGGCCGATTGGCACGACGACGCCCAACCCTTCCTGGAAGCCTTTCTCATGCGTCAGACTCCGCTCGGCGCCGACGGCCTCACCCGATCCGGCCCGCCCCGATGGGACGAAAACGACTTCACCCGCCTGATCCGCGAGCTCCAATACGGCGGGTTCGGCTGGCTGCGGGCCGACGGCGTCCGCCGCCGGCTGACTCGCATGGCCGGATGGGCCGAAGACTTGCCCCCACCCGACAACCCACACGACGACACGGGGTAGCCCAGGTTCTTGAACCTGGGCCGGCGACAGCCGGCAAGAGGTCAAGGGAGTGCGGGTGGCAACGCTCAGTCGGTGTTCCTATTCGACGGGTGGAGTGATTCGCGCTGACCTCTTGTGGCAAAGCCACACCGGTTCAAGAACCGGTGCGACCCACACGGTATTGGAGTTGCTTCCTCGCTGCCTCCCCGTCGCCTCGAACCAGCCAACACGTTCCCATGACCGACGCCCGGCCGCCTTCCCCACACCGCGACCCGGCCGATCCTCCCCCGGCCGGCTGGGACTGGATGCCGAGACTGGTGCTGCTGCCCGCGCTGGTCGTCTTGGCCCTGGTGTTCGTGATCGTCGTCGTTGGCTGGCTCACACTCGCCCCGGGCGACGTGGACGAACTGGTCGATCAGCTCCAGCAGGAAGGCCGCCCGCGATGGCAGGCGGCGGTCCACCTGGCCGGCGCCCTGGCGGGCCCGGACGGCGACGTGCTCAAGGATGATCCTCGCCTGGCCGCACGACTTGCCGCGATTCTCCATCGCGAATTGCAGGCCGGCTCGATCCGCGACGAGGACATCATGCTACGCATGTACTTGGCCCGGGCGCTGGGCGAGTTCCGCCTGGAGACACCCCTGGCCGTACTGGTCGAGGCGGCCGCAACCGGCCGCGATCCGGCCGAGATCGACGTGCAGCGATCGGCCGTCGAGGGGCTGGCCGTGATGGCGTCGCACCTCGGGCCCCAGCGGCTGCGTCGCCAGGCCGGGCTGATCGAGGCCTTGCAGAAGGCCGCACGCAGCAAGGCGGCACCGCTGAGGGCCACCGCCGCGTTTACCCTGGGGGTCGTCGGCTCGGCCCGGGCCGACGCATCGCTGGCGCGGCTGCTGGGCGACGAACACCCCGACGTCCGCTACAACGCCGCCACCGGCCTGGCCCGCCACGGCAATGCCGGCTCGGTCGAGGTGCTACTGGAGATGCTCGACCCCGACCAAACGGCGGCCCTGGAGGTGGAGCGGCAGGAGGCCGCCCGCAAGGCCAAACGCCGCACCATTCTGCTCAGTGCCCTGGAGGCGGTTCGACAATTGGCCCGGGCCAACCCCGAGTTGAACACGGGCGAACTCGCCGCAGCCGTCGAGCGACTCGATCGTGCCGAGGTCGATCCGGCAGTTCGGGCGAAGGCGGCCGCCGTGTTGCAAGCCCTGGAGAATCCGAGGGAAGCAGCTACCGGCTCGTGAACGCCGCGGCCGAGCCTTGGACAACGTGTTCATCGAGCGGCTGTGGCGAAGCGTGAAGTACGAGGACACAAAAAAAGGCTGACCAGAGCGTCCGGCTTGCCGCCGGCAGACGGTCACTTTACCCTGTGCACGCGGCGGATCTCCGCCTCGATCTCTCGCCGGTCCGGTGACGCCGGGCGAATCGCGTGGGCGTCGATCCACGCCGCCTCCGCCGCCGAAAGCTCGCCCTCGGAAAGCGGAGCCAGGTGGTCGCTGGCGGCAGCCCCCTCGCACGTGATCGCCGTCACCCGGGGCACCAATTCCCGCTTCGGGCTGCGCCGCAACACGATCTTCTCGATCCTTTCCCCCCGCGGCTCGATCACCAGGTAGTGCTGAAACGGATCGGCCGAGGGGTGCAAATACATCGCCGGCGATCGGAGAAGCTGCTTGCCGTCGGCATCCAGCGTGAACCCGTAGACCAGCGGCACCTGCTGCCGGAGGCCCCCGGCGTAGACCAGATCGATCTCGCCATACTGTTCCAGGGGCCGGCCGCCGGCCACCGTGCAACCGAGCAGGAAAAGCCGCTTCGCCGAAAAGCCGCACTCCAGCTCCAGCTCTCCCCGCTGCGGAATCACGGTGTAGACGCCCGTGTAGCGCAAGAACGGCACCGCCCCGGCAACCACCTCCGTCGGCCTCTCGGCCGAGGCGTGGGCAATCGCCCAGTCCGCCGGCATCCCCCGGCTGAAATCGACCCCCAGCGCCTCGCCGGCGTCGATCCGCCCGATCCCCAGCCAGGCAAAACCCCCTTCGCTCAGGCCGTCGTGAACCTCGACTTGGACCTTTCGCCCCCGCAATGGGCCCACCTCCCAGACCCGCTCTTGCAAGGCATCGTTGCCCGGGGCGAACGTCTGTTGGAGAATCCGGTTGGTCTTCGTGTCGACCAGGGCGACGAAGTTCTTCCGTCGGCCGCCGCCGGACCCGTCGTGCCCACAAATGGTGAACTTGATCCGATCGCCGGTAATCACGAAGGGAGGTGAGGCGATCACCCCGGTTCCGAGTTCGCCGCCTCCCAGCGAGGAAAGGTATTTCGGCACCCGGCGATTGGCCCCGTCCCGGTCGAGGATCGCCCAGGTCGAGCCGGGCTGCGAGGGCGGCGGCAGACGCAGGGCCTGGAATCTCGGCAAATCGGCGGCACGTGCCGATGCCAACAAACCAAGAACCAAAACCCCCTCGAGACCGAGCAACACGGCATTCCCAAGCGATCGCTGGCACATGGCGGCACCTTCTCCACGTCGGGATATCGAAATGGTTTGAGTCAACTCGCGGCGGGACGCCCCAGGCTCATCCTTCCACCTTTATAATCTCTGTGGCGGAAAGATGGCAGCGCGAGGCTCCCGCTCGAGCCGTGGCGCGTGGCACGGACCGTGATTTCCCGCCGCGAGGGCAATCTCGCCGGTCTTTCCCCCAGAGATCCGCCTCTCCCATCCCGCCCGAACTACGCCGCTTGTGCGACCATTTGCTATTGTCCGATTTTTCCCCTTCGGCTAGATTGGAACGCACGTGGAAAACTGCCCAAGCTGCCACTGACCCGCCACGGTCTTCGGCCCGGGGGCAGAATGCGGTTGCTCGGACCTGTCGAGGTAGCCTGGGCAGAGGCAGTCCGGTCCTCCGCCGCCCGGAGACACCGGCGCCGCCGAGGATTCTCTTGCGATGGAAAGGATTCCAGCCGATGGGAGCCACCCTGGCAGAACTCGCGGCCCTGGTGGGCGGCCGGCTGGTCGGTGACGGCAGCCTGGTCATTCGCGGAGCCGCGCCGCTGGCTGACGCCGTCTCCGGCCAAATCACCCTGATCGACGACCCCGAGAGGGCAAAATCGCTCCGCAACTGCCGGGCGTCGGCCGCGGTCGGGCCGAAAGCCCTCCAACCCAACGGCATGCCCGTGATCCTCGTGGACGATGTCCACCAGGCCTTTGCCGCCGTGGTGGCCCGCTTCCGGCCCCCGCGAAAGTCGGCGCCGGTGGGCGTCAGCTCCCAGGCCACCATCAGCCCCACTGCCAAGCTCGGCGCCGGCGTGACCATCCACCCCGGCGCCACGATCGGCGACGAGGTCGTGCTGGGCGACCGGGCCGTGATCCACGGCGGCGTGCGAATCATGGACGGCTGCAAGATCGGTCCCCGCGTGACCATCTTTCCCAACGCCGTGTTGTACGAAAACACGGAAGTCGGACCCGGCTGCACGATCCACGCCGGCTGCGTGCTGGGGGCCTACGGTTTCGGATACGACTCCTCCACCGGCCGCCACGAACTGTCCGCCCAGTTGGGCAACGTGATCCTGGAAGCCGACGTGGAAATCGGCGCCAACTCCACGGTCGACCGCGGCACCTACGGCTCCACGGTGATCGGCGAGGGCACAAAGATCGACAACCAGGTGATGGTGGCGCACAACTGCCGCATCGGCAAGCACAACCTGCTCTGCGCCCAGGTGGGCATCGCCGGAAGCTGCACCACCGGCGACTACGTGGTGATGGCCGGCCAGGTGGGCATCCGCGACCACGTGCGGATCGGCAACCAGACGATCCTGGGGGCGATGGCCGGCGTGATCGGCGACGTCCCCGACGGGGCCCAGATGGTGGGCATTCCCGCCACCCCCATCCGCGAGCAGAAAATCCGCCAGGTGGCCTTCGGCAAGCTGCCCGCCATGCGCAAACAACTCAAGGCACTCCAGGCAACCGTCGATCAACTCCAGCAGTCGATCGCCGCCCTCGAGATAACCACCTCATCGCGGTAAGCCGGGGGCGCCGCCGTGACACGCAGCGGAGAAACCAACACCCCCTCCCACGCGGATCGTTCCGCTTCCACCGGCCGCGTGGGCCTGATCGCCGGGTGGGGACGCTATCCTTTGCTGATCGCCCGGGCTCTCCGCCGGCAGGGACGCGAAATCTACTGCCTGGGCGTTCCCGGCCACGCCGATCCCAAGCTGGCCGACCTCTGCCGCGACTTTCGCTATTGCGGCGTGGCCAAGTTCGGCCGCGCCTGCCGCTACTTCCGCCGCCACGGCGTAACCCAAGCCACCATGGCCGGCAAGTTCCACAAGCGGATCATTTTTCAGCCCTGGTTCCTGCTGCGGCAAATGCCCGACCTGCACACCATCCGCTGGTTCATGCCCCACTTTTTCACCTTCCGAAAGGACCGCCGCGACGACACCTTGCTGGGCGCGGCGGTCGAACTCTTCGCCGCCGGCGGCGTGCATTTCCGCCCGGCCACCGATTTTGCCCCGGAGTTGCTCGTGAGACAAGGACAACTCACCCGCCGCGGCCCCTCGCCCGTCCAGTGGCGAGACATCGAATTCGGTTGGATGCTGGCCAAGGAAATGGGCCGCCTCGACGTGGGCCAGAGCGTGGCCGTCAAGGGCCAGGCGGTGCTGGCCGTGGAAGCGGTCGAGGGAACCGACCCCTGCATCCTCCGCGCCGGCCGGCTCTGCCCCGCCGGAGGATTCACCGTGGTGAAAGTCGCCAAGCCGCAGCAGGACATGCGTTTCGACGTCCCCACCATCGGCCTCGAAACGCTCCGCACGATGGTCGAGGCCGGGGCCCGCATCCTGGCGGTCGAAGCCGACCGCACGATCCTCCTCGACGAGCAGGAGGTGATCGACTTCGCCAACCGAAACAAGCTGGTGATCGTGGCACGGCAGGACCAACAGCAGGCCGCGCACCCGCTGGGCCCGCCCCACCAGCGCTCGCCGCGGGTCTGCTGAGGCCGCCCGGCGTTCGGCGCGGGTCTCCCGACCCCGCGGGTGGCCCAGGTTCTTGAACCTGGGCCGGCGGCAGCCGGCAAGAGGTCGGGGCCAGCGGGTGGCAACGCCCGGGCGGTCTTCCTATTCGCTGGATGGAGTGATTTGCGCCGACCTCTTGTGGCAAAGCCACACCGGTTCAAGAACCGGTGCCACCCAATGCCATCCTCGCATTGGGTCTCTAGGCTGCATGTAAGTACTGTTCTAT
>CAYZWG010000072.1:0-16778 GCA_964481605.1 uncultured Planctomycetaceae bacterium
GGGGTCGGGAGACCCTCGCCGAACGTTCAGACCCTCGCCGAACGCGACCTTGTTGTGGCCGGTCTCCCGACCGAGCCACCCACGGCGGGGTCGGAAGACCCTCGCCGAACGTTCAGACCCTCGCCGAACGCGTTTTCCTCGCCAAACGCGACGCAGACTGCCCGCAGAACCCCCCGAAACGTCGCCATCGATTCGATCGGGTGCGGCGGCGGGGCGGCCGATTTGCGTTTGCCGATACGTACCATATCGTTGTGATGGAAGATTGTGGGGAGGGACGGCGGTGGCCAAGCCGCGACCGGCCGCCGGCCCGCGGGGCGCGAGAAAACCGAGTTCCAACGCGGTGGGGTTTCTGCCGCAAGATCGAAGCCAGCCATGCCCGCCGTCGGCAGCGAGATCGATGCTCTCTTTTTCGAGATGATTCACGACGCCCTTGCCGGTGGGCCCGCGCCGGCAGAGCGTCGCGGGCATTTCCGCGAATCCTACCACGCCGTGCAGAAGATCGCTCCCTACGACGGCGTTCGGCTGCCCGACGCCGGGGAGTTCTTCGAGGTCCGCTGCCACGGTCTTTCCCAGGGCGGCATCTCTTTCCTGCTCGCTTGTCAACCCTGGTTCGCTTCGCTGGTGTTTGCTCTCGAGGGGCTGTCGGGAAAGGTCTACGTCGAGGCCGAAGTGTTGCGGGTTAGCCGGGCGCTGGTCTATCCCGGCGGCGAGGTCGCCGTGGTCAGCGACGATTCTCCGCGGGTCGGGTTGGGCAACGTGGATCGCACGGCCACGCCGATGTTGCTGGTGGCCTGCCGTTTCACGCGGCGGCTGAACATGGCGGCGGACGGTCCCGCCTGACGATCCATCCTCACCGGCACGGGGCCGAGGGGAACTACAGCGATCGGACGAACTCGATCAGGTCGGCCAGCTCGTTTTCGCTGAGACCCTCGATGTCGCCGCCGGCCTTGCCGTGCTTGCCCTCCTTGAACAGTGCTTCCAGCGTGGGATAGTGGCCGTCGTGCAGGTAGGGCGCGGTCCGCCAGCACTCAATCAGCGTGGGCGTGTCGAAGTCGTCGCGGCGGTCATACTTGCCGCGGGAGCCGACGTCGTGCATCTGCTTGTCGGTATAAAGCGGTTCGGTGTGACACTCGATGCAGTTGACTCGCTTGCTATGAAAGAGGACCTTGCCCCGCTGGGCCGCCTCGCTGAGCTTGCCGTCCACCAACACCGGGCTGGGAACCGGCTTGAGCGTTTTCAGGTACTCGTCGATCGCCACGGCGTCGGCCTCCGGGCGGACGGCAAACTGAATGTGCCGGATGCCGTTGCGAACCGCGGTCTCCGCGTCGGCACGGATCCCGGAAGCCATCGCCGGCGGCGTCTGGTGCACCAGGAGCATACTGCGGACGTTCTTCGGGTTGCCCATGCCGTCGTTCATCAAGTCCCAGTTCAAGGCGTCCACCCGGCTGTCGGGGTGGCAACTGGAGCAACTCTGCCAGTGTTGGAAACAGAGCGAGGCGTCGTGGAAGTACATATTGCCCCGACGGACGACCGTGAGCTTGGGCCGGGGGGCCAATTCGATCACCGTGACCGGTCGCTTCAAGTTCGACGCCAGGTCGACCACCGCCACGAGGTCGCTGAAATAGACGGCGATATAGACCTTCGAGCCGATGATCGCCAGCCCCTTGGGCCCATTGACCCGCTGGCTGTCGGCCACGGTGGCCCAGGGGTCGGAGCTCTCCAGCCCGATCCGTCGTCTCAATCCCACCAGGAAGGCCAGGTCGTTGGGTACGTCGGACTTGATCACCGAGGAATAGGTCCCCCGATCCTCATAACGGCCCGCCGCCTTGGCCTCTTCCTTCGTGGCCGGTACCTCGTCCAGCTTGGCGTGCATCGCCGCGGCGTCGATCACGCTCAACTCGTGGGTGCCGGAGTGCGTGACGCAAATCGACTTTCCGTCCGGGGTCACCGCCACCCCCCAGGGGTTCGCCGCGCCCAGGTCGATATCGTCCAGCAGCACCGTATTGACGTACTTTTTCGCCGCCACGTCGATAATGCTCATCGCGTTGGTGTTCATCCACCCGCGTTCCAATTGCGTGGTCGGCATCTGGTATCGGGAAAGGATGTGCACCACGTAGGCAAACTTGCCGTCGGGAGAAACGCAGACCCCCTGCACGCTCGAGCTGCCGTTGGGCAACCGGATCTGCGTCGCCTTGTTGGTGGCGGTATCAATCGCACTCACGTGGGAAGCCACGTCGTAGGAATCGGACGGATCGATGGGAAGCAGGTTGGACACGAAAACCGTCTTCCCGTCCGGCGTGATCGCGGAGGCAACGGGCTCGCGAATCACCGGCACCCGGGCAACCTCCTTGCCCGAGGCCAGATCGAACACGGCAACCTCGTTCACGAACCGGTTGCAGACGTAGAGCCGTTTGCCGTCGGGGCTGACCACCGGAGCGGTGGCGCCGTGGCCCGCCTTGAGCGTTCGCTTTTGCTCGCCCGAGGCCACGTCGAACGCCACCACCGAGCCGGCCGGCGCGGCACAAGTCACGAACAGGACCTTATCGTCCGGGCTGAGGGCAATGCCCGTGGGCACGGCGGGGCAGTCGATCCGCCGCGCGACCTTGCCGGCCACGTCGAGCACGGCGACCTGGCTGGCATCCTGGCACAGCACGAGCAGGGTCTTGCCGTCTCTGGTGGCGACGACGTCGATGGGGCCCTGATACTCGGCCGCGGACAACGGTCCCAGGGCCGTGATCGCGCTCCCGAGGGCGAAAACCAAAACCACCTTGGCCAACGTGCTGGACATCGGGGCACTCTTTCTCATCGGCTTCCCTTTTCAAGCTGACCTGTCGCGAGTACTTTCACTTCGGCCGTTCGGATTTGGCCCCCGGTGACAACCGTCCTCGACCGCAGGCGGCACACCCGCCCTGTGGAGGGGGCGTTCGGTTTCCTAGTATAAAAGCCGTCACCGTCCATGTCGACGCGCTGCCAAGAAAACCGGCGAATTCTTTTCCGGCCGTGGTGGCCCGCCCCCGGAACTGCCGGGGGGCTCGGCTTTTCGTGTCGCCTTCGGCCGCCTACACTGATCGGTTGCTCTTCCCGCCAACCCGACCCCTGGCTGGGCAAACTCAACCCATGTCAAACCCCGGCGATACACAATCTCGGCCTGCCTGGCTGGACAGTCCCATGATGAAGGCCGCCCGGCGCGAACCGGTCGATCGCGTGCCGGTGTGGCTGATGCGCCAGGCCGGCCGCTACATGCCGGAGTACCGCGCCGTCCGCCGGAAGGTCTCTTTCCTCGAGCTCTGCAAGAACCCGAACCTCAGTGCGGAGGTGATGCTTACCGCCGTCGATCGGCTGAAAGTCGACGCGGCGATCATTTTTGCCGATCTTCTCCCCATCCTCGAACCCATGGGCCTGGCGCTGGAATTCACGGCCAGCGACGGTCCGCTGATCCACAACCCCATCCGCGCTGCCCACGACGTCGACCGGCTGGGGGAACTGGACGACCTGGAACCGCTGGACTACGTATTCCAGACGGTTCGCAAGACCCGCGCCGGCCTGGACCCCCGGCTTCCCCTGATCGGCTTTGCCGGGGCACCGTTCACCTTGGCCAGTTATACGGTGGAAGGGGCCGGCAGCCGCAACTACACCTGGGCCAAGTCGCTGATGTATCGCGACCGCGGCGCGTGGGACGCCCTCTTGGGGCGGCTGGCCCGGGCCGTGGCCCGATATCTCAATGCCCAGATTGCCGCCGGCGCGCAGATGGTTCAGCTTTTCGATAGTTGGGTCGGCTGCCTGGGCCCCGACGAATACCGCCGCTACGTGCTCCCCCACACCCGCGCCGTCATTGAAGCGATCACCCCAGGTACGCCGGTGATCAATTTCGCCACCGGCAACCCGGCGCTACTGCCGCTGTTGAGCCGGGCCGGCGGCCAGGTGATCGGCGTCGACTGGCGCATCCGGCTGGACGACGCCTGGGAGATGGTCGGCCACGAGAAGGCCGTTCAGGGAAATCTCGACCCGGCGGTCTTGCTTACCGATCCAGAGCGGATTCGCCAGGCGGCCGCCGGCCTGCTCCAGCAGGCCGGCGGCCGCCCGGGACATATCTTCAACCTCGGCCACGGAGTGCTCAAACAGACGCCGGTGGAGAACGCCGTGGCGCTGGTCGAGGCGGTCCACGATCTGAGCGCTGGACGCTGAACAGGGCCCGAGCCCTCACGACGGGTGGGCGGATATTCGCGTGCGGGCGAGGCCGAGTGGCGAGCCACGCCGGTCACGGTGTGGGCCAACGCGGATATTCGCGTGCGGGCGGGAGCCTCGCGCTGCCAGGTTTCCGCAACGAGAACGCATTTCGGCCGCATCCCTTGCGAAATCAGCTACGGGCAAGTCACTTCGGGCCGGTCGCCCTACCACGGATGGTGGGGTATGCCGGGGAGGGAGTCTTGGACGTGTGGGCCGTTTTTGGGGTGTGTCCCGTGGCGGCGGCAACCCGAATCGGCCCTATTTCTCCACTAGCAGATGCAACTTAAGTGACGTTTATTAAGCGACTTACGCCGATCTGTCCGGTTTCCAGCCGGCTGACATTCCGCCCAGGGCAAGCTAGATTATGATATCCGGCCAACGAAGGCCCTATTTTCGGCGGTTCAATTCGTCGTTCCCCTTTGTCGTCCCGGCAGGGTTCAGCTAGAATGAGTGGTTTGATTGCCGGAACGGCTGCTTACGCTTTCCGGTAAAAACCAAGGAGGTGACTCGGTGCAGATTCGCATTTCCACGCGTCATGGGAATATTAGCGAGGCTACGCAGGAAAAAATTCGCGTCAGGGTGGAAAAGCTCAGCCGATATTTCGAGCGGCTCAGCGAGATCGACGTGACCATCGATCTGGAACGCCGCGACGAACCCAGTATTGACCTGAAAGTATCGGCCGAGCACAAGCACGATTTTGTGGCCACGGTCAGATCTGCGGAACTGATCTCGGGGATCGACCAGGTACTGCACAAGCTGGAGCAACAACTGCGAAAATACAAGGAGAAGATTCAGGATCGTCACCGCAATCCGGCCGTCCGCCAGCAGGCAACGGAAACCTTCCCGAAATCGGCGAAATGATCCGCCCATCCAGAGCACCGCGCCCCGGGCAGATCGGCCGCGGGTGTCGTCCGTGGCGTGGTCCGTTTCGCTCGAGATCACGCGCCGGCTGTGGGAAAGACGGGCAGAACCTCCGTGCCGCCGGGCATTTCGGGCCGGTCGTGCTCACGTCCAACTTTGAAGAAAACTTCGCCATCTTCGGGCCAGACATCGGTTCTGGTCGCGGAGAGAGCATCCGCGAGCGCAGGTTCTGGGTTGCGTCCTGCGGGAACAGTCCATCGAGGAGAACTCGTGCATGAAGTTTGCCGACTTTGTCATTCCCGAGGCGATCCGAGCCGATCTGGCCTCTGACGAAAAAGAGGCGGTTATCCGCGAGATGGTGCAGGCCCTGCTGGAGGCCGGGGGGATTCAAAAGGAGGAGTTCGAGAGCATCGTCAAGGCCATCCTCAAGCGCGAGGAACTCGGTTCGACCGGGATCGGGCGGGGGGTGGCCGTGCCCCATACGAAGCATCCCAGCGTGGAAAAGCTCGTCGGATCGGTTGCCGTCAGCACCGAGGGAGTCGATTTCGACAGCCTGGACGGGGAGAAGGTCCACCTGTTTTTCTTGCTCATTTCCCCCCCGGATCGACCGGGGGACCACTTGAGGGCCCTGGAGAACATTTCGCGTCAACTTCGCGATGAAACGTTTTGCAGGTTTCTCAAACAGTCGAAGACCGCCGACGATATCCGACAATTGCTCGACGAAGCGGACAGCAACCAGTTTGGGGCTTGACGAGAGGCCTGCCGCGCCGCGACACGTCTCCGCCGGCTGCTTCTTTCGAGCGCGGCGTTTCCTTTGGCTTCGCGGCACCGAGTCGAGGTGCTTGCCGGAGACGTTTCGGGGCGGTATGCGGAGCAAGCCGCGGGGGGACGGCCTTGCCGCTGCCACTGAACAGACACGGATCCCACTGATGGGCGAACCTTCGGCAACCCGAATCGTGACCGTGGCCAATACGAGGGGATTGCACCTTCGGGTGGCCTCGGAAATCGCCAAGGCGGCAAGCCGGTTCCAGGCCGAGGTCCACCTGATCAAGCAAAACCATCGCGTGGACGTGGGCGAGGTGATCGATATTCTTGGCCTTGAGGCCGGTCCGGGCGAAGAACTAACGATCGAGGCATCGGGAGTCGAAGCCGAGGCGGCCGTGGACGAGTTGGTGACGCTGCTGGAGAGCGATTTCCGGGAAGCCCAGGCGGAAACACCCAAGGAATGAGCGGTGGCCCGGCCCCCAGAGGGGACGGCCCGCCGCCGAGGAACACGAAGACAACTTCACCAGCGGCCGGAGCGGGAGGTACCGCCGGCCGACGGATTCCAACAACGAATCCCATTCCGCCGCGCCGAAAAGGGGGCGCCGCGGGGCGGATGCGATCCGCCGATGCCGCTGGTCAACGAGGTCACATGAAAGAATTGCAAGGAATCGCCGTTTCGCCGGGCGTGGCCGTCGGCGAGGCTTTGGTGATGGATAGCGAGGGTTTTCGCATTCCTCGCCGTTTCGTGGCGCGCGACGCCATGGAGCAGGAGTTGGATCGGCTGGGCAAGGCGATCAGCGCCGCGGCCGAGGAGATCGATCGCAACCGCAGCGCCGTTTCTCGCGAATTGGGTGACCAGTGCGCGGGGATCTTCGAGGCCCACTTGCAGATGCTCCAGGGGCCCAGGCTCCGCGGCGAACTGGAGGAGATGATCCGGCAGCGTCACTACTCGCCGGAATACGCCGTCAGCCGCACGTTCCGCAACTATGCCGCCCGGTTCGAGAGCCTCCAGAACGAGACCTTTGCCTCCAAGGCAAGCGACATTCGCGACATCGAAAAGCGGCTCTTGCGAAACCTGCTGGGGCGCCGCCGGGAAGGGCTCTCCAAACTGACCTCGCCGGTGTTGGTCTTGTCCCATAGTCTCACGCCCAGCGAAACGGCCAACCTGGATCGCCGTTTCGTGCGCGGTTTCGTCACCGAGATCGGCGGTCCCGGAAGCCACACGGCGGTGGTGGCCGGGGCGCTGGAGATTCCCGCCGTGCTGGGAACCGGCCCCTTTCTGAACGAGGTTTCCGGCGGCGACCTGGTGATCATCGACGGCGACGAAGGGCTGGTCATCCTCCGCCCCGACGAAGAGACGATCGCCCGATATCGGCACGAGGAGGAGCAGCATCGCAGCCTGGCGGCACGGCTGCAAGAACTCCGCCATCTGCCGGCGGAGACCTCCGACGGTACCCACGTGACGCTCTACGGCAACATCGAATTCCCCTACGAGGTGGAACACTGCATCGAGCGCGGCGCCGACGGCGTGGGACTCTACCGGACCGAGTTTCTTTACCTGGGCGCGGAAAGCGAGCCCGACGAGCAAGTTCACTTCGATGCTTACTGCGAGGTGGTCAAAGCGATGGGAGACCGCCCCGTCACCATCCGCACCTTCGACCTGGGGGCCGACAAAGTGCCCCATCTGCCCGAGCCGGAAGACGAACGGAATCCGTTTCTGGGGCTGCGCAGCATCCGCCTGGCGCTGCGCAATCTGCCCATGTTTCGGACCCAGATGCGGGCAGCGCTTCGGGCCAGCGCGTTCGGCAACGTTCGCATCATGTTTCCCCTGGTCACCACGCTGCTGGAACTGCGGCAGGCGAAGATGGTGCTGGCCGACGTGATGGAGGACCTCGACGAGCACGGGATCGAATTCGATCCCGACATCGCCGTGGGCATGATGGTCGAGGTTCCGGCGGCAGTGATGTTGATCGACCACTTCGTCGAGGAGGTCGACTTCCTCAGCATCGGCACCAACGACCTGATCCAGTACACCCTGGCGGTGGACCGCAGCAACAAGGACGTGGTGGCGCTTTATAACGCGGCCGACCCGGCTATTCTCAAACTGATTGACAAGACGGTCCGGGCGGCGAACAAGAAGTCGGTGCCCGTCAATTTGTGTGGGCAGATGAGCGGAAGTCCCACGTACACGATGATCTTGTTGGGGCTGGGGTTGAGGCGATTGAGCGTGACCCCCAGCAGCATTCCCGAGATCAAGAAAGTCTGTCGCAGCGTGACCATCGCGCAGTGCGAGGAAGTGGCCCGGCGGGCCATCGCCATGGAAAACGCCCGCGACGTGAAGAGCTTTTTGAAAGGAGAACTCAAGAAACACGTTCCCGAACTGGTGGTGTAGGGCGTTTTGCCACGGGTGGCCCAGGTTCTTGAACCTCCACCCGGCGTCAGATTCGTAGGGTGCGTGCTCGGCACGCACGCAGGAACTACGTCGGCGCATCGCGTGGGTGCAGAGCACCCACCCTACGACGGCGGCAGCCGGCAAGAGGTCAGGCCAGCGGGTGGCGACGCTCAGGCGGTGTTCCCATTCGATGGGTGGAGTGATTTGCGCCGACCTCTTGTGGCACCAGCCACACCGGTTCAAGAACCGGTGCCACCCACGACAACCCGGAAGCCTCCCGGCACGGGGACGGAGGAGAATGCTGAACGTGCTTCTCGGTCAATCCCGAGACTGGAAACGAACTTCGCACGGAAGGAAATCATGACATGGACCCGGATCGGGCGGCGCGTGGCCGGACCGGTTCGGTATTGGACGTCTGCATGATCGACGCCCGAAGGGCTTCTGGCGGAAGCCCGGCCCCGCAAGATCAGGGCCTCGAGCTATCGGTCATGCGCCATGCAACCATCAACAGGTCCCGCTTTGGGGAGCCGGCGGCGTGATCGTCGTGGGGCTTTCGCGGCGGGAGACACATTTCAAGGTGCTCCGCCACTTCCGGCAGTGGCGGGGTGGTTCGACCGCAATGGTTCGACAACGGGTACGAATTCGCTTTTGCAAACAGGGAGACCTGCGTTACGTGGGGCACCGTGATCTGGTGCGCACGATGGAGCGGGTGTTTCGCCGTGCGGGGCTGAAACTGGGGATGAGCCAGGGCTTCCATCCGAAGCCGCGAATGAGCTTTCCCTCGGCCTTGGCGGTGGGAATCGAAGGCATGGACGAAGTGATGGACTTGGAGTTGGCTGCCGAGTATGCCCCGGGGGAAATCTTCCGCCGGTTGGGCCGCTGCACGGTGACCGGGCTGGTCTTTCGCTCCGTCCGGCTTGTTCCCCCCGGCACCAAGAACCCCCGACTCCTCCGGGCGAGTTACCGCATGGCCTTGCCCGACGAGCAGGGCCAACCCGCGGCGGCCCGGGCCAGCCAGATCATGGCACGGCAATCGGTGGTCGTCGACCGGCCCAACAAGCCGAGCGGCCTCGATATCCGCCCTGGGCTGGAGCAATTGGACGTTTCCCAGGGTGAGTTGCGGATGCAACTGGCGACGGGGCGGGAATCGAGCCCGTCCGCTCGCGACGTGCTCCGCGCTCTGGGCCTGGAAGACGTCCTGCGGCAAGGGTTTTTCTTGACTCGCACCAGGGTGGAGCTGCAATCGTGATCGCTTCGGCCTTGCTCCAAAAGCACGCCTCCCGCCAGATCGCGCCGCGTCGTACCCGCCGTATTTGCCGGTGGAAAAGGCGATATGATGAAACAAGAGATGCTAATCAACGTGCGGCAGCCCGAAGAATGCCGCATTGCCATCATGGAAGACGGAGTTCTGGAAGAGCTTTACGTCGAGCGGACCGGACAAGACAGCTACGTGGGCAACATCTACAAGGGAGTCGTCGTCAACCTGGAGCCCAGCATCCAGGCGGCGTTCGTGGACTTTGGGGTGGGCCGCAACGGCTTCTTGCACATCAGCGACGTGGAGTCGCAGTATTTTCGCCAGGGAGGCTACGATCCCGACAAGCCGATTGAGCTGCCCGGCTCGGGCCGCTCCGGCCGTTCCGGCCAGGGCGAGTCCGGAGCGGGAAAAGGCCGTTCCGGCCAGCGCGAGTCCGGACCGGCAAAAGGCCGGGTCCGGGGACGCCGATTCGGGGGACGCCCCCGCGTCAAACCCCCCATCCAGAACATTCTCCAGCGCGGCGACGAGGTGGTTGTCCAGGTGATTAAGGAGGGAATCGGCACCAAGGGGCCAACCCTCTCCACCTACATCAGCATTCCCGGGCGCTACCTCGTGCTGATGCCCGCCCTGGGGCGGGTGGGCGTGTCGCGAAAGATCGAAGACGAGGACGAGCGCCGCCGACTGCGGGATATCATGCTCGAGCTGAACCCGCCCAAGGGACTCGGGTTCATCGTCCGCACGGCCGGCTCCGAGCGGACCAAGAAGGAACTCTCCCGCGACCTGGCCTACCTGGTGCGGTTGTGGAAGGTCATTGTCCGCCGGATCAAGAAGTCGCGTGGGCCGGTGGATATCTACGAAGAAAGCGACATGATCATCCGCACCATCCGCGACATCTTCACCAGCGAAGTCGATGTGATCCTGATTGACGAACCCTCGGCCTACGAGCGAGCCAGGGAGTTTCTGCAACTGGTGATGCCCCGCCACGTCAACCGGCTGAAACTCTACGAGGGCAAGGAACCGCTGTTTCACAAGTACCGCCTGGACGAGGAAATCGCCAAGATCCACCGCCGCGAGGTCCCTCTCAAGGACGGCGGCTCGATCGTGATCGACCAGACCGAAGCGCTGGTGGCCATCGACGTCAACAGCGGCAACTTCCGGGCCGACGACTCGGCCGAGGAGACGGCCTACCAGTTGAACCTGCACGCCGCCAGGGAGATTGCCCGGCAAATCCGCCTTCGCGACCTGGGAGGCGTGTTGGTCAACGATTTCATCGACATGCGCAAGGAACGGCACCGCCGCAACGTGGAGCGGGCGCTAAGGGAGTCGGTGCGGCGAGATCGGGCCCGCACGAAAATCCTCCGCACCAGTCCTTTTGGCCTCGTCGAGATGACCAGGCAGAGGGTCCGCCCCAGCTTGAAGCGGAGCGCCTACCGCGACTGCCCAAGTTGTAGTGGGGCGGGCGTGGTCAAGTCGCCCGAAAGCATGGCGATCGAGGTCGTTCGCTTGTTGGTTCTGGCCGGCCAGCGGGAAGGAATCGCCGAAATCACCGTGAACGTGGCCGAGGAGGTGGCCGACTACCTCAACAACAAGAAACGCCGCGAGATTATCGCCATCGAGGACGACGGCAGCCTCAGGGTGAACGTGGTCCCGGAGGAGGGCGCCTCGCCGGAGCATCTCAAGATCAAGTGCAGGGACGCCCAAGGACGCGAAGTCTCGCTCCCCGCGTAGCAGTTGGAGTGTAGGGCCGGCTGTGCGGCCGGCGGCGAGTTGGTTTCCTTTGCGGAAAGGGGATATTCGTGCGCAGGCGGGAGCCTCGCCCTGGGCGGAACAAATCCCGGATGAACGTCCCGTCCCCAGCGGTGTCCCGGCGACGGCAACACGGGGCGCCCCCCCCGGACGAAGGGGTCAGGTCCGCGTTGCCGCCAAACCCGTTCGGCGGTACAATCGGCCCCACTCCGTAGGCTGTCGGCGGGGTCGGGAGACCCGCGCCGAACGCCGGCTGGGTCGCGCTGCCGGCATGGATCGGGCAAGATACTCCGCGGGAGCCGAACGGTCGTTCTACCATGCCGGCAGCGCGACCCGGCCTACAGGCTTATATTGAACGGTGCTGCGTTTAGCTCCGACGGCCACGCCGGGGTTTGTCCCTCGCATGGTGCCCGCCGGATAGCCATTTGCTGCTAGTCAAGGAAGACGACACGATGGGTTCGGAAGCCGCGCGTTCGGCCGCTGGGCTGAGTCCGCTGGAACAACTCCGTTTCGGCCGGGAAATCCTGCTGGGCGAATGCCAGTCGATTCGGCAAGTGGCCGACCGCCTGGACGACCGCTTCTGCCGGTCGGTCGAGTTGCTTTACGCATGTCGCGGGTGTGTGATTCTGTGCGGGATGGGCAAGGCGGGCCTGGTGGGAAAGAAGATTTCCGCCACGCTGGCCTCCACCGGCACCCGCAGCCATTTTCTTCATCCGGCCGAAGCCGTCCACGGCGACCTGGGGCGGGTTCACCCGGACGACGTCGTGCTGATCCTTTCTCAGAGCGGCCAGACGGAAGAGGTGGTGCGGCTGTTGCCCTCGATCGAGCGGATGAAGGTTCCGCTGCTGGCGATTACCTCCCGAGGCGAGAGTGCGCTGGGCCGCGCGGCCACGATCGTGCTCGAGCTGGGACGGCTCCAGGAGGCCGGCGGCTTGGGGCTGGCGCCCACCAGCAGCACCACGGCGATGTTGGCCCTGGGAGATGCGTTGGCGCTGGTGGTCAGCCGGATGAAGCATTTTGGGCGAGAGGATTTTGCCCGCTTTCATCCGGCCGGCAGCCTGGGACGAAAACTCAGCAAGGTAGAGGATTATTGCCGCCCCCTGGCGGAGTGCCGGGTGGCCAAGCAGCGGAGGACGGTTCGCGAGGTGTTTGTCCGCTTGAGTGTGCCCGGCCGGCGGACCGGGGCCATCATGCTGGTGGACGGCCGCGGGCGTTTGCGGGGAATCTTCACCGACAGCGACCTGGCCCGGCTATTCGAGCACCGGGGGGAAGCGCAACTGGACCGTCCCATCAGCGAGGTGATGACCAGCAACCCGGTGACCGTGTCGTTGGGGGCTCACATGGTGGAGGCCGTGGAAACCATGGCCAACCGCAAGATCAGCGAGTTGCCGGTGATCGACGACGCCGGCCGGCCGGCCGGCCTGATCGACGTGACCGACGTGGTGGGCCTGTTTCCCGAGCTGTTCGAGGCCGACTTGGATCAAGCCTCGGAGCCCACCGTCCGCCTGTTCCCCGCTCGCGCCGGCGCATGACCCCACGTAGGAAAACTCGGGGGGAAGCGAAATGAGTCTCCAGCAGCAGTGCCAACCGATTGAATTGATCCTCAGCGACGTGGATGGGGTGCTCACCGACGGGCGGGTGGTCTACGACAACCAGGGGATCGAGACCAAGCGATTTCACGTTCGCGACGGGGTGGGGATCAAGCTTTGGCAAAAGACCGGCAACCGATTCGGCCTGGTGACCCAGCGAAGCTCCCAGGTGGTGAGGATTCGTGCCGGCGAGTTGGGCGTGAGGATCGTCCGCCAGGGGACCGAGCAGAAGCCGGCCACCGTCCGCCAGATCGCCGAGGAGCTGGGACTTTCGCTGGCGCAGATTTGCTATATCGGCGACGACCTGCCCGACCTGCCGGTGATTCGCGCCGTGGGAGTGGGAGTGGCCGTGGCCGACGCCGCCGAGGAGGTTTGCCGGGCGGCCGACTACGTGACGGCCACCGCCGGCGGCGCGGGGGCCGTGCGAGAGACGGTCGAAATGGTGCTCAAGGCACAGCGGCGCTGGGAGGACGTGATTCAAGCGTACCTCGAGTGATGGATGACTGATGGCCCACGCGATTCGCATCGGTGTAAGCTTCCTCTGCGTACTGGTGGCGTACTGGGCCTACGCGCTGTTGGCCGTGCCGCTGATCGAGCCGGCGGCGGCGGGACCCGACGGCCGGAGGCCGGAGGCGAGCGAGTTGGCGGCCGCACGCCAGCGAGTCGACAGCCGGCTGGCCGAATTGGCCGGGCTCTTCCCTGCGGGGGCGTGGCAGCTCGACAACCCGAAAATCCTGGAAACGGACCGAGTCAAGCTGCTTCTGCGGGACTATTCCAACCTGGGGGACGGGCGGGTGCGGATTCAGCCCTGCACGCTGATCTACACGCCCCAGCCCAAGCCCGGTCGACCGCCGCGGCCCATCGTTCTGGACGCCCCCGAGGGCGCGGTGTTGAAGTTCGACCGGCCGCTCGACCTGCGGGCCGGGGAGGTGGGGCGTCCGATCTCGGGCCGGCTGTTGGGGGAGATTACCATTCGCGGCGCCGGAGAACTGCCCGGCGAGGAGGACGACCTGCTGATCGTCACCCGCGACGTCGAACTGACCGAAAAGCGAATCTCCACGCCGCAGCCGGTCCATTTCCGCTGGGGACGGATTGTCGGCAGCGGCCAGGACATGGAGATTCAACTGCTCGAGGACGACGGGGGGCTCCACTCGGCCGGGCGAGGGCCAAACATCACCGGCATCGAGCAATTCGAGGTCCGGCGACTCGAGCGGCTGCACTTGGAGTTTGGTCCCCACTCGCCCCTGTCCTCGGCGGCGGCGACCCCCACCGGCGGCCGCCGGGCGATCGCGTGGGAGCGGCCCGTGGAGGTGAGTTGCCGGGGGCCGTTTCGTTTTGATGCGATTCGCCGCGTGGCCACGTTCGAGGACCATGTCGACGTGCTCCAACTCAGCGCCGACGGCCCCAGCGATCAACTCAACTGCGAGCGACTCTCGATCGATTTTTCTCGCTCCCGCGAGGGCTTGTCGGAATTGCTGGCCGACAAGGCCGGGCCGGAGGCGCCGCCTCCCCAGGGGCCCTGGGACCTCCATCCTCGCCGGATAGAAGCCCGGGGCAACCCCGTGATCGTCCGTGCTCCCAGCCGCCGGTTGCAGGCCCGAGGCCGGCGGCTGGCCTACGACGTGCAGACCGGCGAGCTGACGCTGGACGGCGGCGACGAGGTCTTTCTGCGGCAAGGGGAGAGCGAAATCCACGCTCCCAGCCTGCAATACCAGGCGGCGGCCCAGCAGGGACGCTTGGGACGGGTCTTCTGCCGGGGGCCGGGCTGGCTGCGGGGGCAATTGAACCCGGGGGCCGACGGCCAGGTCTTCCTCCGCTGGGGCGATCACCTCCAGGTGCGTCCCGACCAGGACCAACACGTGGCTTCGCTGACCGGGGGGGCTGAGTTGAGCTATGCCGGGGTGGGCCGGCTCACGGCGGAGGAGATTCACTTCTGGATGTCCGAGGTGCCCCGGCCGAACCCCGTCGCCGGCGGCAAACGGTTCGAGTTGCGGCCGGACCGGATGCTGGTGCGGAACCAGGTCGATCTCGATTCACCCCAAGTGGTGGGCGGAGTCGACCAACTCGAGGTTTGGTTCCAGTCGGAGCCGGCGGCCGAGGCGGCCGACCCGCCGGCCGGGCAACCGGCATCGCCGGACGCTGCCGGGCCGGACGGCCAACGGTCGCCGGACACCACGCAAGGCGGAGCCCAGCAGCCGCCCGGCAGCCGCTACCAGGTGTCGGGCCATCTGCTCCAACTGGGCGTGGTGGTGCGCGGCCGGCAGGCCCAGCTTTCCAAGCTGACCCTGGAAGGCAATGTTCGCCTGGAGGAGATCGAGACCGAAAACCCCGGCCAGCAGCCGGTCGTCGTTGGTGGCGATCAGATCAAGGTGACCGGCGCCGACACGCCCTACATGGAGATCAGCGTGATCGGCCAGCCGGCCCATTTCGAAGGCCGGGGACTCACCCTGGAGGGAACCAATATCAACCTCAACGGCGGCACCAACCGGCTGTGGATCCACGGGGCGGGCAAGCTGCTGCTGCCCCTGGACCGGGACCTCCAGGGACGGCCGCTGGCACAAGTCGAGATGCTCGCCATCGACTGGCAGCGGCGGATGGACTTCGATGGGTTGACGGCCGTGTTCGACGAGTCGGTGATCGCCCAATCGCGATTCCAGCGGCTGGATACGGAGAGCCTCGAAGTGCGGTTCCGCCAGCCGATTCGGTTCCGTCGGGCCGGTTCGCAGACGCAGACGCAGCCGGACCTGGAGAAGATCGTCTGCCGCGGTGGGGTGTTTTTGCAGAGTCGGAAGGTCGACGGCCCGGTGCCGACCTCGTGGGAACAGATCCACACGGAGGACCTCACGGTCAACCGGCGGACGGGAGACATTTCCGCCCGGGGGCCGGGCCGGATGGTAACCATTCGGCGCGGCGGGCCGGCAGGAATGAATTTCGGCCGCTCGCCCGGGCCGCGGGCCCAGGCGACTTCCCCGCCCGGCGATCCCGCCAAGCTGAGCTACTTGAGCGTTCGTTTCCAGGATTCACTCAGCGGCAACATCAACCGGCGGAGCCTGACGTTCCACGACCGGATTCGCTGCGCCTTCACCCAAATCGACGATTGGGACGCCGTGGTCGCCGAGGACGATCCCGACGCGCTGGGGCCGGCGGGCGTGCTGCTCAGTTGCGACCAGTTGACCGTGGCCGAGACGCGCACGCCGGTGGAGAACCGTTCGGCCATCGAGTTGGAAGCGTTGGGCAACGTGGTGGCGGAGAACCAGACCTTTACCGCCCGGGCGATGCGAATGACCTACGCGGAGGCCAAGGACCTGTTGATCGCCGAGGGCAACGGTTTCGCCGAAGCCGAGCTTTCCCGCCAGGAGTACGTGGGCGGCCCCGTCTCCAGCTCCACCGCCCGACAGTTCTGGATTCGACCCTCCACGCACGACTTCCAGATCATCGACGGGCAGCAGTTGGAGTTCAGCGGCCTGGGTGGGCCGTGAAACCGGCGGGAGACGATGCCCAGCGTTTGACGCGGGTCTGACGATCCCGCCGCGTGTTCGGCGCGGGTCTCCCGACCCCGCCACTCGTTTGGCGCGGGTCTCCCGACCCCGCCACCGGGTAGCCCAGGTTCTTGAACCTGGGCCGGCGCAGCCGGCAAGAGGTTGGGCCTCGCGCGTGGCGACGCTCCGTGGGGGGTCCTATTCGGCGGGCGGAGTGATCGGCCTTGACCTCTTGTGGCAGACCGAGTAGCCCAGGTTCTTGAACCTGCACCCGGCGCAGCCGGCAAGAGGTTGGGCCTCGCGCGTGGCGACGCTCCGTGGGGGGTCCGATTCGATGGGCGGAGTGATCGGCCCTGACCTCTTGTGGCTCCAGCCACACCGGTTCAAGAACCGGTGCTACCCACTGAATTCGAGCCACACCGGTTCAAGAACCGGTGCTACCCATGAATGAAGAAGCTTCCGTG
>CAYZWG010000073.1:0-6248 GCA_964481605.1 uncultured Planctomycetaceae bacterium
GGAGCTTGGGAACCAGGTTAAGCCGGAGCTTGGGAACCAGGTTATTTGGCAGCGCGAGGCTGGGGGGCGAGAAATCCTGGGATTGGCTGGTTTGACCGTTCCGGCGACAGTATTATATCCTCTGGAGATGCCCACCTGAAGAACTCCCGGCGGTGCCCGGGGTCCACCCCTTGCAGGTTCCCCTCGCCTGCCCGACCCGGGCGGGAAGCCCTCGAAGACGCGGAACCACGAAGCGCGGCCGTGTTTTCTTGCGATCGACTTGAACCGCCCACCCGGGATGGACCACAATATGCCGTGACGTTTCGCGTGGCACGATCCGGTGGGAAAGACGAGTGGCACGATCCGATGGGAGAGAGATTGAAAGGAAGGACGATGAGTTGGAGATCGTTGGGTTTGTCGCGGCGGCGGTTCCTGGGAGCGGCAGGTGCCGTGGTGGCGGTGCCGCAGGTGATTCCGTCGAGCGCTTGGGGGGCCGGCGGGCAATCGCCTCCCAGCGAGCGAATTACCACCGCCTTGATCGGCTCCGGCGGCCGGGGCCAGCAGATCATGGCCGGCGGGGATCGCGTGGTGGCGGTCTGCGACGTGGACGCCAAGCATCGCCAGCAGGCCAAGGCGAAGATCGACGCCCTGGCGGGCGACCGCGCTTGCCGGGCCTACCACGACTTTCGCGAGGTGTTGGCCCGCCCCGACATCGACGCCGTGATCGTGGCCGTTCCGGACCACTGGCACGTGCCCATCGCGGTGGCCGCCGTCAAGGCCGGCAAGGCCGTCTACGCGGAGAAGCCGTTGAGCCTGGCGATTCGCCAGGGCCGCATCCTGGCCGACGTGGTTCACCGCTACGGCGCCGTGCTCCAGGTGGGCAGCCAGCAACGCTCCGACGAGCGATTCATCCGCGCCGTGGAACTCGTTCGCAACGGCCGGATCGGGAAACTGCGGAAGGTGCGGGTGGAGATTCCCACGCGATCCGGCAGCGACAAACCCTGGTCGCCGCGGCCGGTGCCGCCGGAGTTGGACTACGAGATGTGGCAGGGACCCGCCCCCCGGACGCCGTATCATCCCAACCGCGTCCATTACAAGTTCCGTTTCGTCAGCGACTATTCCGGCGGCGACGTCACCAACTGGGGCGCCCACCAGTTGGACATCGCCCAGTGGGGCATCGGCGCCGACCGCGGCGGGCCCGTCCAGGTGCTGGGCCACGGCAAGCGAAACGCCACCGGCATGCACGACGCGTTTTACGACATCCACGTCGACTTTACTTACGCCGGCGGGGAAAAGATCGAATTCCGCAGCGGCGGCAACGGCGTTCGTTTCCAGGGGACCGAGGGCTGGGTCTACGTCAGCCGCTCGGAACTCAAGGCGGAGCCCGAGTCGCTCTTGACCAGCCGCATCGGTCCCGGCGAAATCCACCTCGCCCCGGAGGGCAAAGGTGGCACACACATGGGAATCTGGCTAGACTGTGTTCGTGCCCGAGACCCCAAGAGACTCAACGCCCCGGTCGAGGTGGGGCACCGCTCGGCCACGGTCTGCCACCTGGCCAATATCGCCATGGGGCTGGGGCGGAAGCTGAAATGGGATCCGCTGCGGGAGCAGTTCGTCGACGACGACGAAGCCAACCGGCAGTTGTGGCGGCCGTTGCACTCGCCCTGGCGGATTTGACCCGCGATGCCGATACGAACCGGGTTCGGAAAGGAAGGGAGATCGTCAGATGAGGCCCACATCGCCGTGTCCCACGAGGCGGGAGTTTCTCAACGCTGCCGGCGCCGCCTGCGCGGCACCGCTGGTGATCACTTCCACAGCCTTGGGCGGCGAGGGTCGGCCGCCGGCCAGCCAGCGCGTGGTGCTGGGCTACATCGGCACCGGTCCGCGCGGGCTGTTGAACGTCCGCGAGGAGCTTTCCTGCCCCCAGGCCCAGGTGGTGGCCGTCTGCGACGTCTGGAAGCACGTCCGCGACGGGGCCAAGGGCGTCGTCGACGCTCACTACAAGAACAGCGATTGCAAGGCGTACGTCGATTTCCGCGAGTTGATCGACCGCGGCGACATCGACGCGGTGGGCATCGCCAGCCCGGACCATTGGCACGTGCCCATGACCGTGATGGCCGCCAAGGCCGGCAAGGACGTGTGCGTGGAGAAGCCGCTGGGCGTTAGCTTGGCCGAGGACCAAATCTGCCGCAAGGTGATCCAAGACTACGACCGCGTGTTCCAGTACGGCACCGAGGCCCGGGCCAGCGCCGCCTGCCGCCTGGGCGCCGAGTTGGTGCGCAACGGGCGGATCGGCAAGATCAAGGAGATTCGGGTCAAGGCCCCCAACAGCAGCGCGGGCGGCTCGCGCAAGCCGATGCCCGTGCCAAAGGAGTTGGACTACGAACTGTGGCTGGGCCCTGCTCCCTGGCGGCCCTATTCGGGCTGCCCCAACAACGGCCGGAGTTGGTTCCACGTGTACGACTACGCGATCGGATTCATCGCCGGCTGGGGGGCGCACCCGCTGGACCTGCTCCAGTGGGCCTTCGACACGCACCGGCAGGGGAACTGGGAAGTCGAGGGCAAGGGCGTGATTCCCCCGCAGGGGTGCAACGACGTGGTGATCAACTGGGACATCCGCATTCGTTTTGCCAGCGGCGTCACGATGTGCTACTGGGCGACCGGCGTGCCCAAGCAGGAGCATCCCCGCCTGGCGAAGCTGAACAACTATGCCCAACTGATCGGCGAGGAGGGCTGGATCGCGCTGTACTACGCCTCGATGGACTGCGACCCACCCTCGCTGCGCGAATCGGCGTTGGGTCCGGACGCGGTGCGTCTGCCCGTCAGCCGTGGCCAGGAGCGGAACTTCATCGAGTGCGTGCAGAGCCGGCAAACCCCGGTGAGCAACATCGACGACGCCGTGCACAGCGACATCGTCAGCCACATTTCGGAGATTGCCGTCCGCAGCGGGCGGAAGATTAGCTGGGACCCCACGAAGGAAGAGATCGTCGGCGACGAAGATGCCTCCCGCCGGCTCACCCGCGCCATGCGCCAGCCGTGGCGGCTGTAGAGCGTGGGAACGAAAAGACAACAAGAACAAAGTTCATGGCGAAGGAGGACCACGGATGCCAGAACCAGCCAGCCGAAGTTGCAGCCGGCGAAGGTTTTTCAAGCGGTCGGCGGCGGCCGGCGGAGCCTTGGCCGCGGTGCCCTACGCAATCACCTCGACCGCCCTGGGAGCCGGCGACCGGCCCCCCGCCAGCGGGCGAATCACCGTCGGCTTCATCGGCGTGGGCGGACAGGGCATCGCCCGAAACCTGCGAATGTTCCTGGGCCAGGCCGACGCCCAGCCGGTTGCCTTGTGCGACGTGGACGCCAAGCAGATCGCCAAGGCGCTGGAGGTGGTGCGGCAGAAGCGAGGCAAGAGCTTTTCCTGCCAGACCACCGGGGATTGGCGCGAGGTGGTTGCCCGGGACGACGTCGACGCGGTGATGATCTCCACGCCGGACCACTGGCACGTGCCTATCTCGCTGGCGGCCCTTCGCGCCGGCAAGGACGTGATCTGCGAGAAGCCCACCCGCACGCTGGCCGAGGGCCGGCTGCTGGCCCAGACCGTCAAGCGGTACGGGGCGGTGTTTCAAACGGCCACCGAAGATCGCTCGCTGGCGGTCTACCATCGCATGGCCGAGTTGGTGCGGAACCAGCGGATCGGCAAGCTGCGGCGAATCCTGGTGGGGCTGCCGGGCGGCCCCGACCAACCCGGCGACCCCCGGCCGAAACCCGTGCCCCAAGGGTTCGACTACGAGATGTGGCTGGGACCCGCCCCCTGGGCTCCTTATCGCCAGGGGCTCCATCCCTTCCACTGGCGAGGAAACCGGGACTACTCGGGCGGGGTGCTCACCGACTGGGGTGCCCACCTGCTGGACACGGCCCAATGGGCCAACGACAGCGAGCACAGCGGACCGATCGAGGTGGAGGGCAGCGGCAAGCGATTTGAAACCGGCCTCTACGACACCTTCCACGAATTCCACCTGACCTACAAGTACAAAAGCGGCGTCGAGATGAAGGTCGACAGCGGCGGCGTTGCCTTGAGATTCGAGGGAACCGACGGCTGGATTGGAAACACGGGTTGGATCGGGAAACTCGAAGCCAGCTCGCCGGACATCCTCGAGAGCGTGATCGGACCCGGCGAGACCCACCTGTTCACCTGTCCCGCCGGCGAGCAGCGCAACTTCCTCGACTGCGTGAAGAGCCGCCGCGACCCGTACTTCCCCGCCGAAATCGGCCACCGCTGCTGCTCCGTCGCCCACCTGGGAAACATCGCCATGGAACTCGGGCGAAAGCTCCGCTGGGACCCGCACAGGGAAGAGTTTCTCCACGACGAGACGGCCAACCGGATGCGCAGCCGGGCGATGCGCGAGCCGTGGAGCTTGTGAGACGACGGGGGCAAGCGTTTACCTGGTTCCGTCACCTGGTTCCCAAGCTCCAGCTTGGGAACCCGCGGGAGGGCGAGGCTCCCGCCGAGCCGAGAACGGAAAGCGTTTACCTGGTTCCCAAGCTCCAGCTTGGGAACCGACAGGCGAAGCAGAGCTTCGCGCTGGATGTGGTCCCAAGCTGGAGCTTGGGACCAAGGGGGAAGGGAACCGACGGGCGAAGCAGAGCTTCGCGCTGGATGTGGTCCCAAGCTGGAGCTTGGGACCAAGGGGGAAGGGAACCGACGCAGCCGTCCTTTCCGCACGCGTGACCATTGAGGACTGATCCCATGCCAACTCAACAGAAGCGGCGTTTCCACCGACGACAAATCCTCCGGGCGACGACGGGCTGCCTGGCGGCGGCCGCGCTCGTGCCGGGCTCCGCGCTGGGGCTCGACGGTGCCACCCCGCCCAGCGACCGCATTACCCTCGGGTTCATCGGCATCGGGGCGATGGGCCAAGGGCACTTGGCAGGCCTGGCGCAATATCCGGGCGTGCAGATTCTCGGCGCGTGCGACGTGGACCGCTGGCGCCGTGAAAACGCCAAGAAGACGGTCCAGCAGGCATACGCCACCTTGCGGCCGAACGACAAGTCGCCCGGCTGTACCCCCTACAACGACCTCCGCGAACTGTTGGCCCGCGACGACATCGACGCCGTGGTGATCGCCACCGGCGACAACTGGCACGGCCTGGCCTCGGTGATGGCCGCCAAGGCGGGCAAGGACATCTACTGCGAAAAGCCCCTTTCCAAGACGATTCGAGAGGCCCGCGCCATGGTCGACGTCGCGCGCCGCTATGGCCGCGTGTTTCAGGTCGGCTTGCAGCAGCGTTCCACGCCCGAGTTTCGCAAGGCGGCGGCGCTGGTCCGCGACGGGCGGATCGGCAAGGTGAAGATCGTCTACGTGGCCTTTCCCGGCACCAGCAGCGACGTGAATCTGCCTCCCCAGCCGGTGCCCGAGGGGCTCGACTGGAATCGCTGGCTGGGACCCGCGCCGTGGCGGCCGTACAACGGGCGGTTTCATTACTATGGTCGTCCGCCGCGGGTGGTGCCGTGGCATTTCTGCCGCGATTTCGGCGGCGGCAACCTGACCAGCAACGCGGTCCACTCCTTCGACGTGGTGCAATGGGGACTGGGCATGGACCAGAGCGGCCCCGTCAAGATCGTTCCGCCCGAGACCGGCCAGGTCCCCTCGCTGACCTACACCTATGCCAACGGCGTGCTCTTGCAGGTGGTCAACTGGAAACTCGACCCCCAGAAGCACTTCGTGCCCAAGGGATGGGACGTGGCCACGCGACTGCAAAACTTCGGCGCGTTGTACGTGGGCGAGGAGGGCTGGATTCACGTGGGCCGGCGGGGTTTTTTGCAGTCGTTTCCCAAGGAGATTATCGAGTCCTCGCCCCAGGACCCCAACGCGCCTCGTTCGGTCAACAATCACCACCAGAACTGGCTGGAGTGTATTCGCACCCGCCAGCCGCCGGCCTGCGACGTGGCGATCGGATGCCGCTCGACGATCGTTTCCCACTTGGGCTGCATTGCCCACTGGACCGGCCGCGCGCTGGAGTGGGACCCGGCCAAGGAGGAATTCCTCGGCGACGAGGAAGCCAACCGTCTGCGCGGGCGTCCGATGCGAGAACCGTGGAGGATTTAGAGAGATGGGAGGAAGCCGCGCCCTGGTTCCCAACCGCGACCTGGCTCCCAAGCTCCAGCTTGGGAGCCCGCCGGCCGCGGGTTTTGCTCCGCGAGCAGGCGAAACGAAGCCCCAGCGAGGGTGCGGTCCCAAGCTGGAGCTTGGGACCGAGAGGAAGCTTGGGACCGAG
>CAYZWG010000073.1:6348-8696 GCA_964481605.1 uncultured Planctomycetaceae bacterium
GCGAGGGTGCGGTCCCAAGCTGGAGCTTGGGACCGAGAGGAAGCTTGGGACCGAGAGGAAGCTTGGGACCGAGATGCAAAATTTCCAGCCAGAACGACCCGAGGAGGACTACTGATGAACAACAACGAGATCAGTCGTCGCGATTTTGCCCGGCGTGCCGCGGCGGCCGTGGCGGCACCTTGCGTAATCACTTCCACCGCCCTGGGTGCACCGGATCGGGCACCGGCCGGCGAGCGGATCACCCTGGGCACGATCGGCTGCGGCGGCCGGGGCACCAGCGACATGGGGGCCCTGCTCTCCAACCCCGACGTGCAGATGGTCGCCGTCTGCGACGTCCGGGGCGCGCGCCGCAAGGCGGCCAAGGTCAAGGTGGACAGCTACTACGGCAATACCGACTGCGCCACCTACATCGACTTCCGCAGGCTGCTGGCCCGCGACGACATCGACGCCGTGCTGATCGCCACCGGCGACAACTGGCACTCCATGGCGTCGGTGATGGCCGCCAAGGCCGGCAAGGACATTTACTGTGAGAAGCCGATGTCGGTCACCGTGATGGAGGGCCGGGCGCTGTGCCGCACGATGCAGCGCTACGGCACGATCTTCCAGTGCGGCACGCAGCGCCGCAGCGTGCCCCGCTTCCGCTTCGCCGTGGAACTGGCCCAAAGCGGCAAGCTGGGCGAGTTGAAGACCCTCTACGCGGAGAAGTCGCCCGACTGGTTCGGCGGCCACCACGAGCGCACCCTGCCGCCCCAGCCGCAACCGCCCCGCGAAGTGGTCGACTGGAACATGTGGCTCGGCCCGGCGCCCTGGCGGCCCTACAACAAGGAGTACATGACCCGCAAGTTCTGGGGCGGGCACCGCGACTTCGCCGGCGGGATGATCACCGAATGGGGTAGCCACACCGTCGATCTCTGCCAGTGGGCCAACCAGGCCGACGCCACCTCGCCGGTGGAGTTCGAGCTGGCCGAGGGCACGGTCGTGGCCCACTACGCCAACGGCGTCAAGCTGGTCTTCAAGGAGGGCAAGTGGCCTCTGGACGTCCGCTTCGTGGGCAGCGAGGGCGAGGTCTACGTGGACGACGACGGCAACATCGAGACGAAGCCCAAGTCGCTCCTGGCCGAGCGAAAGTTCGGCAAGGGTTACCCCCAGGCCAACCACGTACGCAATTTTCTCGACTGCATCAAGTCGCGGCAACGTCCCATCGCCCCGCCCGAGGGTGCCCACCGGGCCAACTCGACCTGCGAGATCGCCAACATCTGCCTCCAACTCGGCCGCCCGCTCAAGTGGGACCCGCAACACGAGCGGTTCCCCGACGATTCCATGGCCAACCGCAAGCTGGCCCGGGCAATGCGCTATCCCTGGCGATTTTGACCCCGGCCGGCGGCGACGGCGAAACCCCCTGAACAACACGACGAGTTCTTGATACGATCGAATCACTCACACCACGCGACGAAGCAAAAGGAGAACGAGATGTCTGCTAAAACGAGGATCATCACGGGACTGGCGCTGGTGGGCTTGTGGCTGGCCTGGGCGGCCCAGGCGGCCACCGCGGACGACGCCGTGGCCAAGGCGCTGGCGGCCCTGAAGACGTACGACTGGGGAAGCGATCGGGCCGTATTGGCGCCCATCGACGCGGCGGCGGTGGCTTCGCACAACGACGCCGCGGCGCAAAAGGCGCTGGAGGGGAAGCTGGCCGCGGTGCTGGCCACGGACGTCTCCCAGGCGGCCAAGGACTACGTCTGCCGCAAACTCAGCCTGATCGGCTCGGCGGCCTGCGTGCCGGCGGTGACGCCGCTGTTGGCCGACGAAAAGCTCTCCCACATGGCCCGCTACGCCCTGGAGCGGATTCCCGACGAGGCGGCCGTGGCGGCCATGCGCGGCGCCGTGCCCAAGCTGAGTGGACCGCAGAAGGTGGGCACGATCAATTCGCTGGGCGTGCGACGCGACGCCGCCAGCACCGCCATGCTGGTGGGGCTGTTGGGCGATTCCAACGCCGAGGTGGCCTCGGCGGCGGCCGCGGCCCTGGGCGCGATCGGCACCTCGGAGGCCGCCAAGGCCCTGGGCCCCTTTCAGGCCAAGGCCCCCAAATCGCAAAAGCTGGCGGCCGCCGACGCCTACCTCACTTGTGCCGAGCATCTCCTGGCCGACGGCAAGAAGACCGAGGCCATGATGATCTACAAGACGCTGGGCAAGTCGGAATTCAAACACGTCAAGCTGGCCGCGGTGCGAGGATTGTTGGCCGCCGCCGGCAAGAAGAAGTAGCCGCGGACGACAGCCCGCCTGGTTCCCAAGTTCCAGCTTTCCCCTGGTTCCCAAGCTCCAGCCTCCCCTGGTTCCCAAGCTCCAGC
>CAYZWG010000073.1:8796-16742 GCA_964481605.1 uncultured Planctomycetaceae bacterium
TCCAGCTTTCCCCTGGTTCCCAAGCTCCAGCCTCCCCTGGTTCCCAAGCTCCAGCTTGGGAACCCACCGACGGGGGTTTCATCGCCAGGTGAAGCAAAGCTTCGCGCCGGATGCGGTCCCAAGCTGGAGCTTGGGACCGAGTGAGAATCACGCCCCCCCTACCACCCTCGATGGAGATTCAAGCAGGAGGACGTTCCTTGAGTGAGAACCACCGAACGCTCATTCTGGCCGGCTGGCTGGCCACGATGCTCGTTTTCGCCCCCCATCCCTTGCCGGCCGCGGACGAGCAACCGGACGACGCGCTGGTGCAGATGATCGCCGACCTGGTCGGCGACGCGGACCACGACATGCGGGCGCTGGGGCTTCAGCAAGTGCGCGAGGAAGTGCCCGGCACGGCGGCCACGAAGAAGTTTGCCCAGTTGCTTCCCAAGCTATCGCCCGACGCCCAGGCCGGCCTGTTGGAGGCGTTGGGCGACCGGGCGGATACGGCCGCGCTGGAGGCGGTGCTGGCGTCGGTCACCAGCGAGCACGCGACGGTCCGCGCCGCGGCACTGAGTGCCCTGGGCAGCCTGGGCGGCAAGGCCCAGGTGCCGCTCTTGGCCGAGAAGGCGGCCGCCGGCAGCGAGGAGGAAAAGGCGGCCGCCCGGCGAAGCCTGATCCGCCTGCGGGGTGACGACGTCAACGCGGCGATCGAGTCGGCCCTGGCCGGCGGCCAAGCGGGCGTGCGGGTGGTGCTGTTGGACGTGCTGGCGGCGCGGGGCGCCACGCAGTCGCTTCCCGTGGTGCTCAAGAGTGCCCAGGATTCCCAGCCGGCGGTCCGCCGGGCGGCCCTGGGGGCCCTTCGCTTCCTGGCCGGCAAGGACAATACGGCGGACGTGGTGAACCTGCTCAAGCACGCGGCCGACGGAGCCGAACGCCGCACGGCCGAGTTGGCCCTGTTGACGATTTGCAGCCGCCAGGGCGAGGCCTGTGCCCCGGCGATCATCGCCGGACTGGCCGACGCCGACGCGGCCTCGCGAGTCGTGCTCTTGCGCACGTTGGCCCGGGCGGGAGGCGTAAGAGCCCTGCAAGCCATCGCGGCGCGGCTGGAGGACAAGGACGAGGCCGTTCGCGACGAGGCCGTGCGGATGCTTTCCGCCTGGCCCACTGCCGACGCGATCGGGCCCCTGCAACGTTGCGCCCAAGGCGACAACCTCCGCCACCGGGTGCTGGCGATTCGCGGCCTGGTCCGGCTGGCGAGTCCCCGGGGCGACAAGCCGGCCGACGTGCCCATGCTGGCCGCCGTGCCCCTGCTGGCCAAGGTCCTCAAGCTGGCCAAGCGACCGGAGGAGAAGCGGCTGGTCCTGGGCGCGCTGGGCGGCGTGGCCACGACCAAATCGCTGGCCCTTGCCGCTACCCTTCTGGACGATCCCCCCGTGGCCGACGAAGCGGGCCTGGCCGCCGTTCTGATCGCCGAGAAAATGCCGCCAGGCAACAAGGACGCAGTGAAGAGCACGATGGAAAAGGTGTTCCAGAAGGCCCCCCGCGAGGCGATTCGCCAGCGGGCGAAAAAGGTCCTGGAGAAGTCGTGAGGAAGAATCGGAAGGGACCCGTTTACGAGGCTCCCCCACCCCTGGTTCCCATTCCCGTAGGGCCGGCCGCGGCACAAGGAATTCCCGTTTGCGAGGAGAATCGACGGTGAGACGTGATTGCCATCCTGCGTATTCTTGGCTGATCCCCCTTCTGGGCGTGGCTTGCATCAGTCTTGGTTGCCGCCCGGCGCCGCCGGGCACGGGGACGAGGACGGTGCCCGCTTCGGTGACCACGCCCGGCGGGCAACTTCCTTCCCTCACGCCGGCACAACCGCCTACGCAACCGCCGTCTCCACCGCCGTCTACGCAGGCCGCGGCCCCACCGGCCGCCGATCTGGTTCCGCTGCCGCTGGATCTACCCGCCCCGGCTTTCCGCGGCACGCCCGTGCCGCTGGAGGAGCCCAACGTGGAAAAGCCGCGGGGCGGGCCGCGAGCACCGTTTCTGGCGCCGCAAGGCACGATCAACCTGGCCCGCGGCAAGCCGGTCTTTTCCAGCGACCCGGCCCCCACGGCGGGCGAGTTGGACTACGTCACCGACGGCGATAAGGAGGCCTCCGACTTCGGCTACCTGGAATTGCGCCCGGGGACCGAGTGGGTCCAGATCGATCTCCAGCAGAGGGCCACGATCTACGCCGTGCTCGTCTGGCACAATCACGCCGACGCCCGGGTCTACCGCGACGTGATCGTGCAGGTCAGCGACGACCCCGACTTCCTCACGGCCGAGACGATCTTCAACAACGATTACGACAACTCCTCCGGGCTGGGAATCGGTCCCGACATGGGTTACGTGGAGACCGCCGAGGGCAAGCTGATCGACGCCCGCGGCGTGGAGGGCCGATATGTTCGCCTCTATAGCAGGGGCAACCACCTCAACGACAAGAACCATTACACCGAAGTGGAAGTTTTCGGCAGGCCGGTGAAATGAAACGTGCGGTCGCCTACGCCGCATGGATGATCGCCGTGCTGGCCGCCGCGGCGGCGCTGCGGCTGGCCGACCTGGGTAATCGCCCCATGCACTGCGACGAGGCGGTGCAGGCCGTCAAGTTCGGCCGTCTGCTGGAGGAGCACCGCTACGTTTACGACCCCCACGAATACCACGGCCCCAGCCTCAACTACCTCACCCTGCCGGTCGCCCGGGCAAGCGGGGCAAGAAAGCTGACCGAGGTCAGCGAGGTTGATCTTCGGCTGGTGCCGGCCGTGTTGGGGATCGTGCTGGTCGGGCTGGTGTGGCTGGTGCGCGAGGAACTGGGTCATGCGGCCGCCTGCTGGGCCGCCCTGCTGACGGCCGTCTCGCCGGCGCTTGTCTTCTACAGCCGATACTACATCCAGGAAATGCTCCTGGTCTGTTTCACCTTTGCCGCCATCGTGGCGCTGTGGCGTTTCGCGCGCCCAGCCGGCACGACCGACCGGGCCCGCCACGGGCGGACACGACGGGGGCGGGTGTTTTGGCTGGTGCTGTTCGGCGCCGGCGTGGGGATGATGCACGCCAGCAAGGAGACCTGCGTGATCGCCTGGTTCGCCATCGCCGTGGCGGCAGTGGTCACGCTGAAGCGAAAAACGGCGACAGGTCCCACTTGTGCGAATCACCCTGGGGGTCGTTCCGGCAAATCAGCCCTCTCGCCTCTCTTTCTTTTCCTGCCCGTGGCCGTGCTGATCGCCGCCACCGTCTCGGCCCTGTTCTACTCTTCCTTTTTCACCCACCCGGGCGGGATACTCGACTCCTACACGACCTATTTCCACTATCTCGGTCGAGCGTCGGGCCAAGGCAGCGCCGGCAGACACCTCCATCCCTGGTATGACTACTTTCACCGCCTCCTCTGGTGGCGGCACGGCGACGGCCCTCTCTACACGGAAGCCTCGATCGCCGTCCTCGCCCTGCTGGGGGCAATCCAGGGGATACGCCCCATTCGTGGGAAGGGCCCAGCGGGTGGCCCGCAAGAATCGGACTTCTCCCCTTCTTTCGGGCGATTCCTGACAATCTATACCCTGGTGATGATCGCCGTCTACACCGCCATGCCTTACAAGACGCCTTGGTGCGCGCTGGGGTTCTGGCATGGAATGATCCTGCTGGCCGGCGTGGGCGCGGCGGCGCTGGTTCGGGCGGCGCCGGGCTATTGGCTCCGAGGGCTGGTCGTGCTGCTATTGGCCGTTGCCACGGGCCATCTGGCCTGGCAAGCCTACCGGGCCAGTTTCCTCGCCTGCGCCGACGCGGACAACCCCTACGCCTACGCCCCCACCACCCGCGACGTACCGCGGCTGGCCCGGCGGATCGAGCAACTCGTCGCCGCCGACCGCCAGGGGCGGGCGATGCACGTTCAGGTGATTTGCCCCGATGACGACTACTGGCCGCTGCCCTGGTATCTGCGCGACTTCAGCCACGTGGGCTGGTTCGGCGCGATGCCGAACGGTCCGCCGGCGGCGGTGATCGTCACCCAGCCGCCGCTGGTGCAATCGCTGGTGCGGTATCTCTACGAGGACCAACCGCCGGGGCAGCGCCGGCTGTACATGCGGCTGCCGTCCCAGCGGGGCGGCCCGTGGCTGTTGCGTCCCCACGTCCCCCTGGAGGTCTACGTGCAGCGCGACCTCTGGGAGACGGATCAGGGCCGGTCAGGGGTCACCGAGCGGGTAGGCCGGATCGTGATCCGGCGCCGCCGGGGCAATAGCGGGTAGCCCAGGTTCTTGAACCTGCACCCGGCGCAGCCGGCAAGAGGTCAGACCCGCGGGTAGCAACGCCCGGGCGGGGTTCTTCTTCGATAGGCGGGGTCATTTGTCGCGACCTCTTGTGGCAGAACCACACCGGTTCAAGAACCGGTGCTACCCAATGAATTCGAGCCACACCGGTTCAAGAACCGGTGCTACCCGTGGGGTCAGGAGACCCGCGACGAGCGCTGCGCGGCCAGCCGGCGTCGCAGACGCCACAGCCCCCACAGCACCCGGCCCAGTTCCCTCGCCAGGCTGAGATGTCCGCCGGGCACGTCGGCCCACGCCACGGGGACCTCGTCGACCCGCAGGCCAAGCCGGCCGGCCCACGCGAGCAACTCCAGGTCGAACAGATACCCCGACTCCCGGCTGAGCGAGAAGAGCTTTTTGCCGGCGTCGCAACGAAACATCTTGAAGCCGCACTGCGTATCCCGCACGGGGATCCGCAGCCACCACCGGGCCGTGCCGGCAAACAGCCGCCCCACCAGGCCGCGAATCCAGGTGCGGCGGCGACGCACTCCCGGAGCGGCGACCAGGCGGGAGCCCGCGGCCACGTCGGCCCCGGCGGCAATCGCTTCGCTGAGCCCGGTCTCCTCGGCGATGGGCGTGGCCCCGTCGGCGTCGGCAAACAGCAGCCGGTCTCCCCGGGCGGCGAGCATTCCCGTCCGCACGGCCGCTCCCTTGCCGAGATTCCGCGGATGCCGCATGACCACGAGTTCGCTCCACTGGGCAGCCAACGGCGCGAGCATCTCTCCCAGCCCGTCGCGGCTGCCGTCGTCGACGACGATCACTTCATACCGGCCCGGGTAGCGGCTCTCCAGGTGCGCGCGGACCGATTCCAGGAAGGGCGGCAGTCGCCGGGCCTCGTCGTAGGCCGGAATAATCACCGACAGTTCGATATTCATTTTCCGACGGCGCCGCGCGGGACCCGCCCCCGGGGTCCCGCCGGCGCGGAGTGGGGCGGGGCGTTCAGGACAGCTTTTCGTAGGGCCACATTTCCACGCCCCCGTCCATCACCCGGGCGTCGCGGAAACCGGCGGCCTTGAGGATCAACGCCGCTTCGTAGGCCCGCAGCGAGATGTTGCAGAAGGCCACGATCGTCTTGTCGCGGGGGAGTTCGTCCAGGCGCCCCCGCAGCGTGCCCAGGGGAATCAAGGTGGCCCCGGGCAGGCGTACCTGCTCGTGTTCGGCCGGGCTGCGGACATCGAGCAGGAGGAAGTCCTCGTGGCGTTGCCGTTTTTCCTCCACTTCCAGGGGAGAAATCCCCACCATCTGGCCGTCCAGCTTGTTTCCGGCCACGTTGGCGGCGGTGATGATGTTGTCCATCGCCGGGGCATAGGGGGGGGCATAGCAGAGATCGGTGTTGGCGATCTGTTCCACGGTCATGCCGGCGGTGATCGCCATCGCGGCGACATCGATCCTCTTGTCGGCGGCGCCGGGACCCGTGGCCTGGGCCCCCAGCAGTCGCCGCGAATCGCGGTCGACCACGATCTTCAACAGCAGCATGGCGGCGCCGGGGATGAAGTGTTCCCGGTCGGGTCCCGGCGCGAGCACGGAGACCACGTCGTAACCGGCGGCGCGGGCGTCCACTTCCGACAGCCCGGTGCGTCCCACGCAATAGTCGAAAACGCGGCAGACCGTGGTGCCCAGCACGCCGGGAAACTCGCTCCGGCCGCCGCAGACGTTGATCGCCGCCACCCGCCCTTGCTTGTTGGCCGTCGATCCCAGCGGCACGTAGCAAGGCCGGCCGGTCACCAGGTCGATCTGCTCGACGCAATCGCCGGCGGCGTAGACGTCGGGTGCGGAGGTCCGCATGGTGGGATCGACTCGGATTGCCCCGGTGGGGCCGATCTCCAGCCCCGCCTGCTCGGCCAGCCCGACGTTGGGCCGAACCCCGCCGGCGAGCACCACGATATCGGCCCGCAGCGAGCCATGATCGGTAACCACCTCTTCCACCTTGCCCTCGCCGCGGAACGATTCCACGCGGGTGCCGGTCAGCACGCGCACCCCCTTGGACTCCATGTGGTTCTCCACCAGCTTGGCGATTTCCCAGTCGAGAATGCCGAGAATCTGCGGCTGCATTTCGACCAGGGTGACGCGGCAGCCCGCCTGGACCAGGCCCTCGGTGAACTCGACCCCGATCAGTCCGGCCCCCACGATCACCACCTCGCGTGCTTTCCGCCGCGCCAGCGAGGCCTTCAGGCCCTCGGCGTCGCGAACGCCGTGGAGCGTGAAGAGGTTTTCCAGTTCCACGCCCGGCACGTTGGGAATCACGGGGGTTGCCCCGATGGCCAACACCAGCTTGTCGTATTCCAGCCAGGACTGCCGCCCGTCGATCAGGTCGCGGATTTGCAGCCGCTTGCCGGGGCGATCGATCTTGATCGCCTCGGTCTTGTTCATCACGTGGACGTTCTTGACCTTTTGGAAGAAGACCGCGTCGCGGACCAGGCCCGCCGGCGTCGACATCAGGCCTTTCTGCTCCTGGATCACCCCCGAGACATAGTAGGGCAGACCGCAGCCGGCATAGGACAAGAGGCGGCCTTTTTCCACCACGGTGACCTCCGCCCGGGGGTTGAGCCGGATAATTTTGGAGGCCGCCTTGGGGCCTGCCGCCACGCCACCCACGATGACAACCTTCATCGGTTTGGACTCTCCTGCCGTCTGTAGTTCCTGGGAAGCCTCGACGGGAACATAGGGTAATTCCATGGTCAGCGTGACCCCGCCCAAGTCGGAGGGTTCGACCCGCACGGCGCCGCCGCCGGACTCGACCACCGCCTTGACGAAGGCCAACCCCAGCCCCGTGCCGGGATGGGCCGACCTCTTCGTCGCGGGGGTGCGAAAGAAGGGGGTAAACACCTGGGGCCGGTTCTTTTCGGCGATTCCCACTCCCGAGTCGGCCACGCCCAGACGAACCGTCTCCCACTGCTCGTCCCATTCCAGGGCAAGGCGAACCCGGCCGAACTCGGGCGTGTATTTCAGCGCGTTGTCCAACAGCGCGCAGACCGCCTCGAACAGCGCCGGCTCGTGACCCCGCACATGGATGCTCTCCACGCCCACGTCGGCGGAGAGGGAAATATCCGCGGCCAGGGCGTCCTGGGCGTAGCGGACCAGCGCCCGCCGGGCCACCTTGGCCAGGTCGGTCACCTCCTGGATCGGCTGGGGATCGGCCGTGGCCCGGGCGATGGCCAGAATCCGCGAGACCGACTCCAGCGCCTGGTCGCAGCGGGCGCTGGCGCGGAGAACCAGTTCCTTCTGCTTTTCGGAAAGAGGGCCGGCGAAGTCGCCCAACAGCATCCGCAAGGTCATCTTGACGGCGGCCACCGGCCCCTTCAGTTGATGGGCCGCCTGGGCGGCGAAACGCAGATCGTCGGGGTGGATCGGCTGCTCGCTCATCGGTTCGACGCCAAGTTCTCCCGCCGGCCAGGACGAATCCGGCAAAACGCGGCCGCTCGCCGCGGCAACGGCTTCCCCCGCGGTGCTGACGATGCCGAACCATGCCGCCGGGACGACGGCGTCCTCCCTGGATTGCTCCTTGTGTAGCGAATCGCCGAAAACGTGTCAATTGCACTGCCCAGCGCGGCAGCGCGGCCCCTGGCCGGGTGCAGGAACGGACTTCCTGCGGTGGTTCGAGGTGGCGGTTTCAGAGGGGAGATTCTGAGAGCTGTAGGTCGGGTC
>CAYZWG010000074.1:0-16680 GCA_964481605.1 uncultured Planctomycetaceae bacterium
CAAGAGAGACCTTCGGTCAGGCCAACGGCGGGGTCGGGAGACCCGCGCCGAACGCGTCGGCCTACGGGGCTCTGCCTTCCGCCTTTCCCCCTCCGCCCTTATAATCCGGTTCTTCGATGCGGATCGGCGTTGCCCTACTCGGTTTTCTTGCTTGGAGGAGTTGTCTCATGGCCACCGGTTTCGGCGTGATCGGATGCGGACTGATTGCCGACTTTCATGCCAAGGCGATCGCCGACGTGGCAAACGCTGAGTTGGTCGCCTGTTACGACACGGTGCCGGCGGCGGCGGACCGCCTGGCCGAAAAGACCGGCTGCACCGCCTACCACGCGCTCGACGCAATGCTGGCCGATGCCACGGTCGACGTGGTCACCGTGGGCACCCCCAGCGGGGCGCATCTCGACCCGGCCGTGGCGGCGGCCCGGGCGGGCAAGCACGTGATCGTGGAAAAGCCGCTGGAAATCACGCTGGCCCGGTGCGACGAGATCATCGCCGAGTGCGAAAAGGCGGGCGTGGTCCTCTCCACGGTTTTTCCCTCGCGGTTTCACGATTCCAGCGTGCTGATGAAGCGGGCGGTCGACCAAGGCCGCTTCGGCAAGCTGGCCCTGGGCGACGCCTACGTGAAGTGGTATCGCACGCAGGAGTATTACGACGGCGGCGCCTGGCGGGGCACTTGGCAACTCGACGGCGGCGGGGCCTTGATGAACCAGGCGATCCACAGCGTCGACCTGCTCACTTGGTTGATGGGGCCGGTGGCCGAGATTGGTGCCCAGACGGCCCTGCTGGGGCACGAGCGGATCGCCGTGGAGGACGTGGCCGTGGCCAGCCTGCGGTTCGCGAGCGGGGCCTTGGGCGTGATCGAGGCCAGCACGGCCGTCTACCCGGGCTATCTCAAGCGGATCGAAATCCACGGCTCGACCGGCTCGGCCGTGATGGAGGAGGAGGATATCGTCAAGTGGGACTTCGCCCAAGAGGCGCCCGAGGACGAGGCGATCAAGCAGAAGATGGCCCGGCAGGTGAGCGGCTCCGGCGGGGCGGCCGACCCGGCGGCCATCGGCCACCACGGCCACGCCCGGCAGTTTGCCGACGTGCTGGCGGCCATCCGGCAGGGGGGCCGGCCCTCGGTGGACGGCCGCGAGGGCCGGCGTTCGGTGGAAATCATCCTCGCCATTTACCGGTCGGCCGAGACGGGCGAGGCGGTCAAGCTGCCGCTGGCCGGCGATCCCGAGTTGAAGGCCCGCCAGCGGGACGTGGCGGGACTGGGCAACGGAGGCGCGTAGGCCGGATCGTGATCCGGCGTTCGGCGCGGGTCTCCCTTCGCGTTCGGCGCGGGTCTCCCGACCTCGCCGAGAGGGGAGCGATGGTCTCCCGATTGCCGCGGCCGTCGCCACTTGGGAGACCTGCGGTCGGCATCTTAGGCGGGGTCGGGAGACCCTCGCCGAACGTTGGGGAGTCGGGAGACCCACGCCGAACGCTGGGGGCCGGGAGACCCACGCCGAATGCTGGAACGCTGGAGTGCAAGAAAACCGCTCTTGGCCCGCCGGCGGCTTCCTGGGACAATGGCCTATCCGGTTGCTTCGCCCCCCTGTCGTGGGGCCGGAGACGTCTGGCTCGTTGGCGAAACATCACGACGCCATTCCACGGAGGGAATCTCTCGTGCGTCGCAAGAGGCTGCTCGACTGGCTTGTCTACCTCGTTGTCCGCCTGGTCATTTGCGTGATTCAGGCGATTCGGATCGAGACCGCCGAGGCGGTGGCCGACGGCCTGGCCTGGTTGGCGGCCGACGTGTTGAAGGTTCGCGGCAAGGTGGTGGACGACAATCTGCGGCACGCCTTCGGTGGTTGGACCGAGCAGCAGCGTCGCCGGCTCGCCCGGCGGATGTGGCGCCATCTTTTCCTGATGGCGGTGGAGGTAGCGCTGGCCCCGCGAAAGATTCATCCCACCAACTGGCACAAGCACGCGAAGTTGCGGAATATCAAACCACTGATTTCCGCCTTCATGGACGACCGGCCGCTGGTGCTGCTGACCGGACACTTCGGCAACTTCGAGGTGGGCGGCTACATGTTGGGGCTGCTCGGCTACCCCAGCCACACGGTTGCCCGAACGCTCGACAATCCCTACCTGAACGAATTCCTGGGACGTTTCCGCAGCGGGTCGGGCCAGCAGATCATTCCCAAGAACGGCGGCTACGACCAGATTCTCGAGGTTCTTTCCGGCGGCGGGGCGATGGTCTTCCTGGTCGATCAGGCGGCCGGCCCGAAAGGCTGCTGGGTCGAGTTTTTCGGCCGGCCCGCGTCGACCTACAAGGCGATTGCCCTGCTGGCCATGGAGCATGACGCGCCGATCATCGTCTGCTACACGCGACGCCGCGGCAAGCCGCTTGATTTCGAGGTGGCCATCGTCGGCGTGGCCGATCCCCGCGACGCCGGCGACAGCCTGGGCACGGTCAAGGACCTGACCCAGTGGTACACGAGAAAACTGGAAGAGGGAATTCGCCGGGCACCGGAGCAGTATTGGTGGGTCCACCGCCGCTGGAAAGACACGCGGAAAAAACGCCGCAAGCCGGTGCGAAAAGCGGCCTGATGGGGAACGCACTCCATCGCCGTTGCGATCCGAACGGCCTTACGCTTCCGGCGGGACCTGCTTGCGAAACACGGTCCCCCGCTCAATCTCTTCCAGGCCGAGTTTGCGACACAGGCCCATGGCCGCCGCGTTTTGATCCGAGGCGTGGCCCTCGACCACGGTCACGCCCTGGTCGACCAGTCGGCGAAAGACCTCGCCCAGGAGAAACGTCGCCAGGGCCTGGCGGCGGTGCTGGCGATCGACGGTCACGTCGAGAATGCCTGCGGTCTGCCCCGGCGCCATCCCGTTCGAGGGGGCCATGTCGCGAACCATCACCGTCGCCAAGGGGGTCGAACGGCCGCGCAGCAGCAAGTCGTAGCGGGTCAGCTCGAAATCGCCCCTGGTGCAAGCGTCCCACCAGTCCCGTGTCTGGGGATCGTGCGTCACATGGATGCTCATACGCCGCCGAATCTGCATCAGGCGGCGATCAGTCGGCGGGCGAAAATGGCTCAACTCACGACGGCAGATCAAGGTTTTCTCCACCGAGTGGTAGCCGTGCGACTGGTAAAGGCCCTTGGCCACGCGGTCCGAATCGAGCACGCCCGGCGGCGCGCAACCACCGTAGAGCCCCCAGTAGAACGGAGCCAACAGCACCCCCGCGCCGCCGTAGAGGTCCTTCGCGCCGCACCCGGTGAGGTACGCTTCCGAGGCCTCCAGGAGCCGGCCCGCCACCTCGGTCTCCGCGCAGTCGGGCCGCACCACGATCACGCAGGTGATTCCCGCATGGGTGGAAATCCAGTCGCGCCGCCGGCTGGGGCCGAACGCCGCATGGGTAAACCCCAGCGGCCGCTGGTCCTCGAACGCCAGCAACAAGCGACTTGCGTGGAAATGAGGTTTCCCGAAAATCAATTGCTCGAACAGGTCCACGGACACCGGCTGCACCAGCCCCCGCTGGCCGGCGCGGCTCCGCCAAATCTCCGCCACGGCGGGCGGATCGACGTTGCGGAAGGGACGAATCGTCAACATGGGATATCGAACGGCAAAATGATCGGTGGAATTTAATCAGCGGCCAAATTCAGGGAATTATAAGATCGGCCGCTGGCCGACTCCAGATGCTTAACGTAAATTCCGCGTCGTTTTCTCCCTGGGCACCGCGTAGGGCCGGCTGTGCCGGCCGGCATTCGGTCTCCGATGACATCTCGCTGGATCGCCGAGATGCAACGGTTCCCGCTGGATCCAGACCCTCGGCCGGCACGGCCGGTCCTACCAAACTATGGTCCGTCGCAAAAAAATGTGCAACACGAACCCGAAGCGCCAGCGAGGGAGGAAAACGCACGAATGGCGTCCCTCGCTGGCGCTCCGGGTTCGTATGGCCAAATCGCGAAACGTGGCAGTTTTTTTCGGACGGGCCATATATGGTGGAACACCGGTTCCACCCAAATCGTTGGGGACAAGGCCGAAGGGGCCTATAATAGAAGAGCAGGACGCGATCGCCTGGGCGGGGAGGAATTTCCGTCGTCGTTTGCCCGTCTCCAACGTCACCATTCCATGGCCCAATCCGTCATTCCACCGCCGCGACCCCCTGGGCCGACCTCGACACCTCGCCCGCCGGACCGGTTCGAGGGCGAGATCGACGCCCGGGTGCGGAAGACACGGCGCCAGGTCAAGCTTGTTGATCTGGCCAGCGGCGTCCTCTCCCTGGCCATCGGCACCCTGGTCTACCTGCTGGCCGGGGTGGTGCTCGATCACTGGGTGGTTTTCGGGGGTCTGGGGTTCTGGGGACGGTTGGCACTGTTCGTGGGGCTGGTGGCGGGGGTCGTTCACTACGTCGTCCGGCACCTCGTCCCCCTGTTGGTGCGGCGGGTGAATCCGATCTACGCGGCACAGACCCTAGAACAAGCCCGGCCGTCGTTGAAAAACGCCCTGGTCAATTACTTCTTCCTTCGTCGTGAAACCGACCGATTCGAGCGGGATCCGCTGGCGGGCAAGGTGCTTGCGGGCCTGCGGCGGTCGGCGGCGGCCGAGTTGAAGCAGATTCCCGACGACGTGGCCGTGGATCGAATCCAGATCGTCCGCCGCGGCTACCTGTTTGCGGCCGTGTTCGCCCTGGGCGCGCTCTACCTGGTTCTCTCCCCCAAGAGTCCCCTCACTTCGGCGGGTCGAATCCTCTGGCCGTGGGCGGCGGTCGACGCCCCCACGCGGGTGACGATCACCCACGTCTTGCCCGGCGATACCGTCTGTTACCAGGGCCAGTCGGTGGTTGTTTCGGCCGATGTCGAGGGGGCCGACGGCGAGCCCCCGTCGCTGGTCTACACGACCGAGGACGGGCGGATCGTGGACCAGGAGATTCCCATGAACCGCCCCGCGGGGGGGCTGCGGTTCCAGTCGCAGCTACCGCCGGGCAAGGCCGGCCTGCAGCAGGCCGTTCGCTACCACCTGGCCGCCGGCGACAATCGGACCCGGTGGTTCCAGATCCAGATCGAGCCGGCCCTGGCGATCCTGGTCGATTCCCTGCACTATGACTATCCCGACTACACCGGGCTGAAAGACCGCACCGTGCAGTCGGGGGGCGACATTCGGGCCCTGGAGGGCACCCAGGTGACGATTCGCGCCAGCGCGAACCGCGGGATTGCCTGGGCGGCGATCGAGGTCAACGGCGACTCGCGGCGACGCATCGAGATGGCCGCCCACGGCAAGCGTGCCGAGGGCCGGCTGCCGTTGCGGCTGCCGGGCGACGACGCCGGAGCGAAATCCGAGCCGCGGTCGTACCAGATTCGCTTCGCCGAATCGGAGAGCGGCCGGCGGCGAGAGAATCGCGAGCCGGCCCGCCACCAAATTGAAGTGATTCCAGACCTCCCGCCGGAGGTCCGCCTGCTCGATCCCCCCCCGGAGACGGTGCAGTTGTCGCGGGACGGATCGCTCGAGTTGACCGTGTCCGCCAAGGACCCGGACTTCGCCCTGCGGCGAGTGGCGTTGAGGGCGGAGGTCGCCGGGCGGCAATTGCCGATCGACGGCCTACTCGAGCGACCGGCGCCGGAGCCGGCCCTGGCGGAGGCGTTTCAATCGACTTGCTCCTTCGAGGCCAAGCGTTTCGGGCTGAAGCCGGGCGACAAGGTGAGTTATTGGGCCGAGGCGGTCGATAACAAGGAGCCGGAGCCCAACCGGGCCGTGACGCCCAAGCGGTGGATCGAGATCGTGGCGTCCCACGGCGAGGGAAGTTCGCCCAATGCGAGTGGCGCGGGCGGGGCTCGACGACCGACGGGCCGCCCGCCGGCCGGTCCGCGTCCAAGCCAGTCCCCGCGTGCCCCCGAAGCCCAACCGCCGCCCGCCGGCAAGAAGCCCGAAGCGAAGCCGCCCGAGCAGGGCAAGCCGGGACCACAGAGTGAGCAGGGCGAGGAACCGTCGGACGGCGCGGCGGAAGACGCCCAAAAAGGCTCGGACGGCCCGGGGCAGTCGGATCGTAAGGAGGGCCCGGAGGGCTCCGACCGGCCACAAGGGGGTGAAGCCCAAGACGGCCCCGGCACCCAGCAGGGCGACCAGGCGTCGCAACCGGGTGCGGAAAACGGGCCGGGCGAGCCTGCGGAATCGGGCTCGTCCGACCAGCCCGACGGCGGGCAGGACGCGGGCCGCGAACCGCTCGACGGCGACACCAACCCGGGCGATGTCTTCGAGGAGGTGCTCAAACAGCGAGAAAAAGAGATGGGCGAAAACGGCTCGGCAGACTCGGGCCAGGCCGACACGCCCTCGCAATCCCAACCGGGGGCCAAGCCGTCGGGTGCGGAGAGCAAGATGCCCGGTGCCCAGGGCCCGGGCCAAGAGCAGAAGAAACCCTCGGAAGGCCCCTCTCAGCCGCGCGATGGTCCGGCCCAGGGCAAGGGACAGGAAGAGGCCCCGGGCACCCAGCCATCGGGCGACAGCCGGCAGGCACCCGGCACCGGCGGAAAGCCGACCGGCGGCGAACCCCCCGACAATGGTCCCGGCCCGAGCCAGTCGCCACAAGATCAGTCCGGCACCGGCGGCAAGCCGACCGGCCAACCGGGCCGGGGTGCTCCGCAGGATGCCCAGCAGGGTGAAGGCCCGGAGGGTGCCCAATGGAAGCCCGACCAGGGTGACGGTGCCCAAACCGGCACACCCCAGGCCCAGCGCAAGGCCGGTCCGCGGCCTGACGATCTCGGTCAGCAAGAGCCGTCTGCCGGCGGCAAACCCCAAGGCAGTCCGAGCCAGGGCGGAGCCGGCCGGCAATCGCAAAAACCGGGCGGGAACCCCTTGCCGCAGGGGCAGAACCAGCAGCGGCGGAAACAGCCGGGGGCACCGCGCGAGGGGAACTCCTCCGAGGGCGGCCAGCCCAAGTCGCCCAGCATCAGCCCGAAGCAGTCCGACTCCCAGTCCCGCGACGACGACAGTGGTGATCGCTCCGGTGGCGGTGGAGAAGGCGGCGGCCAGGATTCGGATCAGGCCGGCACCGGCAACCCCGGCAGCAGCACGGCCTCCGACGAGGGTGGCCAGCCGTCGGGCCAGCAAGGTGAGGGGGAGACCGGCCCGAAGGCCGGCAACCAGTCGCGGGCCGAACGACCCACCGGCCAACCGGGTCCACCCCGGCAGGGAACCGGCTCGGGCCGGACGCAGCCCGGCGGATCGCAGCCGGGCCAGCCGGGATCGAGCGACCGGAATTCCGCCCAGCAGCCGCCCTCGGAAGGCTCGCCCGGCAGCGGCGGCGCCCGGGGACATGATTCGGGCAGTCGCGGCACACCCGGGTCGGACGGTACGCGGGGCGGGGGTCGGCCGGACACCGAAGGCAACGCCGGCACGGCTACCGCCAGCCCGCCCACGGTGGAGGGCTCGGCCGCCAATCACGAATATGCCGAGCGGGCGACCGATTTGGCCCTGGAGTACCTGGAAGAGCAACTCGCCCGGCAAGAACCCAACCAGGAACTGCTCGATCGGCTAGGCTGGACGCGGGAGGACCTCGAGCGATTTGTGCGAAAATGGCGGAAGATGAAGGCCGCTGCTGAGCGCTCGGCGGACGCCGGCAACCCAAGCCGGAAGAAACTGGACGACGCACTGGAGAGCCTCGGCCTGACACCTTCCGGCACATCGCTTTCCGGAGGCAAGGTGCGGGCCGACCGGCAGCTCAAGACCGACGCTCGCCGATGGGAGCCGCCGGCCGGCTGGAAGGAGCGTTTCCGGGCCTACACCGAAGGGGTGGGGCGAGCCGGCGGTTGATCGCACCGGCCGCGGCCGGCGGTGGTCCTCGACGAACGGTCGGCGGATGCGGTATGATCGGGGGACCTCGGACCGGCGGCGGAGCGGTAGCTCGAACTCAAGTGCCGGCGGAGGGCCGAGGCCTCCTGGTTCGATTGCCGGCGTCACCATGATCTCCCACCTCTCCCGTTATTTGGCCGCGTTCCATCCCAAGGAAGTACCCCATTTCTTTACCGATGTGTTGATCATCGGCGGAGGGCTGGCCGGGTTGCGGACGGCCCTGGCCGTCGATCGCCGGGTCTCGGCGCTGGTGATTACCAAGGGCGAACTGCGGCAGTCCAACAGCGCTCATGCCCAGGGCGGCATTGCCGGGGTTCTCGGTGCCGAAGACCGCTTCGAGGACCATGTTCACGACACCCTGGTGGCGGGAGGCAGCCTCTGTGATCGGGCCGTGGTGGAACGGGTGATTCGCGAGGCGCCCGAACGAATCGGCGAGTTGATTGAATGGGGGACCCAGTTCGACCGATCGGGCCAGACGCTGGCGCTTGCACGCGAAGGGGGCCACGGCCGCGCCCGCGTGGCCCACGCCCTGGGCGATGCCACCGGCAAGGAGATCATCCGGGCGGTGATCGAGCGAGCCCGCCAGGCGGAGAACCTGGCCCTTTGGGAAGACACGTTCACCATCGACCTGTTGACCCACGAGGGGGTCTGTCGGGGTGCGTTGGTGTGGAATCGCCAACGGGGAAAAATGCTCATCTGGGCCAAGCAGACCGTGCTTTGTACGGGCGGGGTAGGACAGCTCTATCGGGAAACGACCAATCCGGAAGTGGCCACCGGCGACGGCATGGCGATGGCGTACCGGGCAGGAGCCGAGTTGCGCGATATGGAGTTCGTGCAATTCCATCCGACCGTGTTGTACATCGCCGGCAGCAGTCGCCATCTGATTACCGAAGCGATGCGAGGCGCGGGGGCCCACCTGGTCGACCGGCAGGGCCGGCGCTTCATGGAGGACTACGACGATCGCGGGGCATTGGCTCCGCGGGACGTGGTCAGCAGGGCCATCGTCAGCCAAATGGAGAAAACCAAGCATCCCAGCGTCTATCTCGATCTGACCCACCTGGAGGCCGACTGGGTGCGGAATCGGTTTCCGGGAATCGCCGAGATCTGCGGAAAATTCGGGATCGACATCGCGCGCGACCGGATCCCGGTCCGGCCCGGGGCCCACTACATGATGGGCGGGGTCACGGTGGACACCGCCTGCCGCACCACCGTGCCGGGCCTCTGGGCGTGCGGCGAGACGACCTCCAGCGGACTGCACGGGGCCAATCGGCTGGCCTCGAACAGCCTGCTGGAGACGCTCGTCCACGGGGCCGTCGCGGGCCGGGAAGCCTCTAGCGAGGCACTCCGCGTGGACGACAATTTTCGTGCCCTGCCGCTGGCCAATCCCTACCGCGATCCGAGCGGGGAGAACCTCGACCTGGCCGACATCCGCAACTCGCTGAAGAGCCTGATGTGGCGCGACGTGAGTGTGCGGCGCGACGCCGACGGGCTGAACGACGCCGCGGAGAACATCGACCGTTGGTCCAGCTACGTGTTGGCCGAGCAGTTCGCCGACGTGGAGGGTTGGGAACTGCAAAACATGCTCTGCGTTGCCCGGCTGATGATCGAGGCGGCGCTGACGAGGCAGGAGACGCGGGGCTGCCACGTCCGCACGGATTTTCCAGAAACGGACGACCCGCGGTGGAACCGCCACATCAAGTTTCGCTGGAAACCGGACTGAGCGAGCCCGGCCCCAGTGAGTTTCTTTTGCCCGTGCGCGTCTTTGGGCCGGCGGACGAGGAAGTCGGCAGGCAAGGCGGCAGCGCACTCCGACGATAGGGGGGGCTACCCCCCCCGTATAGCCTCCTTGCGGCAGCCTCTCCCGGTGGGCCGGCCCGAGGCCGACCCCCAATGTTTGCCGCAAGGGGCACCGATCGCCGCGGCTTGGACTTTTTCGCAAGCGGCTGGCGTCTGCCGCGTGTCTTATAACCTATGATTTCAGGAGGAGTGCGGCAGACGCAGCTTCGTGCCGCGGTGGATGGGGCTTGTCCGGCAAACGCGGTGTGGTCATGACATCCAGCCTGAAGAAAACCTTTGACTATCTAAAAAAGACGGAGAACGAGGCGGCTGTCGACGTGCTGGTGGCGGGAATGGGATCGCCGCTGGCGACCATCCGCGAGGAGTCGCTGAGGGCCCTGCTGGAACGCCGAAGCCCGCGCGGCCACGAGGCGATCTTTCGACAGCTCCCCCGACTCGACACGTCTTGCCAGAAAATCATCCAGGAGCGGCCCGATCGATTGGACCGGGCGGTCCGCGAAGCCCTCAAGACGACCGACCAGAAGACGACCGGCCAGGCGCTGAAAGCGATCATCGACTTCCGCCTTTACGACGCCTTGCCGGCGTTGTGCGCGACGGTCCGCGATGAGGGCAATCCGTGTGCCGCCCTGGCGGCAAAAACGGCCCTGGAACTGACCGAGGCGTTTTACGCCGAACTCAGCGGGGCGGAGAAGTCCAAACGGCGGATCGATTTCGACCGGTTCAGGAGCCGCATGACCACGGCCCTGGAAGCAGCCTTGGGGAGGTTCAGCGTCCACCGGTCGACCCAGATCATCGAGGCCTTTCTTATCGTCGCCAAGCCGAAAAACGTGGTGCTGGGGCGGATCCTGCGGCAGCCCGAGGAATCGATCCACGCAACGCTGGTGAAGACCATGTTCGAAAGCTCCCGGGGCGGGGTGATCAGCATTCTGCTGGGCCTCTTGGAGGACCCGCAAATGCCCAACGCGGCCCGGGAGGTCATTGCCGGGCGGACCGATCGCAAGTTTGTGGAGAACCTGGCTCGGCACGTCGGCGCCAGACCCACGAAGCCGTTGCTTGAATCCCTGGGGCGATTCAAGAGTCTGGCCTGGGCCCAGCCGGGGCACGAGGCCGTGCGGGCACTCGACGGGGAGTGCCAAGCCTACGCGGTGACCACGGTCTTCGGCGCGGGGATCGAGAAGACGGCGAAGATCGAGTTTCTCGGCGACCTTCTTCTCCACGGAAAACCGGAGGGGCGGAGGGCCGCGGCTGGCGCACTGGACTGCTTTCAAGACGACCGGGTCAACGAGTTCGTGATTCGCGCCTTGGAGGACAAGGACCCGGGCGTATTGGCCGCGTTGATTCCCCAACTTCGCTCGCGAAACATCCCCGACGCCCTCTCCTTCCTCATCCGCATGGTCGACAACCCGCGAGCAGGGGTTCGCCGGGCCCTGGCCGGCGCCCTGCCCGAATTCAGCTACCGGCAATTCATGGCCAACTTCGAACTCCTTCCGGAGGAATTGCTCACCACCACGGGCTACCTCGTGCGGAGAATCGACCTGGACGCGAAGAAGCTGGTGGAGAAGGAACTTCAGTGTCTTTCCCCCGTGCGGCGGCGGAAGGCGGTCTTGGCGGCCAGCTCGATGGGTCTGGTGCGGGATTTGGAACCGCTGGTGATCGAGCGATTGTCCGACGAGGACCATATCGTGCGAGTGGCGGCGGCCAAGGCGCTGGCCGATTGCGAGACCATGCCCTCCTGGACGGCACTCCGCGACGCGCTGCTGGACAAGAGCGTGATCGTGCAGGAAATCGCCAAGGAGAGCCTTTACCAGATCAGCCAGTCGTTGGCCCGCGTGACGGAAGAGGAAGAGGAAGAAGAAAAGGAAAAGGAGCAGGAAAAGGTGCTGCCATGATCGTATCGTTCCCCAGCCAAGCCGTATCGACCTGGGCGGGACCCCTCTTGGCCGCCTCGCCCCGAACCGCTGACACGGGCCAATTGCTGGCGTGGCTGATCGGTGCGGCGGTGGTGATCAGTTCGGTGTGCGCCGTGTTGATCGCCGTGACGCGATATCTGCACGAGCGACGCACCAATAGCCACGCGGGGCTTTTCGCCGGACTCTGCAAGTGCCATGGCCTGGACCGGTCGAGTCGAGCGCTGCTGGCCCGCGTTGTCCGCCATTGGCGGTTGAAAGAGCCCGGGCGGGTGTTTCTGGAGCCCCAGTTGCTCGACCCGGCCAAGCTGGCATCGATTGCCGGCGGCAACCCCAGGAGGATCGTGGCCCTACGGACGCGGTTGTTCGCAAACGAGGCGTCGCCGGGAGCAAGCGGTTAGCCCATATAGCCGGGGAATCTTGTCTCGGTCCCAAGCTCCAGTGTCTCTGGTCTCGGTCCCAAGCTCCAGCGTCTCTGGTCTCGGTCCCAAGCTCCAGCTTGGGACCGCACTCGGCGCGAAGCTCTGCTTCGCCCGCCGTGGGTCAAAGCCCTCGGTCCGCGGGTCCCCAAGCCGGAGCTTGGGAACCAGGTTTCGGCGGGGTCGGGAGACCCACGCCGAACAGGGGTTCCGCGGGTCCACCAAGGTGGAGCTTGGGAACTACGCTATCTGGGGGGGGCACGGCCGACTTGCCGCCATGGACACGAATTCCCCGGCCCGGCGAACCCTCACCGCCCTCAGAGCGTAGATGCGTGTGAACGAGGGTTGGTATGCGCTGGTGCGTATTCCGCGGGAGTCCGCTCCGCCCTTTGGGTCTCGGTCCCAAGCTCCAGCTTGGGACCGCTTCGCCTGCAAGTGGAGCAAAGCCTTCGGTCCGCGGGTTCCCAAGCTGGAGCTTGGGAACCAGGTCATGTTGCCGCACTTTTTTGTGGGACGCCGCCAAGTCGTGCTGGATATCCCAGTTCGCCGAGCTATAATGGACGTTTTGCAGCACGCCGGCGTCGGGGGCCTCCCGACCGAGAGTATCCCACCCCGCGAGGTTGCCATCCCGGACCATCACGGTGTATCCTGGGCGGCTTGGCCGGTCGGCCACCAGCACAAGTCGTGGACGGATCATGGATGGCCGTATGGCCAGTGATCGGTCGACGTGGATCGTAAGCACGAGCATCCCGGCTTCCGATCGAAGCCCCTCGCTGGCAGGCCCAGCAGGCCTGGAAGAGGAAACCCGGATTGGGTGACCGCCCAGCGACCGCCGCCGGGCCCGTTGGTGGAGCCCGCCTTGACGGGCAATTCGCGCGCCGGTTGGGCGTGCGGCATCGGAAACCCCTGAATCCTCCAGTTGTGGAGCCAGCCGTGATGAATTCCCAGCAAGGTCTCGCCATGATCGAAGCCGAGGGGCTGACGAAATACTATGGCGATTTTGCTGCCGTCGAGGACGTATCCTTCAAGGTGAGTCAAGGGGAGGTGGTGGCGTTCCTGGGGCCCAACGGGGCGGGAAAGAGCACCACCATGAAGTTGCTGACCGGATACCTGGCGGCGTCGGCGGGGAAGGCCAGGATCGCCGGGCACGACATGGCGACCGACCGGCTGGCCGGCGCGGCCCGGCTGGGATATCTCCCCGAAAACGGCCCTCTCTATCCCGACATGACCCCCCGCGGATTGCTCTCGTTCTTTGCCGACGCCCGGGGCCTCAAGGCGGCGCGGAAACGCGAGCGAATCGAACAGGTGGTCGAGTTGTGCGCGCTGGGGAGCGTGATCGGCAAGCCGATCGGGAAACTCTCGCGGGGATACTGCCAGCGCGTGGGGATGGCCCAGGTGCTGCTTCATGAGCCGGACGTGTTGATCCTCGACGAGCCGACGGCCGGATTGGACCCCAATCAGATTCACGACGTTCGGGAAACGATTCGCAAGCTGGGCAAGGACCGCACCATCCTGCTGAGCACCCACATTCTCCAAGAGGTCGGGGCGATGGCCGCGCGGGTGCTGTTCATCGACGAGGGGCGAATCGTCTTTGACGGCAGCATTGAGGAAATGACCGCCGGCGGCAAGGACCTCGACCAGAGTTTCCGCGAGTTGAGCGGGGCGGAGAGCAAGGCGGCCGCCCTGGCCTGATCGAAGCTCTCCCACATCAACCGCTTACGCAAATCAAGAGAGACCTTCGGTCAAGCCACCGGCGGGGTCGGGAGACCCGCGCCGAACGCTTAATTCAACGGTATTGGACTTAACCCCCCATCCATCCTCGAAGACAGAAGTTCGGCGAATACCATGAACGGGAGAGTACTGCTTGCCGTCTTCAAACGGAACTTCGTGAGCTACCTGACCAGCCCCACGGGCTACGTGTTTATTTGTGTGTTCGTGTTGCTCAGTTCGGTGGCGGCGTTTCTGCCCGACCAGTTTTTCAGCACGAACCTGGCCAACCTGGCCCAGCTCAACCGGTGGTTCCCGTTCATCATGCTGGTATTCATTCCGGCGATTACGATGAGCATTTGGGCCGACGAGCGGCGGCAGGGGACGGACGAGTTGCTGTTGACCATTCCGGCCAGCGACCTGGACATCGTGTTGGCCAAGTACCTGGCGGCGGTGGCCATTTACACGGTCTCGCTGGTCTTCTCGCTGGTCTGCAACCTGTGGGTGCTGAAGACCCTGGGCAGCCCCGACATGGGCCTCTTCCTGGCCACTTACACCGGCTACTGGTTCGTGGGCCTGGCGATGCTGGCGATCGGCATGGTGGCCTCCTTCCTCACCGGAAACCTGACCATCGCCTATCTCCTGGGTGCGCTGTTCAACGGGCCGCTGGTGGTGCTGATCTGGGGCGATTCGCTGATTGCCCGCCACGTCGGCATGGTCTTCAAGCGGTGGAGCATCGGCGAGCAGTTCGCCGAATTCGGCCGGGGCATTCTCTCGCTTTCCCACGTGCTTTACTTTGTGGCGATCGTGGCGGGCATGCTTTACCTGAGCATGGTCTTTATCGGTGCCCGGCATTGGCGTTCCGGCAAGTCGTCCGTGTTGTACTACGTGCTGTTTGCCGCCCAGGTGGTGGCCGTGTTGGTGATCGGGGGCAATCTGTGCGTGTTGGCCGGCCGCACCAATCACGCCCGCTGGGACGCCACCAGCGAGAAACTAAGCTCCCTCTCGCCCACCACCCGCCAGTTGCTCGACAATCTGCACGCCGACCAGGCGGTTCAGATCGAGGCCTTCATCAGCCCCCAAGTCCCCGAGCTCTACGTACAAACGCGGTTGGACATTCTTTCCATGCTGCGGGAATTGAAAGCGCGGGGGGGAAAATACGTGCAGTTGAGGATCAACCCGACCGAACGGCACACGGAAAACGCGGCCCGGGCCGATCAACGCTACGGGATTACGGCCCACCGCGTTCTCGATACGCGACGGGGGACCTTCTCCGAGAAATACATCTATCTGGGCGTGGCCTTCACTTGTGGTCTGGAAAAAGTCGTGCTGCCGTTCATCGATCGCGGCATTCCCGTGGAGTATGAGTTGGTGCGGTCGATCAGCACCGTGACGCAACAGAAGCGCAAGCGGATCGGGGTGCTGCGGACCGACGCCCAACTCTACGGCCAGTTCAACATGATGATGGGCACCAGCGGGCGGAAATGGCCGATCGTGGACGAACTGGAAAAGCAGTACGAGGTGGTCGAGGTCGATCCCAGCAGTCCCATCACGGAGCGTTACGACGCCCTGCTGGCGGTGCAGCCCTCCTCGCTGGGACCGGACGAGATGAAAAACTTCATCGAGGCGGTGAAGCATGGCCAGCCGACGGCGATCTTCGAGGACCCCTTCCCCATCTACGCCGCCAACGTGCCGGCCACCAGCGCCCCGCGGCGCCCCGCGGGCGGGGGAAATCCCATGTTCGGCGGCGGCCAGCCGCGGCCCAAGGGAGACGTCGGCGCCTTGTGGCATCTGCTGGGCGTGGACTTCGGCGGCGACCAGGTGATCTGGCAGGACCACAACCCCTATCCCCGCTTCGGCGACCTCCCCCTGGAGTTCGTGTTCGTCGATGAGGGCCAGGGCGGCGAGCAGCCGTTCAACGAGGAGAGCCCCGTCTCCTCGGAATTCCAGCACATGTTCTTCCCCTTTCCCGGCTCGATCGCGGCCTTGAATGCCTCGCAGTTGAAATTCACGCCGTTGATTCGGACCGGCGAAAAGACGGGCACGGTGGCCTACCGGGAGATCATGTCGCCGATGGCCATGTTCGGCATGGGGGGCGGGTTAAATCCCGACCGCCGGCACATCCCCCGGGGAACGTCCTACGTGCTGGCCGCCCGTATCCAGGGCACGCTTTCCCAGGCGGATCCCCCGGCCGCGGAGGACTCCAAGGACGACGCCGCGGACAAGAAGGCCGCTGCCGAGGCAAAGAAGCCGGCCCAGGTCAACGTGATTCTGGTGAGCGACATCGACATGCTGCACGAGGCGTTCTTCGAGTTCCGCCGCCACGGCAACGACCCGGCGGCGGGAGTGGATTTGAATTTCGACAACGTGCCCTTCGTGCTCAACGTGCTCGACACGCTCGCCGGCGACTCGCGATTCATCGCGCTGCGCAAGCGCCGAGTCAAGCATCGCACGCTCACCAAGGTGGAAGAGAAGACCGAAAAGGCCCAGCAGGACCGCAACAAGACGAGCGACGAGTTGCGTGAGAAACTGGATAAGGAAATCGAGAAGGAGCAGAAACGTCTCGACGAGGAAATGGATCAACTGCAGGAGCAATTGAAGAAAAAGCAGCTTTCCTCGATCGAGATTCTCAACCGGGTGGGAATGGCCAAGGGCGCGGCGCAGAAGCGATTGGACGCCAAGAAAGACCAGCTCGAGGCGGATCTCCAGCGCCAGCTTGACCAGATCGAGACGAAGCTGAACCTTCAGAAGCGGCGGGTTCAAGATACCTACAAGATGTATGCGGTCGTGCTGCCGCCGATTCCCCCCCTGCTGATCGCGTTGATCGTGTTTTTCACCCGGCGGACGCGGGAACGGGAAGGTGTTGCCCGGTCGAGGCTGCGGAAGTAGGGCCGGCCGTGCCGGCCGACCGCCGGTGAGGCGAAACCCGATTCCAGCCGGCGCGGCAGGCCTAGAGGGAGCCAAACAGCTTTTGGGCGGATGGTAAGCGAGGAGCCTATTGCGATGAAAGAAGTCAGCCGAACGGTCAT
>CAYZWG010000075.1:0-6038 GCA_964481605.1 uncultured Planctomycetaceae bacterium
ATTCCCCCCCATCGCTAGCTGCCGCCCAGTAAAAAAAGTCCGTTCCTGCACCCTGCGGAAAGGGGATATCGGCGCGCTGCCGGCTTTTCGCAAACAAGACGTGTGGATCGCCGGCGTCAAATCCTTTCCGACAGCCTCGTTGTTTTGGTGCAACTGATTGGGAACCGCTGTGATGAAGACACGTTCCACGATTCTGCTGCTGGGGCTGTTGACGGTCGGCGCCGGCGGGAATCTGGCGGCGCAGCCCCCGGAGGGTTCTCAGCTCTCCCCGGACGAGAACTCCTGCGCAACGTGCCACGGCGAGGCCGATTTGTGGGAAGGGGAGACCGCCCGGCTGTATGTGCCCAAAGAGCAACTGGCGGAAGACGTGCATTGGCAGAAAGGGGTGAATTGCCACGACTGCCACGGAGGAAATCCCCACAGCTTCGATGTCCCCGAGGCCCATTCGACCAAGGTCGGTGATGAGCCGTCGGGGATGGTCCCTTTTCGGACTCCGTTGAGCGGGGTACGGAAGGTCTGTGGCCACTGCCACGCCGAGCAGCGCCTGGCGCTGGTCAAGGGAGTGCACGCCAAGGCGGGTGCAAGGGACGAGCGGGGGCGAGGATTGCCTCTGGACTGCGGAAAGTGCCACGGCGAGAAGGCCCACGGCATGTTGCCGGTAGCTGATAGCCGGTCGCCCGTGTATCTGGACCATCAGGTGCGGACCTGTGGCGGTTGCCACCCGGAGCACGAACAGACGTACGGGAAAACCGTGCACGGCCAGGGTCTCTACAAATCGGGGCTGTTGGTGGTGGCGGTGTGCGCCGACTGTCACGGGGCCCACGGCATCTTCTACGCTGCCGACAGGCGGTCCACGCTACATGCCAGTAACGTCGCGACCACCTGCTCGAAATGCCACCACAGTATTCAGCAGCGGCTGCAAGGGAGCGTGCACGGGCGCGGGGGCCTCGGATCGGCGACGGAGAAGCCGGCGCCGGATGGGGCCGTCTCGCGAGAGCCGTCATGCACGGATTGCCACCAGGGGCATCACCTGTTGAATCCCGAAGAGGGGCCTTACCGGATCCAGGTGGCGAATCTCTGCGGCAACTGCCACCCGGACTTGTCTTCCCGCTATGCCATGAGCATGCACGGCAAGTTGAATCAACTGGGTTTCGCGCCGGCCGCCAAGTGTCCCGATTGTCACGGTGCCCACGACATTCTCGCGGTCGCCGATCCGCGTTCCCGGGTAGCCCGGGGGACCAACCGGCTGAAGACATGCCGCCAATGCCACCGGTACGCCGTGAAGAACTTCAGTGACTACGACCCGCACGCCAACTACAAGGATACCAAGAACTACGCCGGCCTGCATTCCAGCTACCACCAGGTGAGAGTGGTGGTTTTCTGGCTCTTCGGCCTGTTTGCGATCCACGCTTTTCTCTGGTACGTACGGGCACTGGTCCACACGCTTCGCTACGGTCGCCACAAGATGCTGGCCACGGAGCAGTTCGCGCTGGTTCGGGTGGCGATGATTCATCGTGTGTTCTATGTCTCGCTGGTGATTTCGTTTCTGGGGTTGATGCTGACCGGTATGCCGATCAAGTTTAGCGACCAGGACTGGGCTCGATCGCTGGTGGGCATCTTCGGCGGCTTCGAATCGACCAGGTTCTGGCACCATTTCTTCGCCGTCACGATGCTTGGCACCTGCGCGGCCCATTTGGCCTGGGGGGCGGCCAGGATCGTCAAGCTGCGGCTGGGGCACGTGCCCTGGAAGACGATTCTTTTCGGGCCCGATTCTCCCGTCCCCGCGCCCCGGGATTTTCGCGATCTGGTGCGGATGATCCGTTGGTTTGCCGGGCTGGGGCGGAAACCCAAGTTCGAATGTTGGACCTACTGGGAGAAACTCGACTACTGGGCCGTGTGGCTGGCGGTCTGCCTGGTGGGAGGCTCGGGATTGTTGCTTTGGTATCCCAATCTGTTTTGCCTGATCCTGCCCGGTCGATTCTTGAACCTGGCCAAGGTGATCCATTCGGGATTGGCCATTCTGGCGGCCGGCCTGGTCTTTCTGATCCACAGTTTCCATACCCATTTTCGCCCCGAAAAGTTTCCCCTGGACCCCTCCGTGTTGACCGGTCTGGTGAGCGAAGAACATCTTCGCGAGTATCGTCCCGCCTACGTGGAGCGACTGGAGCGGACGGGCAGATTGAACGATCTTCGCCGGGTGGCGCCCTCGGGGAAACGCCTCCGGCTTGTCGTGCTGGCGGGGTTCGTGGTCCTCTCGCTGGGGTTGCTGCTTTTGGTGATCGTGTTGCTGGCCAGCTTGGGGGAATAGGTTGATGAACGAAAACGATTCGGCTTCCCCGCGGCAGGGCTCGATCCGAGATGGCAAAGAGCCCTTTTCGGAGGACAACGGCGACGTGTCGCTGCGGCAGGTCGCCGTGGTGATGCGGCAAAACTTCCCCTGGCTGCTGAAACGGGCAGCGGCGGTAATCGCGTCGCTACTGCTTCTGTTGGTGTTGTTGACGGGCTTTGCGGGAGTGTACACGTCGCGGCCCGAATTCTGCCGGTCCTGCCACAACATGGAACCCTATTACACCTCCTGGCAAGAGTCGAGCCACCGGGACGTCTCCTGTATCAAGTGCCATTTTCCGCCTGGCGTGGGGGAAGAGGTGCGGGGGAAGATGCTTGGGTTGGTGCAGTTGGCCAAGTACGTCACTCGCAGTGAAGGCCCTCGTCCGGCCGCCGAGATTCCCGATGCGAGTTGCTTGCGCTCGGGGTGCCACGAAAGGCGGCTGCTCTCCGGCCGGGTGGAGTTTCATGGAGTTCCCTTCGACCATCGGCCCCATCTGAAGCAGATGCGCCGCGGAAAAAAACTCCGCTGCACCAGTTGTCACAGCCAGATCGTGCAGGGCGAGCACATGACGGTCACCGAGTCGACCTGTTTTCTCTGCCATTTCAAGGACGGGCTGTTCAACGAAGGGCTGGGCGCGTGTACCCGCTGCCACCAGATTCCCGAAGAACACTTCGACCTGGGTGGAGGCGCCAAGTTCAGCCATGAACTGGCTTACCAGCGGGGAGTCGATTGCGCCAACTGCCACGGCGATCTGATTCGCGGCAACGGCCAGGTCCCGCGGGAACGCTGCAGCGTGTGCCACAACCGCGCGGACGATCTGGAGCGGATTGGCGATCACGAGTTTCTGCACCGCAAACACGTCACCGAGCACAAGATCGATTGCCTCGAGTGCCACCTGGAAATCCAACACTCGCTCGACCCGGATCGCATTCCGCACGCCGCTTCCAACTGCGCTGCCTGTCATCCGAACCATCATCAAGAACAGGTCCAGATGCTGGAAGGGATCGGCGCCCAGAGCATTTCCCCCCAAGCCAGCGAAATGGTGGCCGCCCGAATCGCCTGTCCCTCCTGCCACCAGGTGAAGGAAGTCTCACCCACCGGGACCGTGCTTTGGAAGGCCTCGGTGAAGATGTGCGAGGTCTGTCACGCGGGGGAGGATACCAGCCGCCGCTGGATGCTGCACGACAGCTTGAATACCTCCCTGGCGGAAATGGACGCCGGCATCGCTCGCGTCCGCGCGGCACGGGAGTCGGCCCGCCTTTCTGCCGAGCGGTCGGCAAAAATCACGGAAGAGTTGAAGGTTCTGGAACACGACCTGAACTTCCTCCGCGTGGGAAACGGCATCCACAACATCCACTACGCCACGACCCTGGCCCGGACCATGCTGGAGCGATTGTCGTTGCTGTGCCGCGAACTGAAGGTTGCCGAGCCCAAGGTGACGCTGCCCGAAAATGCGGAACGGAAAGAATGAGCGCACTTCCAAGAGCGATGCTGGCGGCTTTCGCGGCCCTGGCCCTGGCGGGGAACGTGGTGGGGCAACCACTCCGGGGTTCCCACCTTTCGCCGGACCAGAACAGTTGCGCCATGTGTCACGGCGAAGCCGACCTGTGGGAAGGCGAGACGCAACGACTGTTCATCTCGCCGGAAAGCCTGGCGGACGACGTCCATCGGCAAAAGGGGGTCAATTGCCACGACTGTCACGGCGGCAACCCCGGCAGCTTCGACGTTCCGGAAGCCCATTCCACGAAAGTCCTCGACGAGGCGTCCGGGGTCAAGCCTTTTCGCCTTCCCTTGAGCGAGGTGAGGAAGGCGTGCGGCACCTGCCACCAAGAACAGAAGCAAGGCCTGGAAACGGGGGTACACGCCGAGGCGGGCGAAACCGGCCCGGAGGCAAAGAAGCTGCCGCTGGACTGCGGTCGATGTCACGGCGAAAAGGCGCACGGAATTCTCGCCGTGGGGGACGCCCGCTCCGCCACCTTTCCCGATCATCAGGTCGAACTCTGCGGCGGTTGCCATGAGGCGGAAAAAGGCGAGTACCTGGCAAGCGTTCACGGCCAGGGTCTGGAGCGTGCCGGACTGATGGGGGTGGCGGTCTGCGCAAGTTGCCACGGGGCTCACGGCATCTTTCCCGCCCAGGACAAGTCGTCGTCGCTTTACCCCGCGCACGTCGCCCACACCTGCGGGAAGTGCCATCGCTTCATCGAAGAGCGGCTCCAGCGGAGCGTGCACGGCAACCCGCCAAAAGGACCCGCCCAGCAGCCCGCGCCGGCCGGTCCGGTGGAGCGAAAACCGACGTGCACCGACTGCCACCAGAAGCACGAGCGGGCCGACCCGCCACTGGGGGCCTCGCGGCCGGGGGGGAGCGATCGATGTGGCGACTGCCACGCCGAATCGTCCCCCGGCGACGCGGTCGGGTTGCACGCGAAGCTGACCGATCTGGGCTACGTTCCGGCGGCCAAGTGCTCGGGCTGCCACGGCGCCCATGACGTGCTTCCGATCTCTGATCCCAGGTCGTCGCTTTCTCCGGCGAGTCGCCAGCGAACCTGCAAGAAGTGCCACGTCCGCCTGGCGGCCAACCTGGTGAACTTCGACCCCCATGCCGACTACCGAGACCCGCGACAAAACCCCGTATTGCGCGGCGTGTACATGGTCTTGATGATCTTGCTGCTTTCCGTCTTCACCTTGTTCGGCGTGCATTCGCTCTTGTGGTTTGTTCGGAGCCTGTTGGACGTGCTCCGAAATGGGCGTCCGCGGCGGTTGGCGCCCGGCTCGGTGGCCTATTTCCGGTTCGACCCCTTTGTCCATTGGACTCGCCTCGTCTTGCTGCTGTCTTTCTTGGGGCTGGCCATGACCGGCCTGCCCTTGAAGTACGGCCACCACGAGTGGGGCCAGGCGCTGGCCTACGCCTGGGGAGGCTTCGGCTCGGTGGGGCTCTGGCACCGTATTTTCGGCATGGTGAATATCGGCTGCCTGGTGGGCTACCTCGTTCGCGGGTTGAGCATCTTCTTCGCCCGGCCCCGCCACGGTGCCGCGACCCGTGGTCGGATCTTCGGCCCGGACGGGCCCCTGCCGAGCCTCCGCGATGCAAAGGACCTCTTTCGAACGCTCCGCTGGTGCATCGGCCGGGGACCCAAGCCGACCTTCGAGCGTTGGGCATACTGGGAAAAATTCGACTTCTGGACGACCGCCGCCGTGGTTGCGGTTATCGGCCTCTCCGGCGCAATCATTTGGTTCCCCAATCTGTTTTGCAGTTTTCTGCCCGGCCGGTCGCTGAACGTTGCCAAGGTGGTCCACACCGCTCTAACGCTGCCCGCTGCCGGCCTCGTATTCGCCCTCTATTACTTCAACACCCACTTCCGCCCCGAGAAGTTCCCCGCGGACATGTCGACCCTCACGGGTCTGGTCGACGAGGAAGAACTCCGCCAGGATCGTCCCGAATTCTGGGAGCGAATGCGTCTGGAGGGCAAACTGGGCAAGATGAAGGCCGTGGTTCCTTCCCGACTCGGCTTCTCCCTTCTTCTGGTCGGCTGGACCGCGGTGGCTCTGGTGGGGGCCGGCGTATTGGCGGGAATCCTGCTGGCTCTTCTCGCCGGGTGAGAACCCGGGCCAGCGCAGCGTTCGGCGCGGGGCTGCCGACCCCGCTGAAAGCCGTAGGGCCGGTTGCCGGGTTCCCCGCGCCAGCCACGTTTCGGCCGGCACAGCCGGCCCT
>CAYZWG010000075.1:6138-16637 GCA_964481605.1 uncultured Planctomycetaceae bacterium
GGCCGGTTGCCGGGTTCCCCGCGCCAGCCACGTTTCGGCCGGCACAGCCGGCCCTACGGGGCTGACGTGCACCCGCCAAGCGGGGGAACCAGCGGAAGTGGCTTTGACAGCCGGGGAGGCTTTTGCTATAGACTCCCGCCGGCAATTTGTGGTCGCAGCCCCCGGCTTTTCTCCGGGGATTGGGGCCGTGTCGTGCGCGGTACCAAGTCCCTCGGATTCCGGCGCGAGGGCGGTTTAGAACCAGGCGATAATTAACTTGCCGATTTGCCGGGCCGCGTTTCACGGCGGCCCTCGGTTTTCGAAATGAAAACCGGTAAGCTGTTTTTCGGCCGCCCCTTGAGGAGTCCAAATGTCGATGACAAGCGGCAAGAAGCTGGCGATCGGCGCGGCCTTGCTGGCGGCAGCGGTGGGGTACATGGCCTACCTTGGTGCCGCCTCGAGCTGGCAATACTACGTGACCACGGACGAGTGTTTGGCGGACCCCGCGACGTTTGTCGGGCAACGACTGCGGGTCAGCGGCAAGGTCGCCGCGGGCACTCTGCAACTGGGAGTCGCTCCCCGGCAGATTGCCTTCGCGCTGGAGGGAAGCAAGCGGACGCTGCCGGTCGTTTGCCCCGGTCCGGCGCCCGACAATCTGGCCGAGCAGATGGAGGTCGTGGTGGAGGGTCGGCTCGACTCGAAGGGAGTCCTTCAGGGGGAGAAACTGATCACCCGTTGCGCCAGCAAGTATGAGTCGGGAGAGGGCGGAAAGGCCGAATAACATGCCGCCCGGATGCCACGGAAAAGGCAAACGATGACCTCGTTGGGCCAAATCTTGTTGCTGATCGCATTCGTGGGGACGGGCTATGCCGCCTGCGTTTGCTCGTCCGACCGCCGAGAGTTCCGCGCGCTGCGACCGTGGGGAGTATTTGCGGGCGTGGCCGGCGTGGCGGCGTTGACCGCGGCCGGCGTGATCCTGGCACGAGCCCTGATCGAGAAGGACTTTCGCTTCGCATACGTTGCCCAATATTCCGATCAGCAGTTGCCTTGGCACTACTCCCTTTCGGCGTTCTGGGTAGGCCAAGCGGGCTCCCTCTTGCTTTGGGCATGGTTGTCGGGAGTGACGGCCCTGGCCTACTACCTTCTTTCCCGCCGCGGGGGGAGCGACCTGCGGATGGGGGCGTTTGGCGTGCAAATGGCGCTGGTCTGCTTTCTCACGGCAACCATGCTGTTTGCCGCCGATCCCATGAAGGCGAGCGTTGCCCAGGTGCGAGATGGTGCCGGCTTGAGCCCTCTGCTCGAGCATCCGGCCATGCTTCTCCACCCACCCATCGTGTTCCTTGGATATGCCGGCTGGGCCGTGCCGTTTTCGCTGGCCCTGGTGGCCCTGGCCCGCGGTCGCCTCGACGCAAAGTGGATTCAAGAGGCCAGACCGTGGGCACTGTTCGCCTGGCTCACGCTGGGCGCGGGAATCTTGCTGGGTGCGGAGTGGGCCTATGAAGAGTTGGGCTGGGGCGGCTACTGGGCGTGGGACCCCGTGGAGAACGGCTCCCTCATTCCCTGGCTGACCGGAACGGCCCTGATCCATACCATGATCTCATGGCAGTTTCGCGGCATTTTCAAGAGAACCTGCCTCGCCTTGGCGATTGCGACCTTTGCCCTTTGCCACTTCGCGGCTTTTCTCACCCGCAGCGGCATCTTCAGCAGTCTGCACGCCTTCAGCCAGTCTCCCATCGGCTGGATGTTTCTTCTGTTGATGGCGGTGCTTGCGCTGGGCGGCGGAATGTTGATTTTCGGACGCCGGCGGCAATTGAGACCCGATCGACGAATATCCAGCGTGTGGACGCGTGAAGCATCCGTGGCAGTCGCCGCGGTGGCATGGATCTTGCTCGCCGCGGTGGCCGTGGCGGGGACCTTGATCGTCCCGCTTTCGGGCATCTTCGGCAACAAAAGAATCGTGGTGGGAGCGGCCTTTTACAATAACGTCTTGATTCCCGTGGGGCTGGTGCTGCTGCTCACCACCGCGGCGGCGCCCCTGTTGCGCTGGGGACGACCGCCCGGGCGATTGCAAAGGCGGATGTTGCTCTTCTCTTCCGGCGCCGGAGCGTTGGCCGGCCTGGCGGCCTGGACGATGGGCGTTCGGCACCCGATCACGCTGGCCGTGGCGTGCCTCGCCGCGGCGGCGCCCGCCGCCCTTCTTGCCGCGATTCTGCTGGACTCCCTGCCGCGGGGCGGCCGCCACGCGTGGATTCGTCTCCTGGCAGCCCTTTCCGGCAATCGCCGCCAGTATGCCGGTTTCTTGATCCACCTGGGATTCGTGGTGCTGGCGGTGGGCATCACCGGCAGTTCTCTCGGCGTGCTTCGCCTGGAAACGGAAATGAGCGAGGGGGACAGCCTGAGTTGGCAGCGACACACCATCCGTTATGCTCGGCTCGACGAGATTGAACTTCCCGACAAGCTCGTCGTTCAGACGGAACTCGAAGTCACGGCGGACAATGGGCGGCACTTCGTGTTGTCGCCGGCGCAGCATTTTCATTTCCTCCAGCAGCAGTGGACCACGGAGGTCGCCATCGACTCGACCTGGGTGCGGGATTTCTACGTGATCGCACACGGGGGGGAAGCGGGCAACCAGGCGAGCTTCAGCTTGATCGTCAATCCCATGATGCGGTGGGTCTGGGCGTCCGGCTTTGTCTGCTTGATTGGCATTGTGATTCGGCTGTGGCCGGTCCGGCCGGCGGCGCCGCGACCCCCCAGCGAGGCCCCACACTGGATCGGCCGGCAAGGCAAGGGGACAACCAGGCAAACCGAATTGGCTCGAAGTAAATCGGTCTACCCGTGATGCCCGACACCAAGATCGCCATCGAGGCCGTCGGCCTCACCAAGCTCTACGGCAATCGAAGGATTCTGCAAGACGTGTCGTTTCGCGCCGCTGCGGGAAAGGCGATTGCGCTGATGGGAGCCAACGGCGCGGGCAAGACCAGCTTGCTGCGATGTCTTGCCGCCACGGTTCGTCCCACCCGCGGCAAGGTCCGCTGGTTCGGACGCCCCGCCAGCGAGGTGGTCGCACGAAGTTTGATCGGAGTGGTGGCTCACGAAAGCCTGCTCTACCCCGATCTGACTCTGCGAGAGAACCTGACCTTTGCCGCCCGCATGTGCGGCGTCCCTGCCCCGGGCGCGCGAGCGCAACAGTGGCTCGTCTCGATCGGTCTCGAAGACCGGGCCGGCAGTGTCCCGTCGAAGTTGTCGCGCGGTATGCGGCAGCGGGTGGCGGTGGCCCGGGCCGCGATCCACAATCCACGTATTCTTCTGCTCGACGAGCCGTTTTCCGGCCTCGACTCCCAGGGCAGGCAATGGCTGCTGCCGTTGCTGCAAGAGTTCAAACGAAGCAACCGAACAATCTGCTTCAGCACCCACGATCCGTCCCTTGCCGAAGCGCTTGGCGATCAGGTCCTGGTGTTGCGGGCGGGAAAGCTGCGGCCCGCCGAAGGTGCCGTGGCTGTGTCGACGGCAGGCGGGCGGGTTTCCGCTCGGGCCGCTTGATGGGGGAGATCCCACGTGGCAGCGAAACTATGGTGGCTGATCCAGAAGGACCTTTGCTCCGAGTGCCGCGCGGGCCGCGTGTGGCCGGCGATGTTGTTGATGGGAACGGTAGTTACCTTGGTGTTCGGGTTCCAGATGGACCTTCTCCCCGCCCAAAAAGGGAAACTGGCCGGAGGTTTCTTCTGGCTGGCGGTTTTCTTCGCCGGCACGATGGCCATGGATCGATCGTTCGCTTCCGAGCGAGAAGAAGGTTGCTGGGAAGCGCTGCGGACGTACCCGGTCTCCGCGGCAATGATCTTCCTGGCGAAAATGGCGGTCAACTTTGTGGCCCTGGTGGCCCTGGAAGTGGTGCTGGTCCCGCTCTTTGTGATTCTCTGCGACGTGCCGCTGCTGGCGCGAGCGGAGGCCATGATTGCGGTGGCCGTGCTGGCCGACTTGGGCATGGCCGCGGTGGGAACGCTGCTAAGCGCGTTGGCAAACCGTGCGCAGGGGGAGGGAAACCTTCTGCCCTTGTTGGCCTTGCCCGCGGTGATCCCCGTTGTGCTGGCCGCGGCCAATGCGACTTCCTTTGTCATCGAAGGAGATTTCGGCCCCGCGTGGTGGAGTTGGATGCAATTGCTCGGTTGCTTCGCCTTCACTTTCATCGTGGCCGGAACACTCCTTTTCGAGTACGTCATCGAGGAATGAGAAAATGAACCTGGTGGGACGCGGTGTGGCGGGGCGAGAGTGGCTGGCCCGGGCTGTGGTGAGCAGTCTGTTGGCCCTGGCAATCGTTGCCGTCTGTCTCATTGCCCCCACGGAAACCACCATGGGACACGCTCAGCGGATCGTCTACGTGCATGTTTCCGTGGCCTGGGTGGCGTTGGCCGGATTCCCCTTCATGGCCCTTGCGGGGTTGCTGTACCTTGTGCGCCGCGAACTCGCCTGGGACCACTGGGCCCAGGCCACGGGGGAAGTGAGCTGGCTGTGTTGCAGCCTCACCCTGATCACCGGGTCGCTCTGGGCCCACGAAGCGTGGGGAACCTGGTGGACCTGGGATCCCAGGCTGACGACCGCCTTCGTCCTCTGGGCGATCTATTCCGGATACCTGATCCTGCGAAGGGCGCTGGAAGACCCGCATCACCGCGCTCGTTTGGGTGCGGTGATGGCCGTGGTGGGAGCCATCGAGGTTCCGCTGGTGCTGCTGGCCACACGCCTCTTCCGCGGAATCCATCCCACCTCGCCGGAAGCCGAACCGCTGATGCTCGTCGTACTGCTGTTGGCCGTCGTCGGATTCAGCGGCTTTTTCGTCTTGCTCTTGGACTACCGGCGGCGGCAACTCGATTTGCAGCAACGGCTGGCCTTGCTGGAGCAGCAAGGGTATGAGTGAACGGCACGCCCCTTGCGGATGCGAATTCCTCTCACGCGAAAACCAAGCGAGGACCCACCATGGGAACATTTGTCGTCGCCTATTTGATTGTTTGGCTGGCGGTCGCCCTCTATGTCGCCCGACTTAGCACCGAGCACGGCCGCCTGGCGCGGAGGCTCGAATCGTTGCAGCGCCGGATGGAAACCGGGGAGGTGGAGGAGCCCTCGTCGCGGGCGGCCTGACCGTGGCCGCCCGGCACACCAGGTCGCGTCCCTTCCCCTCCGGCCACTACCGTGGATCGAGGAGTTCGCCGTGTTCGCTCAGGCACTGCTGTTGATCGCCGCGATGGCTTCGACCGCATCCGGGGACGAAGGCAACGGATATGTCGGTGGCATCGTCGTCAACGCCGCCGACGGGCAGCCGGTTGCCGGCGCCGAAGTCGTTCTGCGAAGGAAATTGGACGATCAATTCGCTCCCGTGGCCGAGACCACCACGGACGCCAAGGGGAAATTCCTCTTCCAACATCTTTCCACCGCGGGAACGATCTACTTGCCCGGCGCCAACTGGGGCGGAGTGCATTATCCCGGCCCCGCCATCCGTCTCACACCGTCCAACACGACCGTGGGTGTGAAACTGAAAGTTTGTGATGCCATCGGCAAACCCAATCCCCTCGTGGCACGACGGCACGAAATTGTCATCCGACCGGAACCCGGTGTGTTGAAAGTCTCGGAAACGATCCTCATCGAAAACCCCACGAAGACCTGCTACGTGGGCGAAGCCCCCAGCGAGGACCAGGAAGCGGTGACCTTGTGCCTGCACATCCCCTCCGACTTTGAACAGGTGACCTTCGACAAGGAGTTCTACGGGCGTCGTTTCCTGCTGGCGGGCGGAAGCCTGGTGACCGGAATCCCCTGGACACCTGGCCAGCGGGAGTTGGGGTTTACCTACGTGCTGCGAAACGAGCAGCGGCACCGCACCTGGCAGCGGGCGCTCGACCTGCCGTGCTCCGACGTGTCGGTGCGGGTGGCCACGGACAAGCCGGAGGAAGTGGCCTGTTCGCTGGCCGCCGGACGCAGCGTCAAACCAGGAGAAGTCGTGTTCGAATATCATGGCACGCCGCTGCCGGCAGGCCGCCAGATCCGCGTCGACTTGGGCCGGCTGTCGATTCCCCTTCTGGTCTACGGGAAATGGTTCGCCGTGGGGCTTCTCGCGGTGTTGGTTTTCCTCACGGCCTTCGCGGCCAGCCGCAAGAGGAATAAAAAAAGTAGGTAACTGTTTAGTCGAAGAACGTAAAGTCTTGGGATTTCAGGTGTTACCCCCACCGGGGACGGCGGGAGGGAGCCCAAGGCGGCGCTGCCCAAGTAAGTAACGCTGTCATATTAGGATATCTGCGGTCGGCGCTTTCGGCGGGGTCGGCAGCCCCGCGCCGAGCGTTGCTGTTGAATCAACGGATCGCCTCAACCGGCAAGAAAAGGCACGCGCATGAGCCGGCAAGCCATCGCCGCGATCTTCGACATGGACGGCGTGCTGGTCGACAGCTACCAGGCCCACTACGCCAGTTGGAAGGCGGTCGCCGCCGAGCAGGGGCGAATCGTTACGGAGGAGGAATTCGCCGCCACCTTTGGTCGTACCAGCCGCGAGATCATCGCCGCCCTCTGGTCGCAAGACCGCTACGGCGACGAACAGGTCCGCCGCATGGACCAGCGCAAGGAGGCGGCCTTTCGCCGCATCGTGGAGAAGGATTTCCCCGCCATGGCCGGGGCCGACGCCCTACTGAAAGCCTTGGCCAAGGACGGTTTCCGACTGGCCGTGGGCTCTTCCGGACCACCTGAGAATATCGCCTTGGTGCTGGACCGCCTGGGAGCCACGGAGCGGTTCCAGGCGGTGGTCAGCGGGATGGACGTCACCCGCGGCAAGCCCGATCCCCAGGTCTTTCTGATCGCCGCCGAGCGACTGGAGATTCCTCCCCGGCAGTGCGTGGTCGTCGAGGATGCCCCGGCCGGCGTGGCGGCGGCCCGGGCCGCCGGCATGAAAAGCGTCGGCTTTGCCAGCACGGGACGAACGCGGGCGGAATTGGCCCAGGCCCACCTGGTGATCGACCGACTGGGGCAGTTATCGCCCGCGGTGTTGCGGCGGCTGGTTGCATCGTGAGCAGCGTGTAGGCCGGATCGTGATCCGGCGCCGCCGGGGCAATGTCCTGCGTGGGAGCCACGGTGCCGGATCGCGATCCGGCCTACGGGGCTGCGGTCGGCGGTTTCGGCGGGGTCGGGAGACCCGCGCCGAACGGGGGCGGGCGGACCCGCGCCGAACAGGGGCGGGCGGACCCACGCCGAACAGGGGCGGACCCACGCCGAAAAAGGGACTGCTTGCGGTGGCAGCGGGTCTTTCGTACCATGGGGAGCACGGCGAGAAGAGCAAATGGCCTGCGCTGTCGGCGCCGGCCACCCGACCCTGAATCTTCTGGCCCACGGGAGGTAACAGATGGTCAAAACGGCTACGGTTCACGCCCAGCAGAAGTGGGAATACTTCTGCTTGACTCGCAAGACGGAGGCCTACCTGGTCAAGGAACTCAATCCGCTGGGACAAGAAGGCTGGGAGCTCGTTTCGGTTGTCTACGGAAGGAACGTCAAGAACGAGCCCGCCTGGATCGCCTTCTTGCGCCGTCCCTACACCGGGCAGGGGGCGCCGGCGGCCGCCCAGGCCGGGGCCGCGGCGGCCGGACAACCCGAGAATCCCGCCGCGCGGTTCGGAAAAATCGATGTCAGCGACGAATCCGAGGGCGACGAGTTCGAGCTGCATGAGGAATGAATCGCAAGCGGTACGCCCCGGTCTCGGCGGGGTCGGGAGACCCGCGCCGAACGCTGCAAGCGGCCTGATCGGCATGATTGAGAACGCGCGGCTTGGGGTGCGAGCGCTTGCCGCACCGGACCGGCGTTTCGATGCGGTCGTGCAAAATGACAACTCCGAAACAGCAGCCCGCCACCGATTCGACCGATCGCCGGACGGCGCTGATTACCGGTGCCTCCAGCGGCATCGGCCGGGCGTTTGCCCAGCGGCTGGCCGCCAAGGGTTTCGACCTCATCCTGGTTGCCCGCCGCCGGCAGCGGCTGGAGCGATTGCGCAACAAGCTTCAATCGAAGTTCGCCGTTGGCGTCGAGGTCTGCCCGGCCGACCTGGCCGATGCGGTAGATGTGGCGAGGCTGGAACAGCGCGTTGCCCAACCGCCCGGCCTGGCCATGCTGGTCAATAACGCGGGATTCGGCGTGGGCGGCACGTTCGTCGACGGCCAGATCGCCCGGCATCTGGAGATGATCCACGTCCACGTGGTCGCCACGGTCCGCCTGACCAAGGCGGCTTTGCCGGGGATGATCGCCCGCGGTGCCGGCTCGATCGTCAACGTCTCCTCCATGGCGGCCTTCGTCACCGGCCCGGGGAGCGTCACCTACAGCGCCACCAAGGCCTACCTCAATTCCTTCAGCCAGTCGCTCCAATCGGAACTGGCGGGAACCGGGGTGCGCGTTCAAGCCCTCTGCCCGGGGTTCACCTATACCGAGTTCCACGATTCGCCGGAGTACGAAAAGTGGGACCGCTCACAAATTCCCGGGTTCCTCTGGATGAGGGCCGAGCGGGTGGTGGAGATTTCGCTTCGGGCCCTGCCCCGAGGAAAGGTCATCTGTGTGCCCGGGCTGACGAACCGGCTGCTGGCGGCCGCGCTCCGCAATCGGCCGCTGGGCACGCTGTTGAAGTGGCTCTTCCGCGACCGCCTGAAGAAATAACCGCCGGCCCGTTGTTCTTCAGCGCGGCAGCGATCGCTTCGCCGCGCCCTGCCATCCGCATAGGCGGCACAATCGCCACTGCACCTCCACGTGGTCAACCACGATAAGCTACACTTGAACGATTCTCAAAGGGGGCAGCCCGGACGGCCGGCCAGGACGCCGCAGGCCGGCTGCTCCTGGTCGAACCCCCTCGCCGTCCGTAGCCGGAAACCGATTTCGATGACGATCGCCGCCAGCCAGACGCAAATCGTTCGGATCAACATGGCCGGAATCGACTATGCCGACCGGCATCAGGTGCTGGAGACATTGCTCGGCTCCTGCGTCGGCGTCGTGCTCTGGGATCGCGTCGGCAAGACGGCCGCTCTGGCCCACGTCGTCTTGCCCGACAGCAACGGCGTGCAGAAGCCGGCCGGGAAGTTCGCCGATACGGCCGTCGCCGAACTGCGGCGAATGATGATGCGTCACGGGGCCAACCCGCGGCGCCTGGTGGCCAAGATCGCGGGCGGGGCCACGATGTTCGGCCCCAGGACGATTCGCGATGTGGGCCGGCGGAACTGCGAGGCCGTGAAGGAGCATCTCCGCCAGGTCGGCATTCCGATCGTGGCCGAGGACCTCGGTGGGGGGCAGGGCCGGCAAATCCGTTTCTCACCCGTCGACGGCAAGCTCGAAGTCTTCATCCGCCAGAAGCTGGTGAACACCCTCTGATGCGGCGTTCGGCCCCGCCCGTTCGGCGCGGGTCAGCGTTCGCCGCCATACCCCCTTGGCGGTCGTTCGCGGCGCCGGGTATACTCAGATGCTTCGGACCAACTCGCGCGGATCGTTGAAGGCTGCCGGTGCCATGACCAGGATTGCCATTCTCGGTGCCACGGGCTACACGGCCTTGGAGCTGATTAAGCTGCTATTGAACCACCCGGAGGCGGAAATCGTCGCCGTGACCAGCCGCCAAGAGGGAAATCCTCATGTGGCCATGGTCCATCCCTCGCTCACCGGGCGGCTCGACCTCATCACGGAAAGCCTCAGCCCGGCGGAGGTGGCGGCCCGGGCGGAGTGCGTGTTCAGTTGTCTGCCCCACGGGGTCAGCGGCTCACTGGTTCCCCATCTTTTGGAGGGCGGGTGCCGGGTGGTCGACTTCAGTGCCGACTACCGCCTGGCCGGCGCCCAGGTCTTTGCCGACTGGTACGGGCAGAAGCATCCCGACCCCGATCGGCTGGGCAAGGTGCCCTACGGGCTGCCCGAACTGTTCCGCCAGCAAATCGCCCCCGCGCCGCTGGTGGCCAATCCCGGCTGCTACCCCACCGCCGCCATTCTGGCGCTGGCGCCCCTGCTGAAGGCGGGTCTGATCGAGCCGAAAACGATCATTGTCGACGCCAAGAGCGGCGTCTCGGGCGCGGGGCGAACGCCCAAGCTGATCACCCATTATCCCGAGTGCAACGAGAGCGTGTCGGCCTACAACGTGGGCCGGCACCGCCACACCCCCGAGATCGATCGCATCCTCAGCCTCGCCGCGGACCAGAACGTGGAGGTGGTTTTCACCCCCCACCTGATCCCCATGGACCGCGGTATCCTCAGCACGACCTATTCGCAGCCGACCCGCCAACTCAGCGAGGAACAACTGCTGGAGACCCTCCGTGAGTTTTACGCCGAGGAGCCTTTTGTCCGCGTGGTCGAACATTTGCCGGGCACGAAGGACACCGCCGGCTCGAACTTCTGCGACGTCACGGTCCGCATGGTTCGCGGCCGCGTGCTCACGATTTCGTGCCTGGACAACCTGATCAAGGGAGCCTCGGGGGCCGCCGTGCAGAACTTCAACGTGATGTACGGCTTTGCCGAGACGACGGCACTGCGTTGAGCCCGGC